>CAOKPU010000017.1 GCA_948470755.1 uncultured Lachnospiraceae bacterium | reverse complement strand
GTTATAAGGTTGGGATGCATCGTTGAATTGTATCAATTTCGTTGTACCGATGAACCCATGTCCCTGCGGCTACTATCCGGATATTGGCAGGTGTACTTGTACCCCATCGAAAATAAGAAAATATCAAGGGCGTATTTCCGGCCCCGTCCTGGACAGGATTGATTTATGTGCGGGCGTATCCCGTATCAGTGCAAATCAATTGTCGTGGACATCCAAGGAGGAATCCAGCGCTTGTATAAGAAAAAGGGTAATGCAGGCAAGAAAGCTGCAGGAAATACGATATGCGGAAAAAAAATATAAATACAATGCGCTTATGCCTCAGGCGGACTTGAAATTGTATTGCCTATTGGGGAAAAAGGAGGAACGGTTGATGGAGAAAGCTTTTTTGGAGATGCAGCTTAGTGCGAGAGGTTATTGCCGTATTCTTAAAGTGGCGCGGACGATTGCAGATTTAGACGGCAGTGAAAAAATAAAGGAAATGCATTTGGAAGAAGCTTTGGGCTGCAGGATAGGAGGGGAAAAATACTGGGAGATATAGGAAAAGAAGGATTGTACAAAGAAAACTGGGAAGAACAGCAGATCTATATTTACTGGCTGACAAGCGTGGAAGGAATTGGCAGCCGTACGATTGAAAAATTATTGCAGTATGCGGGAAACCTAAAATCCGTCTATGAGATGAATTTGCCGGATATGATGGAAATTATTCCCCAAAGCAAGGCAAAGGCATTAATATATGCGAAAACAGAATATGATATATGGGAAAGATATGAAAAATTGGAAAAAAGCGGGGTCAGTTTTTATTCGGTTTATCATCCGGATTACCCGCAACGGCTGAAAGACATACCAGATAAACCTTATGGGATCTATGCGGAGGGAAAGCTGCCAAAAGAAAGGGTCCCGTCCGTAGCTGTAATAGGGGCAAGGCAATGTTCTTCCTATGGCCGTTTTATGGCGGAGATATGCGGTAGGGAGCTGGCGGGAGCAGGAGTCAATGTGATTAGCGGTATGGCGAGAGGGATTGACGGTATCAGCCAGAAGGCGGCCCTGGATGCCGGGGGGAAGACGTATGCAATTCTTGGGTGCGGTACAAATATATGCTATCCTCCGGAAAACAGTCATATTTATAGAAAGGCAAAGGAGAGCGGGGCGGTAATTTCCGAATACCCGCCCGGCACTCCGCCCGCCCCCGGCCTTTTCCCCCGGCGGAACCGTATCATCAGCGGTTTGTCCGATGTGGTGTTGATAATAGAAGCCAGAATGAAAAGCGGTACATTGATTACGGCGGATATGGCTTTGGAGCAAGGGAAAGAAGTGTATGTCGTTCCGGGGCGGGTTACGGATCCGTTGAGCCAGGGATGCAATCAAATGTTAAAGCAAGGCGCAGGTCTTTTTCATTCCGTCCCCGTCTTGCTGGAAGAGACCGGATTGCTGCCGTCTTTAAGCAGTGAGGGGAAAATGCCGTGCGATGGACGACGGCAAAAGAAGGCGGAGGAGCCAGGAAAAGATACGGAACTGGAAAAGAAAGTGCTAAATGCGTTGGATTTTTATCCGAAAGACATCGATGGGCTGATTTGGGAGACGGGAATTGAATACCGGTTATTAATCCGCATTTTGTCCGGATTGTGTCTGGCAGGAAAAGCCTCGCGGTTAAGCGCCGGATATTTCGCAAAAAGATATGATGAAAAATGACAGCATTATTATGCAAATATAAATTTTTTATAATATGACTTGCAACGGACAAAAAAGTATTGTATAGTGATGCAGATTGAACACAAAAACATCAAAGCTTATGGGATCGTTGGACGAAAAGATAGGCTATGGAGGTTTTATGGCAAAATATTTAGTAATAGTAGAATCACCGGCAAAAGTAAAAACAATTAAAAAGTTTCTGGGTTCCAGTTATGAGGTGGCGGCAAGCAACGGCCATGTAAGGGATTTGCCGAAAAGCCAGTTGGGCGTGGATGTGGAACATGATTATGAACCAAAATATATTACGATAAGGGGAAAAGGGGATGTCCTTGCGAACTTGCGAAAGGAAGTAAAGAAAGCGGAAAAAATATATCTGGCAACGGACCCTGACCGGGAGGGCGAAGCGATTTCCTGGCATTTGCTTAAGGCGTTGAAATTGGAGGGAAAAAAGGTATACCGCATCACTTTTAACGAGATTACTAAAAATGCGGTAAAAGAATCGCTGAAAAACGCCCGTGAGATTAATATGGACCTGGTTGACGCCCAGCAGGCAAGAAGGGTTCTCGACCGGATGGTGGGCTATCGGATTTCCCCGCTGCTTTGGGCAAAAGTGAAAAGAGGGTTAAGCGCCGGGAGGGTGCAGTCGGTAGCATTACGCATAATCTGCGACAGGGAAGAGGAAATTAATGAATTTATCCCGGAGGAGTATTGGACGCTGGACGCTTTGTTCCGCATTCCGGGGGAGAAGAAGCCTGTTATGGCCAAATATTATGGAACAAAGGATGGCAAGGTGAACATTGCCTCAAAGCAGGAACTGGAAAAGATTATAAACGAACTGGAACATGTACGGTATGAAGTGGCGGAGGTGAAAAAGGGGGAACGCATCAAGAAACCGCCTCTCCCCTTTACGACTTCGACATTGCAGCAGGAAGCCAGCAAAGCGCTGAATTTTTCCACGCAGAAAACGATGCGCCTGGCGCAGCAACTGTATGAAGGCATTGATATCAAAGGGAATGGGACGGTAGGCGTCATCACTTATCTGCGTACGGACTCTACGAGGGTATCGGAGGAAGCGGAAAAGGCTTCCAAAGAATATATCAGCGAAGTATATGGGGCGGAATATGCAGCGGCAGCGATTCATGGAAAGAAAACGGATAAGAAGATACAGGATGCCCATGAAGCGATACGTCCAACGGATATTTCCAGGACGCCTGCCCAGTTAAAAGACTCTCTTTCCAGGGAACAGTTCAGGTTGTATCAGCTTATATGGAAGAGGTTTACGGCAAGCTGCATGAATCCGGCCAGATATGAAACGACTTCCGTTAAAATACACGGAGGGGATCACCGTTTTACCATATCGGCGTCCAAAAGGGTTTTTGAAGGGTTCATGAGCGTCTATACGCAGGAAGAAGAAAAGGAAGAGAATAATACATTGGTGAAGGGGATTGATAAGGATACGGAGCTTCAATTGGAAAGTTTTGATTCCAAACAGCATTTTACCCAGCCGGCTCCCCACTATACGGAAGCGTCTTTGGTAAGGGCTTTGGAAGAATTGGGGATTGGCCGTCCCAGCACCTATGCGCCTACCATAACAACAATATTGGCGAGACGTTATGTGGTGAAGGAAAATAAGAATCTTTATGTAACGGAGCTTGGCGAAGTCGTAAACCATATGATGCGGGAGGCTTTCCCAAGCATTGTGGATGTGAACTTTACGGCGAATATGGAAGCTTTGCTGGACGGGGTGGAAGAAGGGACGGTAAATTGGAAAACTATAATTTCCAATTTTTATCCGGACTTGGATGAGGCGGTGCAAAATGCGCAAAAAGAACTGGAACATGTCCAGATAGCGGACGAAGTCTCCGATGAGATATGTGAATTCTGCGGAAGGCAGATGGTGATCAAATACGGGCCTCATGGAAGATTTCTGGCATGCCCGGGATTCCCTGAATGCCGTAATACGAAACCCTATTATGAAAAAATCGGAATAGCCTGCCCTTTGTGCGGGAAGGATATTGTGCTTAAAAAAACCAAAAAAGGAAGAAAATATTATGGATGTATTGATAATCCGGAATGCGGTTTTATGGTCTGGCAGAAACCTTCCGGACAAAAATGTGCAGTATGCGGCTCCGTTATGCTGGAAAAGGGGAATAAGCTGGTCTGCGCCAATGAAACCTGCGGCCAGGTGGTAAGCAAGGCCAATAATTAACAAATTTGGCAAAAGATATTTTAAATTCTGAAATTGCTGGAAAAACGTATAAATTTTAAAAATATTCCTTCCAAAGTCGTTGATGTTGAGAAAACATTGTGCTACAATGAATAAAATAGGCAAGTGTTTTTAGTGACAGGTTTAAAGGCTGGTTGTTTTATGCCGTGTTGCTGCAAAGGGGAAAACGGAGGAAGGTTCATGAGTAGTGTACAGTTGCTGGATAAGACGCGGAAAATAGGGAAACTGCTGCATAATAACAATTCGAGCAAGGTGGTCTTTAACGATATCTGCCATGTTTTATGCGAAATCTTATTTTCCAACGTACTCGTCATCAGCAAAAAAGGAAAGATCCTGGGCGTGGGGGCCGCACCGGGGGTAGAATCCATCAATGAACTTATCGCAGAGCGGGTAGGCGGGTTTATTGATCCGATGTTGAATGAGAGGATGCTTGCCGTGCTGTCGACAAAAGAAAACGTGAACCTGGAAACGCTGGGCTTTGAGCATACGGATGTAAAGAAATTCCAGGCAATCATTACGCCGATTGAAATAGCAGGAGAGCGGCTGGGGACGTTGTTTATCTATAAATGCGACCAGCAATATGATATAGATGATATTATCCTTTGTGAATATGGCACAACGGTGGTGGGCTTAGAGATGCTGCGGGCCGTAAATGAAGAAAGCGCGGAAGAAAACCGGAAATTGGCGGTGGTCCGTTCGGCAATCAGTACGTTGTCGTTTTCTGAATTGGAAGCCATTACTCATATCTTTGACGAACTGGGAGGCATGGAGGGGATCCTGGTGGCCAGCAAGATTGCAGACAGGGTAGGGATTACCCGTTCGGTGATCGTAAATGCCTTAAGAAAGTTTGAAAGCGCGGGCGTAATAGAATCACGTTCTTCAGGGATGAAGGGGACATATATCAAGGTGCTGAATGATGTGGTATTTGATGAAATTGAAAAAATGAAAGAAGAAAATAAGAAATAAGGGAGAGCACGGAGGCTGTCTGGGAATAAAAAGGATTTAGGAAATTAGTCATAAATCCTTTTTTATTACAAAAAAAACTTGTCTTTTTTTATAATTTATTTATAATAGAAGAGAGTGGTCGGTAATATTTTATTTAGACGGATATGAGAAGGAGAATAAAATGATTAATACAAATGCATATGATTATATCAATGTATTGCAGAAGACTGCAGATGCCGCATGGCTCCGGAATGATGTAATTAGTAATAATATAGCCAATGCTACAACACCTGGTTATAAAAGGCAGGATATTGCATTTGAAAATGAACTGTCCAAAGCGCTGCGTCATTCCAGATATAAGTCTATGGACGCCAAAGTGGCGGATCTGAAAATGAACAGATTAAAGCCGCGTACATATACGGATTCGGCTAATTATTCTTACCGGCTGGACGGCAATAATGTGGATATTGAGACAGAGAATGTAACGCTGGCTTCCAACCAGTTAAAATATAACGGGCTGATTGAATGTCTGAATCAGGAATTTAAGAATTTGCAGCTTGTTATGAAATAATAGCGAGGAGATGGGGATATGAATATTTTTTCGGCATTTAATATTAATTCATCAGGGTTGACGGCCCAAAGATACCGTATGGACATTATCTCGGAAAACATTGCGAATGCCAATACAACGCGTACGGCGGATGGAACTCCCTACCGAAGGAAAGTGGTTACTTTTGCGGAAAAGAATTCCCATACGCCGTTCAGCCGTGTACTGAATTCGGCAACAGACAGGTATTCCGGGAACGGAGTAAAAGTGGACGGCGTATATGAAGATACGAAGACGGATTTGACGATGGTATATGACCCGTCCCATCCGGATGCGGATGAAAGCGGGTATGTCACATATCCGAACGTCAATATCATTACAGAGATGACGAATATGATTGATGCCAGCAGGGCATACGAAGCGAATTCTACAGCTTTTAACGCCAGTAAGGCGATTGCGTTGAAGGGGCTGGAAATAGGCAAGGCATAATAGGGGATAAACGTGTAAAAGGGTCTTAAAATGGAGGGAATTATGGATATTTCATCACTTTATAATATTGGGTCGGCGGCGATAAGGCAGGCGGCAGAGAATAGTCCGATCGGAAGGCAGGTGCTGGAAAAACCGGACTTGTCTTTTGACAGTGTTTTTAAAAAAGCAGTAGATAATATTAATACCACGAACAGCTATCTGTCAGATATGGAAAATGAAGAAATCAGATGGATGCTTGGAGAGACGGAAAGCACCCATGAGCTATCGGTAGCAATGAATAAGGCGGCAACGGCCCTGCAGTACACCGTTGCAGTACGGGAGAAATTGCTGCAAGCATATAAAGAACTTATGCAGATGCAAATCTAAAAAAATCTGATAGGAAAAAATCAGATAAGGAGACTTAGTGATGGCAGATAGATTAAAGGGGCTTTTAGGCAAAGTTCTTGAATGGTGGAATAAATTTACGGCGAAGCAAAAGACGATTATCATTTCGGCTACGGCCGGTATCGTGCTGACGATCGCGATTATTGTGGCTGTGCTTACAAAACCGCAGTATATACAGTTGATGCAGTGTGAAACGACAAAACAGGCGGCGGAAGTGGTGGAGCTGCTGGAAGGCGAAGGGATTACATACCGGGTATCCGACGACGGGCTTCAAATAAAGGTGTTGGAAAAACAGGCATCGAATGCTGAACTCCTGTTAGGGGCGAATGACATCCGTTCCGATACATACACGATTGACATGGTGACAAACGGGGGCTTTAGCACTACGGAATCGGATAAACAGAAGAAATATCAGATTTTTATGGAAGATAAGCTGGAAAAGCAGTTTGTCGAGAGGCTTTCTGCAGTCAAGAACGCCTGGGTGGAACTTTCCATTGCTGAAAACGACGGGACTTTGATTTCTTCGGAAGAGGAATCTTTTGCCAGCATATTATTAGAACTGGATGGGGAATTTTCTGCGGATAATGCGGCATTTTTAGCCAGGGCGGTGGCGACGGCAATCGGCAATAAGACGACGAATAATATTGTGATCTTCGATACGGAAGGGAATATGCTTTTTTCCGGTGATGAAAATTATACAATATCAGGGACTGCCACTTCTCAGCTTAATGTAAAATCACAGGCGGAGAATCTTGTAAAAAACGAAGTAAAAAGAGTTTTGCTTGGGACCAATGAGTTTGATAATATTGAGGTTGCAAGCAATTTGTCGTTGGATTTTTCATCTTCCGAATCGACAGAGCATACATTTTCGGCTCCCGAAGGACAGACGCAGGGCTTGTTAAGCCATGAAGATATCTTCAATTCCGAGAGTACGAATTCCGGCGGAGGGGCTCCGGGGACGGACTCCAATACCGAGAATAACACCACGTACCAATTCCAGGATTCTGCGGAAAGCAGTGAGACGACCAGCGAGGAATCCAGGGATTATGTGCCGAATGAGACAATCACCAACAAAAGCATCCCGGCCGGGCTGATTATTTATGAGGAGTCTTCTGTTTCCGTTACCGCGATTGATTATAATGTGGTGCGTGAAGAAGAAGCCAGCAGCCAGGGCCTGCTAGACGGTATTTCATGGGAGGAGTATAAGGCTTCCAATCAAGGCAGATCCAGGATTGAAGTGGATGAGGACTTGTACAGTGTTGTTGCTAATGCAACGGGGATCAGTACAGATAATATTACTATCGTAGCATATCGTGAGAACGTGTTCTTTGACAGGGAAGGCTTTAATGTATCCGCTACGGATGTCGTACAGGTTGTGTTGATTGTTGTAATACTGGCATTGCTTGGTTTTGTTGTTTTCAGAAGCATGCGCGGGGAGAAAGAAGAAGCCCAGGACGAGGAACTGTCCGTGGAATCACTGCTTCAGTCGGTTCCTGATGATAAGGAAGATATTGTCTTTGACGACCAATCTGAGACTAGAAAGTTAATTGATAAATTTGTGGATGAAAATCCGGAGGCGGCTGCCAGTCTGCTGAGAAACTGGCTCAATGAGGACTGGGGGTAAAAGATAATGGCCAGAACAGATGAGAAGATAACAGGCTTACAAAAAGCGGCGATTCTTTTGATAGCTTTAGGGCCGGAAAGATCGGCCTTAATATTTAAACATCTGAAAGAAGAAGAAATTGAAGAACTGACATTGGAAATTGCAAATACAAGAAGTGTTACGCCGCAGCTTAAAGAAGAAATCATAGAGGAATTCTATCAGGTGTGTCTGGCACAACAATATATTGCAGAGGGCGGTATCGGTTATGCAAAAGAACTGCTGGAGAAAGCGCTTGGATCCGAACGGGCGATGGACGTTATCAGCAAGCTGACGGCGTCACTGCAGGTAAAGCCATTCGAGTTTGTCAGAAAAACAGATGCTTCCCAGTTATTGAACTTTATTCAGGATGAACATCCTCAGACAATTGCGCTTATTATGTCATATTTATCTCCGGCGCAGTCTTCGCTGATCATATCATCGCTTCCTCCTGAAAGGCAGGCGGATGTGGCGAAGCGTATTGCAGTGATGGATAGGACCAGCCCGGATGTTATAAAAGAGGTGGAGAAAGTTTTGGAATCCAAGCTGTCGACATTAGTAAATCAGGATTACACCATTATCGGCGGTGTAGACGCCGTAGTAGAGATTTTGAATACGGTGGACAGGGGAACAGAAAAACATATCATGGAAACTTTGGAAATCGAAGAGCCGGAATTGGCAGACGAAATCAGGAAGAAGATGTTTGTATTCGAAGATATCCTGCTGCTTGATGACAGGGCAATCCAAAGGGTGCTTAGGGATGTGGATAATAATGACCTTGCGATTGCCTTGAAGGGGTCAAATGAACAGGTGCAGAATGCAATCTTCAACAATATGTCAAAACGTCTGGCTGTTATGATAAAGGAAGATATGGAATTTATGGGTCCTGTCCGTATGAAAGATGTGGAAGAGGCGCAGCAGAAGATTGTTAATATTATCAGGAAACTGGAAGATTCAGCAGAAATTGTTATCTCCAGGGGCGGAGGTGACGAGATTGTTATATAGTAATAATATATATAAATTTCATCAGGTGAATGTTCAGGACGACGATAAGCTTTTGATAGATAATAACGAAAAGGTTGCAAAAAAGATAGAAGCATTGGAAGGACAGATGCTAAGGGAGATTGGCAGCGGCGGGATGGATGCTTTGGATGGTTTTTCCGGGGATTTGGATGCCGAAGAGGTGGATGCCCTTATCCGGGAACTGGAAAATGGGGAAGAAGAGGTTCCGGCGCCCCCTCAGGAATCCGGGGAAGCCTTAGCTTTAATTTCTGCGCAGGCACAGGAAATCCTGGCTTCTGCACGCAGGGAAGCGGATAGTATAAAGTCCACTGCGCTGATTGAGGCGCAGACAGAGATTGAGACTCTGCGGCAGAATACATATGAGGAAGCCAGGTCGCAAGGTTATGATGTGGGATATAACGAAGCGATAGAGCAGGTTGAACAGCAGAAACAAGAGCTTTTGAATGACCGGAGGCAGATGGAAGAAGAATATCAGGCTCTTGTACGCAGTTTAGAACCGAAATTTGTAGAAGCATTGACAGATATATATGAAAAAGTATTTCAGATTGATTTATGCAAAGAGCATGACATAGTTATGCATTTGATAGCATCTACCATGCATAAGATTGAGGGGAACAGCAATTATCTGATCCATGTTTCTAAAGAGGACTATCCTTACGTGAATATGAAAAAAAATGAGATGCTGGCTTCTTCGGTGTCGTCAAATGCTTCCGTAGAGCTGGTAGAGGATATTACTCTGGGGCCGAATGATTGCATTATTGAAACGGACGGGGGGATTTTTGATTGCGGCTTGGGTACGCAATTGGAAGAACTGGCACAGAAGTTAAGGCTATTATCATATAGGGTGGATTAAAATTGAGAGCATCAATTAATTTTGTAAAATATGAGAGAGTAGCGGAAGGCACTTTTTATAAAATGAAGGGGAAAGTGGTTAATATTGTAGGGTTGACCATAGAGTCGCTGGGGCCGGAGGCAAAACTTGGGGATATTTGCCTGATTTATCCTGATACAAAAGAAGAGATGAAACCGGTTATGGCAGAAGTAGTAGGGTTCAAAGATAAGAAAACGCTGCTGATGCCTTATGAGTCGGTGGAAGGCATAGGTTTTGGGAGCATGGTGGAGAATACAGGGCTTCCTTTATCCATACAGGTAAGCGATGAACTGTTGGGACAGACGCTGGATGGCTTAGGAAGGCCGACAGGGGATCAAGCGGCAGTAAGCGGTAAGGAGTATTCCGTGGAAGCGCCGCCGCCAGATCCGATGAGCAGGGATATCATTGAAGATGTGCTTCCCTTAGGAGTAAAAGCCGTAGACGGGCTGATTACGATAGGGAAAGGCCAGAGAATTGGCATCTTTGCCGGTTCCGGGGTAGGAAAATCCACATTGCTGGGCATGTTTGCGAGGAATACAAAGGCGGATGTAAATGTTATTGCATTGATTGGCGAACGTGGCAGGGAAGTCCGTGAATTTATTGAAAGGGATTTGGGGCCGGAAGGGATGAAGAGATCTGTTGTCGTGGTAGCAACTTCGGATAAGCCGGCGCTTGAAAGGAATAAGGCTGCAAAAACGGCAACTGCGGTTGCGGAGTATTTCAGGGATCAGGGCAAGGATGTACTTTTGATGATGGATTCCCTGACGCGTTTTTCCATGGCGCAAAGGGAGATTGGCCTTGCCAGCGGGGAACCCCCGGTTTCCAGGGGATATCCGCCCAGTGTTTATTCGGAAATGCCAAAGCTTTTGGAGAGGGCAGGGCGTTCTAAATCCGGTTCCATTACCGGGTTATATACCGTACTCGTGGATGGGGATGATTTTAATGAGCCGATTACGGATACGGCAAGAAGCATTCTGGATGGACATGTGATGTTGAGCAGGAAACTGGCGCATAGGAACCATTATCCGGCGATTGATATCCTGCAAAGCATTTCTCGTTGCATGAGCCAGATTGCAGGAAGGGAACATAAACAAGCGGCAGGAAAGCTAAAGAATGTGCTGGCGACTTATAATGAAGCGGAAGATCTGATTAATATCGGGGCGTATAAAAATGGAAGCAATCCGAATATTGATTATGCAATTGAAAAGATAGATGCCGTGAATGCATTCCTGATGCAGGCAGTAGAAGATAAATTCAGCTTTGAAGAGGCTGTAAATATGATGGAAGAATTGTTTAACGATTAGAGGGCATTATGGCGAAATTCATATATAGGATGCAGAATATACTGAATCTTAAATTGAAGCTGGAAGAACAGCAGAAAATGGAGTTTGCCGCAGCCAGAAAGCGTTTGGACGAGGAAGAGGAGAAACTTGGCCTTCTTCTGCAGAGAAAGGCTGATTATGAAGAAGAAGGCAGGAAACTGAGGGAAGATAATCTGAAAGTCCGGGATATCCTTGACAATGGGAATGCGCTGATACAGATGGATGAGTATATAGCCGTTCAAAAAATAGAGATAAGGAAAGCGGAAGAGGCTCTGGAAAAGGAGCGGCAGAAACTCCAGGAAGCGGTGCAGGAGAGGAAAATCCAGGAAAAACTGAGGGAAAACGCTTTTGAGGTATTTATGAAGGAGGAGAATGCCAGAGAAAGCAAAGAAGTGGATGAATTAGTCAGTTATACCTATGGACAGAAAAGAAGGTGAAGGAAATGGCAGGAACAGAAGTAATCACGGATATAGATTCAAAATCGGAAAAGCAGAGGCTGGCTGAGGAAAAGAAAAGGCTTAAGGCGGAGCAGAAAGAACAAAGGAAGGAAGCAAAACGCAGGGCAAAAGAGATTGCTTTGCAGGAGGAGCAGTTGGGCGAGGATGAGATAGGAGGCGGGGTTCCGGTTTTCCTTGTGACGGCTTTGATCGTGGTAGTCTGGGTAGCTATTTTGTGCCTGTTGATCAAACTGGATGTAGGCGGTTTTGGTTCCGGCGTTTTAACGCCGGTATTAAAGGACATACCGGTGATCAGCAAGATTCTTCCGGAAACGGAAGAAATGGTGGCCGACAGGGTAGAAGAGGAAGAGGATTATGGCGGTTATACCAACCTGAAAGATGCGGTTGACTATATTACGGAACTGGAACTGGAGCTTCAGCGGGCGCAGTCTACGGGAGCGGAGAATACTGAAGAGTTGGAAAAGCTGAAGGCGGAAGTTGCGCGGTTGAAAACATTTGAGGACAACCAAGTGGAATTCCAGAGGATTAAGACGGAATTTTATGAAGAAGTGATTTATGCGGAGAATGGCCCGGGAGAAGAGGCATACAAAAAATATTATGAGAGTATCGACCCGGCGACTGCCGAATATTTATATAAGCAAGTGGTGCAGCAAGTGGAAGAAAGCAATGAAGTAAAAGAATATGCGCAGGCTTATTCGGAAATGAAGCCAAAGGCGGCGGCAGGGATAATTGAGGCGATGACGGATAATCTTGGATTGGCGGCAAGGATTCTTTCGGTTATGAGCGCTGAAGACAGAGGTAAGATATTAGGAGTAATGGATCCGCAGGTAGCCGCCCGGATCACCAAGATTATGGATCCGGAATCTTAAGGGATACGGATAAAGCAAAACAATATGGAATTAGGAAGGCATCCGGCAGATATATTCCGGGTCCGTAAGCTAGTATATAATTGCGGGTACCCGCATTTATATAAAAAAATTCACGATAGAAAGGAGGAATGAGATGACGAATTCACAAGTAAAGGGAATCAACCCGCTGATGAATCTTGTGTCTGTAAAAGCCAAGGGAAACCTTCAGGATAATCTGTCAGGTAATTTTTCAGATGTTTTTCATAAGGCATCGGGGCAAAAGGACATAGAGTTGGCAAATGACAGTACGGTGAAAGGAAGTACGAAGGTCCAAGTACAAAAGCAGGATAAAAAAGGGTTGGATGACGGTAATGTATCCAAGGCTGACGGTAATAAAGCAAACGGGCAGGATATGCCGGTGGATGGCAAAGTAAAGGAAGAAGCGCAGAAGGCAGGCGAAGAGTTAGTTGGGAAAGTAGCCGAAGAACTTGGCGTTTCGGAAGAAGAAGTCATTGCCGCAATGGAAATCTTAGGGCTTACCATGACTGATTTGCTGGCCGCAGATAATATGACGCAGCTTGTCCTGGCTGTGGAAGGCGAAGATATGCTGTCGTTAATGACAGATGAAGGCCTGTATGAATCTTTGCAGAACCTTTTGGGCGTTGTGGCAGAGACGGTGGATCAGTTGGGCGAGCTGCTGGGGATCTCAACGGAAGAACTGACAGCCATGATTGAGCAGGAACCTGTTCCGGAAATAACAACGGAAGATGGGAAAGATCCTGCAACAGTTATAGACCCTTCGGCAAAGCAGGAAATACCGGAAGACCGGAAAGGCCAGGAAGATTACACAGTTGTGGTAGAGCGTAACGGTGAAACGGTCAAAGTCAGCGTGGAAGTAGACGGGAACAGGGAAACGCAGAGCGAAGAAGTAACCGCTCTTAAACCGGAAGCGGTAGAGGAAGAAGCTGCGGCGGATTCTAAAAAGGGGGATGAAGCAAAGCAGGAAAGTTCTTCTCAAAAGCAGGATATGCAGGAAAATGTGCATGGGGATATGCTTTTGGATAATCTTCTGAACAGCAGTTATACGACAAAGGCAGAAGCGGTAGCAGTTGAAAATCCTTTGGTGCAGAATATGGCGGATACGCAGGACATTATGAATCAGATTATGGATTATATGAAGATTCAGGTAAAAGCCGATATGACCCAGATGGAATTGCAGTTAAACCCTGCCAGCTTAGGAACGGTAAACATCAATATTACTTCCAAAGCAGGCGTAATTACGGCCCAATTCCTGACACAGAATGAAACGGTCAAGGCAGCTATTGAAAGCCAGATCGTCCAGTTGAAAAACAGCTTTGAAGAACAGGGATTAAAAGTAGAAGCCGTAGAGGTTACGGTGGCCAGCCATTCATTTGAAAGGAACCTGAATGGCGACGGTAACGGGCAGCGTCAGGCACAGGAAGGGAAAAGGAAAGGGGCCAGGAGAATTAATTTGAACAATCTGGCTTTGGATGACGGGCAGGAGGCGGATGAAACGGAGCCGGATACCGTAGGTATGGACGGCAGCACGGTAAGCTTTACTGCATAGTATTAAGAATTCAATAGATAAATATGGCGAAGCCATATGGAAAGGAGTTGGAAATGGCAGCAATAGCACAAATTAAAGATGGAAAAGTTGTAGAAAGCAATTCCGCAGCATCGTTGGCGGAGAGTACAAAAAAGAATGGATCTACCATGGATAAGGAAGCTTTTCTTAATCTGCTGGTAGCGCAGATGAAGTATCAGGATCCGTTGGAACCTACTTCTAATACGGAGTTTGTTTCACAATATGCACAGTTTTCCGCTCTTGAACAGATGCAGAATATGAGCGCGACATTGGAATTATCCAGGGCTTCGACGCTGGTAGGGCAGACTGTCAGCGTGAATACTACGGACAGCAATGGCAGATCGACAACAATTCAGGGCATGGTAGACTATGTTGTCTATGAGAACAATAAAGCCTATGTTTCCATCGGGGGCAATCTGTATTCCCTGGATGATGTATACGGGGTTGCGGATACGAACTATCTGGATGCTTACGATAAGGCGGAAGCGCTTGCGGCAGCTATCGTGAAATTGCCGGCGTATGAGAATCTGTCTTTGGATGACAAGGAAGATGTCGATGCATTGAAAGAGATTTATGAAAGCATGTCAAAATATGAGAAATCATTTGTGGCAAGCGCGTTGGTGGATAAGTTGAGCAAAGCTTCCGACAGGATGGATGAGCTTGTGAAAGACCTGATCGGCGATTTTATGGAAGCAATGGATGAACTTCCGCCAAAAGATCAGTTGAAACTGGAAGATAAAGAAAAGATAAACCAGGTGAATGAAATGTATAAAGGTATGACAGATTTTGAGAAGAGCCTTGTATCAAAAGAGCATCTGGAAAAGCTGGAAGAATATACGAAATACATGGAAGGACTGGAAGCCGGCGAATAAATGGGGAAATGGAGAAGGAATTCTCAAGGAGGAGGAGATTATGAAGATTCAAAATAATCAGTTCCTTTCCATAGAGCAGTTGCAGGCAAAATATTTTACGCAGTCAAAGCAGGGCAAAGAAAACACGGATGTGGGAAGAAGCCTTCGCTTTCAGGATATTTTGAACAAAACTGCGGAAAATGCGGAAAAACCTGCGGGAGTGAGATTTTCCAAACATGCGGCAAACCGTCTGGCCGAGAGGAATATAGAACTTACGGATAATCAGATGGAACGTTTGCAGGAAGGGACCATGAAAGCGGGCGCGAAAGGGATTAATGAATCATTAGTTCTTGTGGATCAATTGGCGTTTATCGTCAATATACCGAATCACACGGTAGTGACGGCCATGAACCAGACAGAAGCGGATGAAAATATATTTACCAATATAGATGGCGCTATTATTATTTAGCTGGACCTGATTAGGAGGCGGCTGCCCCGGAATGACAGAAGGGGCAGGAAAGCGGCATCTTGACCGTGGAAGCGGTGAAGGTAAAAAGGTAGGAGGTCAATGAATTATGATGAGATCACTTTTCTCTGGTGTAGCGGGTCTTCGGACGCACCAGACAAAGATGGATGTTATTGGTAATAATATTGCCAATGTCAACACAACCGGGTACAAATCACAGTCTGTTACATTCCGTGATTTGATGTACCAGACAACGCAGTCGGCATCCGGGGCGAACGCGCAAACCGGATTAGGCGGTATCAATGCAAGGCAGATTGGTCTTGGCGTTACAACCGGGGCAATCAATACGGCAATCGCACAGCAGGGGTCGGCCCAGACAACAAACAACCCGTTTGATATTATGATTTCCGGGGATAATTTCTTTGTTGTCAGCAACGGCAGCGAAAATTTATTTACCAGGGATGGTTCTTTCTATATAGACGGGGCGGGAAACCTTGCCATGACGAGTACGGGATATACGGTTATGGGGTGGAAGGTAGATGAGGAAACCGGAAAACCGAAGCCGGATTCCGTAACAGCTCTGCAGATTATGAGCGATAGTGTTATGAAATATGATCCGACAGGGACTACTGATGCCAGAGTGACAGGTATCGTGGATAGGAATGACAAAAATGTCCATAGTTCCTCCGGAAGGATTATGAACTTCGAGTTCTATGATAATGCAGGTTATCTTTATACGGCTAAGTTCAGTATTCATGCAACCAACAGCAATGGGGAATATTATATTGCTTTGGACGATATTAAAGATTCTACAGGAGCGTCCTTAGGGGATGATATATTGAGCAGGGTAGAATTCGGCGCTACCATGGAGGTGGAAACGGCGATTCCCTATACTTTGGTCAACGGTACGGCGGAAGCGCAGGGGACTTTGACTTTTGCAGACGGTTCAACGCAGCCGATCAACCAGGCCGTGACAGCGATCCCCACCCAGCTTCTGCAAGATGAGTACGGCATAGATCCGGCAGTGTCAGCGACTTTTACGGAAATCAGGTTTGAAGAGGACGGAGGGTTGTCCATTGTACAGCCTACTAATGCAAGCCCTTCCTATTATGCGCCGGTGAATGATCCGACGCTTACGGTGACACAGGTAGTGGTTACTCCGGCTAACGGCACTCCGGTAAACCTTACGCCCGGCGTTACGGCGGTTCCGGGTACGGCGCCTCTTGACCGTGACGGATTGCTGGCATTATATAATCTGGATATCACTGCAGAGCAGGTAAAAGAAATTGAAGTCCATAACGACGGTTCTATTACGGTGACGAAAAAGGATGTAAACAAAGCGGCCAGCCTAAGATTTAATCCAGGTACCGGTAAGTTTGTCAGCATCGCGGGAAGCGGGCAAGGATTGATTACTTTGGGATTGGCTGCTGCGGACGCTCAAACGTTTAACAATATTTCTATGGATTTTTCTACTTGTTCAAATGTGAACAACAATGGGTCTAGTACGATCAGTTCGGCAAAAGGCACCAGCGAAGGCCTTGGGGCAGGGCGGCCGCCAGGAGAGATGATATCCATTTCCGTAGACCAATCAGGAGTGATTACGGCAGCCTATGACAATGGGATGAGCAGATGCCTTGGGCAGATCGCCACGGCAGCTTTTGCGAACCCTTCCGGATTGGAAAAAGTAGGGGATAACCTTTATACGGCAACGAACAACTCCGGCGAGTTTGACGGGACCGGCAAGGATGTTACCGAAGGGGGAGGAAAAATGCAGTCAGGCGTCCTGGAGATGAGTAACGTAGATTTATCACAGGAGTTTACGGAAATGATCACCACTCAGAGAGGGTTCCAGGCAAACAGCCGTATCATAACCGTTTCCGATACCATGCTGGAGGAATTGACAAACTTGAAGCGTTAGTAATATAATGGTTACAGTTTAGGATTTTGCTGTAACATATAATGGAAAGACTACAACTGAATGGGGAACTGATAAAACGGTTCCCCTTCTGTTTTGAAGAGTCTTTTATAAAATAATAATGGTATATGGGGCGTAAGTTATTCAGGGAGATCTTGTTACGAGGGAGAGTATAAGATGATTGAAGTAACGAAGATAAACGGGGTGAAGGTGCTAATCAACCCGGATTTAATGGAATTGGTGGAGGAGACTCCGGACACGGTCATTTCATTCACTACAGGACGCAAAATAATTGTAAAAGAAAGTAGACAAGAAGTGAAAAATCTAGTAAAATCGTATAGAAAGGATATTTTTGCGGATTGACGCAGAAATGTGGGTGAAGATTCGTGGATATAGCATCAATTTTAGGTTTAGCATTGTGTGGAGTTGTATTTATATTTGGTATTTTTTCCAGTGGCGGTTTAGGCGCGCTTGGTGATTTCGTGGATTATCCTTCTATATTTATTACATTTGGGGGATCTTTGTTCTGCGTTTTGGCGTCTTATTCCCTGCAGAATTTTAAGGAAGGGCTTGGCAGCATTAAGCTGATTTTTAAAACGCCGACGATAAATACGCCGCAGATGATTACGAAAATTATTGAATTATCCAATATTGCCCGTAAGGAAGGCCTTCTTTCTTTGGAAGAAGCGGCGGCGGATCTGGATGATGATTTCCTGAAAAAGGGCATATTGCTTATCGTGGACGGAACGGATCCGGAATTAGTCCGTGCCATTATGGAGACGGAACTGGTCAGCATTGAAGGCAGGCATAAGGCTAAAATCGGATTTTGGGATACGCTTGGTTCCATGGGTCCTGCATGGGGTATGATTGGTACGCTGGTTGGACTTGTCAACATGTTGAATAAAATGGATGACCCTTCGGCTATCGGGCCGAACATGGCGGTCGCCCTGATTACTACATTGTACGGGTCGTTGCTTGCAAACTGGTTATGTGCGCCGGTGTCAAGTAAATTAAAGGAAAATAACGGGGAAGAAGTAATGGTTAAAGAAATTATGATAGAAGGGCTTCTTTCCATTCAGGCAGGGGAAAACCCCCGCGTTATAGAGGAAAAATTAAAATCGTTCTTATCACCGAAGGATAGGGCAACACAGCAAGAAGAAGGCGGAGGTGAAGAGGTTGGCTAGGAAAAAGAGGGAAGATCCGCCGAAGCCAGGCGCAGCGTGGATGAATACTTTTGCCGACCTGATGAATCTTCTGTTGTGCTTTTTCGTTCTGCTGTTTTCCATGTCTACAGTAGACGCGCAGAAATTTGAACAGGTTGCCGCATCTTTTGCCCAAAGTTTCAGTATATTTACGGCAGGGGCTTCCGCAATTGGGGATGGTATTCTGATAAGCAATGGCGTAAGCCAGTTGAACGAACTGGATCAATATATGAACAGCACGGGAAAGGCTTCGGACGGCGATATTGTCCCGGAGACATTGGCGGAGGCAGAAGCCCAGATTGAACAGGCGAAGATTGAAGAGTCTGAAGAATTGGCGGAAAAGGTGGAAGAGGCTATAGAAGAAGAAAGCCTGGATGGAGTGATCGATATCGACATTACATCCCAATATGTACAGCTTACGCTGCAAGGGTCGTTGCTATTTGACTCGGGAAGCGCGGTATTGAAAGAGGAATCTTTGCCTGTATTAGATAAGATAGGCGTTATGTTGGAGAGATATTCGGAAAGTACGATTGAAATCGAAGGGCATACGGATAATGTGCCAATGTCAGGGTCTAAATATTCCAATAATGATGAATTGAGCGGAGGCAGGTCCCTTTCAGTATTTAATTATCTGATAGAGAATACGAACCTGGATCCGTCAATGATGAAACATGCAGGGAGAGGCGAGTATATGCCGATAGCGGATAATTCCACGCCGGAAGGCCGGGCGATGAACAGAAGGGTAGAGATCCGCATTTATAACTCGTTAAGTTCCTATTAAAAGAGCGGGAGGATAATTCACATGAAGAAAAACATATTGTCTATATTGATACTTGCATTGCTGATTGTAAATATCGTATTGACATCTATTATGATGTTCAGCGTGGTCGGGGCGTCAAAAAAGACAACGCAGTTAGTGACGGATATTGCTTCGGTTTTAAAATTGGAGATCCGTGGGGAAGACGGGGAAGTCATAACCGTTCCCATGGATCAGACGGATGTGTATAATATTACCGATCTGACAATTGAACTGCAGCCAAGCGATGACGGCAGTTCCCATTGGTGCCTGCTTGGCGTTGCTTTTTCCATGAATATGGAGGATAAAGGTTATAAATCTTTTGGCAGTGCAGAGAGTATGGATGCGAAGAAGTCTTTGCTCACGGAAGTGATCTTTGAAGTGATTGGCGGCTATAAAATGGATGAGTTAAAGGGCGGAAACGGTGAAGAGGAAGCAAAAGCCGAAATATTAAGGCGTGTCCAGTCAATGTATGATTCGCAGTTTATATTCCGCGTTTCCTTTAGTGACATTAAATACCAATAATCTCCTATTAAATGAATAGGCAGGAGGTGACTTGAGTGGGTGAGGTACTGTCACAAAGCGAAATAGACAGTTTGCTGGCTGCGCTTAGTACGGGCGAACTAGAAGTAGATGATACTCAGAAAAAAGAAGAGAAGCATGTTAAAAATTATGATTTTAAACGTCCTGCAAAGTTTTCAAAGGAACATTTGAGGACTCTCGAAATCATATATGAACATTATGGCAGGCTGGTATCTACAAATTTGGCAGTTTATCTGAGGAAGAATATACAGATTAGCGTGGCAAGTTCGGAAACGGTTACTTTTTCGGAATTTTCCAATGCGTTGTCAAATCCGGTTATTTTAGGGATTATAAATTTTAATCCTTTACCCGGGAACATTATTATAGATATGTCCTGCAATCTTGGGTTTTCCATGATTGACAGGATGCTGGGAGGCCAGGGGGTCCCTTTGGAAAAGAACAGGGAATTTTCCGAAATTGAGATGGCTATTTTAGAAAAGCTGATGATAATATGTATGCAGATGATGAGGGAGCCATGGAAAAATGTATTGGATATATCCCCTATGATGGAGAGGATCGAAACGAATTCCCAGTTTGCGCAGATGATTGCTCCCAGCGATATGATAGCGATTGTCACCTTGAATGTAAAGATAGGTGAAGTTGAGGGCCTTATGAATATATGTCTTCCTTTCTTTACTTTGGAGGATATTATAGATAAATTGAATACGAAGTTCTGGTATTCAACAATGCAGGCAAAGAGCAGTGAGAACTACGAAGAATATATCGAATCACTGATTAGAAGGGTGAGTATCCCTGTGAAGGCTGTTTTGGGGAAAAGCAGTGTTTCGGTCAATGACTTCGTGAATCTGCAGCCGGGCGATATTATCCGGCTGGATAAGGGCGTAGACAGTGAACTGAATATTTATGTCGGAAATCTAAAGAAATTCACCGCGTTGCCGGGGTCGAGCAAAGATAAGTATGCTGTAAGAGTGACCTCGGTAATCAGAGAGGGGGAGTAGTATGGACGGAATGTTATCGCAAGATGAAATAAATGCATTATTGAACGGGATGGATTTGTCCGACGAAGGCGATGATGATATGGAAACGTCATCAGGCGGCGAATCCGGGGAGATTGATGAAGATCTTCTTTCCGATGTGGAAAAGGACGCGATTGGTGAAGTAGCTAATATAAGCATGGGTTCTTCAGCCACTACGTTATTTTCCCTTGTGAACCGTAAAGTAAATATTACAACGCCGACCGTTGATCTGACAAACTGGTCAGGCGTATTGGACGCATATGAAAGGCCGTGCGTATTCATTCAGATTAAGTATACGGCAGGGCTGGAAGGGTCTAATATACTTGTATTAAAGGAACATGATGTGAAGATTATCACCGATCTTATGATGGGCGGTGATGGTACGAATACAGATGGGGAACTGGGAGAATTGCATTTAAGCGCAATTTCAGAGGCCATGAATCAGATGATGGGTTCGGCGGCAACTTCTCTTTCCACGATGTTGGGTAAGATGATTGATATCAGCCCCCCGGATGCAAGTTTGATTGATTTAAATGATTTCGAGTCGGGCGAGGATATTGCTTCCTTTTTAAAGGGGACTTTTGTGAAGATATCTTTCCGTATGCAGATCGGGGATCTGGTGGATAGTACGATTATGCAGATCTATCCGGTTGATTTTGCTAAGGGCTTGTATGATGCTTTCATGAACAACCAATTGGGAATCGGGGAATCAGCTCCTGAACCGGTTCCGGAACCGGCCCCGGCTCCAGCCCCAGCTCCTATGCCGGCTGCGGAGCAGCCTATGATGCAGCAGGCGCCGCCTCAAATGGATATGTCACAGATGGCGATGCCGCAGATGGGGATGCCTCAAATGGCGATGCCTCAGATGATGCCTCAAATGGCAATGCCCCAAATGGGGATGCCGCAGATGAATATGCAGAATATGAATGTTCAGCCGGCACAATTCCAGAATTTTTCAGCAGATTACAGTGGGATACAAAGTAATGAGAATATAGGGCTCATTATGGATGTACCGTTAGAAGTTACAGTTGAATTGGGAAGAACGAGCAAATCAATTTCAGAAATTTTGGATTTTGCACCCGGTACAATTATAGAACTTGATAAAATTGCAGGAGAACCAATAGATGTTCTGGTAAACGGCAAATTTGTGGCAAAAGGTGAAGTAGTAGTAATTGAAGAAAGTTTTGGTATCCGTGTAACTGAAATTATTAAATAAAAGAGGAAATAGGAGAAAGAGAAATGGCAAAAAATATTTTAATTTGCGATGATGCGGCATTTATGCGTATGATGATTAAGGATATCCTGACAAAAAACGGATATAATGTTGCTGGAGAGGCTGAAAATGGGGCAAAGGCAGTAGAAAAATATAATGAACTGCATCCTGACCTTGTGCTTATGGATATTACAATGCCTGAGATGGATGGCATTCAGGCGTTAAAGAAAATTAAAGAAGCAAATCCGTCTGCGCTTGTGATCATGTGTTCAGCGATGGGACAGCAGGCTATGGTTATCGAATCCATTCAGGCAGGGGCAAAAGATTTTATTGTAAAGCCTTTTCAGGCAGACCGTGTATTGGAAGCAGTGAAAAAGGTAGTAGGGTAAGATGTTGCTTACTGTATCCAATAGCGTGAATTCTGTTTTGCAGTTTTGTACAGTGTTGCTTATCTTTATATTTGTATTGATTGTTACATGGATTGCTACAAAGTGGATTGCGAATTTTCAGGGAGGCAGAAGCGACGGGGCGAATATAGAGGTAATCGAGACATACCGCCTGACTGCAAATAAGTATATTCAAATAATTAGGACCGGAGAGAAGTATCTGGCGGTAGCAATATGTAAGGATACAGTAACGATGCTTACAGAATTACCCGCTGGTCAGATTCATTTGCCGGATAAACCGGTGGATTCTATGCCAGATTTTAGGAAAATTTTTGAAAAAGCGAAAATTTTGGACAAAAACCATAAGAATGAAGAATAGGCAAGATATATGAAAAGACATTTTTCCGGAAAGAAAGTAATGAGGATGATATGCCTGCTGTTTTCGGTAGGCATATTGTTGTATATATACTGTCCTATTCCTGTATATGCATCGGAAAGGGAGTCCAACCTCACTGGTACAACGGATGAAAGGACAGTTTTGCGCGAGCCGGGCGAAGCGGAATCGCAGGAAGAATTAGGAGAACTGAATATTGGCAACACTTTTGCAATAACGTATAATGATGGCAACGGGCAGATTCATGGTACGCTGAGGATATTGATTACATTGACGCTGATTGCATTAGCGCCGATATTGATTATTATGCTTACCTCGTTTACCAGGATCATCATTGTCCTGCATTTTACGAGGGCGGCTTTGAATACCCAAACAGCGCCTCCCAATCAGGTAATGATTGGGTTAGCTTTGTTTTTAACTTTTTTTATCATGCAGCCGACGCTTTCGTCTGTTTATGAAAATGCAGTGCTTCCTTTTGAAGCAGGGGAGATTGATCAGGAAGAGGCTTTGAAGGTGGGCATGGAACCTTTTAGGGAATTTATGTATGGACAGACCCAGAAAAAGGATGTCCGCTTATTTTTGGAGATAAGCGGTACAGAATGGGAAGGGGATCTGGAAAGCATACCGAGCAGCGTGCTGATCCCCAGTTTTATCATAAGTGAATTGCGGAATGCTTTTATTATTGGATTTTTCATATATATTCCGTTTATTGTTATCGATATGGTAATTGCATCTACCCTGATGAGCATGGGTATGATGATGCTGCCGCCTACAACGATTTCCATGCCGTTTAAAATCTTATTGTTTGTAATGGCGGACGGATGGAACCTGATTATAGGAAGCCTTGTAAAGACATTTTATTAATGGACATGCCAAGGCTCTTAAATTATGGGGAGGAAAAATATGTCTATTGATGACGTGACTGCAGTTGCAAGTGAAGCGCTGTATTTGATTATTAAAACAGCGGCCCCGATACTGCTTGTATCATTAGTAGTAGGGCTTTTGATCAGTATTTTCCAGACAGTTACTTCCATTCAGGAACAGACGCTTACGTTTGTGCCTAAGATCATTTGTGTTTTCTTATCCATAATACTTTTAGGACATTGGATGATGAATGGGATGACAGAGTTTATGACCAGGCTCTGGTCGGATTTCAGTATATATATCAGATAGGAAGCGCCGCGCGAAATAAAAGCGGGGCAAGGCGGGGTTGTGCATGACGGATAAGGAAAGGGCATGATGCGAAATGATTGACGCTGCTTTTTCATATGCGGATCTTGAATATTTTTTATTAATATTTGTCAGGGTATCTTGTTTTATTTTTATAGCCCCATTTTTTGGGATGAATAATACGCCGCAACAGGTCAAGATCGGGTTGGGGTTATTTGTATCATTGCTGATATTTCATGGCATAACGCCCCATGAGACAGTGGGATACCGGACAATACTGGAATATTCCATTGTTGTGATGAAAGAGGCCGTTACGGGCTTTATTATAGGATTTGGCGCTACACTTTGCAGTTCTATCGTAACTTTTGCGGGGCATATTATCGATATGGAGATTGGGCTGTCCATGGTTACGCTGATGGATCCTACAACCCGGGAGTCATCGAGCATTTCCGGCGTTTTTTATCAGTATATGGTGATGTTGATGCTGATTATCAGCGGGATGCATGAATATCTTTTAAAAGCCCTGTTGGAAACTTATACCTTGATACCGGTAAACGGGGCGGTGTTTCATCTGGATTCCTTGTTGACGTCTATTCTCCGTTTTTTGAGTGAATATATTATTATAGGGTTCCGTATATGCCTTCCTGTATTTGCTGTAATGATTATGCTGAATGCCATATTAGGGATCCTGGCGAAAGTATCCCCCCAACTTAATATGTTTGCGGTAGGGATTCAGATAAAAGTCCTTACGGGCCTGACGGTCCTTTTTGTGACTGCCGGGATGCTGCCGGGGGCGTCTTCGTTTATTTTTACACAGATGAAAAAAATCGTGGTATCATTTGTAGAGGGAATGATGTAATGTTAATATATGATCTGCAGTTCTTTGCAAAAGATGGGCCGGGCGGGGAAAAAACGGAACCTGCAACGGCGAAAAAGCTGTCGGATGCCAGAAAGGAAGGCCAGGTAGCGAAGAGCAAGGAGATTGCGAATGCATTTGGGCTTCTTTCTTTGTTTTTAGTATTAAAGTTATATATCGGGACGATGGGAAACGGTTTTTTTTCCAGTTTCCGGGGAATTTACAGTCAGATTCCGGATTATATAAAGATGTATGAAGGCGAGATACCGGAAGCTACTATCACCATGGTAGTGAAAAATGTAATGTTGAATATGATTCTCGTTATGGGGCCGGTACTACTGGTTGGCATATTGGTAGCTTTTGTATGTGATCTGGTCCAGGTGAAATGGAGGCCTACATCCAAGCCATTGAGACCCAAACTTAGCAAGATGAACCCGATAAAAGGGTTTAAAAAATTTTTTTCTAAAGAGGCTTTGGTGGAGCTTCTTAAAGCGATGTTAAAGATAGGCCTGATTTCTTATGTTGTATATTCTTATTTAAAAGATAAATACCAGTATTTATTTTTATTGTATGATATATCTTTGAATCAGGCGATTGGGCTGATCGGCGATTTGGTAATTAACCTGGGGATACGTGTTTCGGCTGTTTATCTGATTATTGGTTTTGCGGATTATGCATATCAAAAGCATAAGTTTAAAGAAGACATGAAAATGTCAAAGCAGGAGGTAAAGGACGAGTACAAGGATGCAGAAGGGGATCCGAAAGTAAAATCAAAACAGAAGAGGCGTATGATGGAAGCTTTCCAGCGGCGTATGATGAAGAAGCTGCCGGAGGCGGATGTGGTTATTACAAACCCAACCCATTATGCTGTGGCGATCAAGTACGATCCGGATGAATATGAAGCCCCTATCGTTTTGGCAAAAGGCAAGGATTATCTTGCGCAGAAAATCAAAGATGTGGCAAAGGAAAATCATATAGAAATTGTGGAAAACAAACCCCTTGCCAGGATGCTTTATGCGAATGTGGAAGTAGGGGAACTGGTGCCGCCTGAATTATACCAGGCCGTAGCGGAAGTGCTTGCATTTGTATACCATTTACAGGGGAAGGTATAAAGGAGAGGAGACTTAAGGAGTGAAAAAGGCAGATATAGGGGTTGCTTTATATATATTGTCGGCATTCTTGATGCTGATTATTACTGTTCCCAATTGGTTATTGGATATTCTTTTGGCCTGCAATATTGCAGTGGCCTTTACGGTTATGTTTGGCTGTATGTTTGCAAAAGAAGTATTGGATATGTCGTTTTTCCCTACTATTTTGCTGTTTACAACTGTATTCAGGATATCGTTGAACGTTTCATCCACAAGGCTGATATTGACAACCGGGGATCCGGGGAATGTGGTGGCTACGTTCGGGAATTATGTGGGCGGCAATGACTTGATTGTAGGCGGGATTGTATTTATCATCCTGATTGTTATTCAGTTTATGGTTATCAACAAAGGTTCGGAGCGTGTAGCGGAAGTTACCGCAAGGTTTACTTTGGATGCTATGCCGGGTAAACAGATGGCAATTGACGCAGACCTTAATACAGGGGCAATAACGGATGAAGAAGCAAAAATACAAAGGGATAAGCTTCAGAATGAATCCAGCTTTTTCGGTTCCATGGATGGTGCGGTAAAGTATGTAAAGGGAGATGCGACGGCAGGCCTTATCATTACATTTGTCAATCTGGTCGGCGGTATTGCAATGGGTGTATTCCGCCAAAATATGGATATAGGGGCGGCGCTTAATAAGTATGCGGTTTTAACGATCGGCGATGGCTTGGTCAGCCAGATCCCTTCTTTGTTGATTTCTTTGTCTACAGGTATTCTGGTGACCAAAGGTTCTAAGGATGCTGATTTTGGATCTGTCTTAGTCAGCCAGATGTTTGGCGTACCCAAGGTCCTTTATTTTGTAGGTTCCGTTATTATAGCGTTGGGGTTGTTGACGCCATTGAATACATTAGTGTTCCTGACCCTTGGGCTTGTATTTATCGTTTGTGCAAGGGTTATCGCAGGTACGATTGAAACATCGAAGATAGAGGCGGAAATTGATATGGATGAAGTGGCGGCCGAGGAAATCCGGCAGCCGGAAAACGTTACCAGCCTTTTGCAGGTGGATCCGATTGAACTGGAATTCGGGTATGGGATTATCCCTCTTGCGGATGTGAACCAGGGCGGCGACTTGTTGGATCGTGTTGTTATGATCCGCAGGCAGATTGCTTTGGAACTTGGTACGGTAGTGCCGATCATCCGTCTGCGGGACAATATCCAGTTGAATCCAAACCAGTACATTATTAAAATAAAAGGCGTACAGGTAAGTGAAGGGGAGATATTATTTGATCATTATATGGCGATGAACCCTGGCTATGTGGAAGAGGAAATTACAGGGATACCTACTTTTGAACCTTCTTTCCATCTTCCTGCAATCTGGATTACGGAAGGCCAGAGGGAACGGGCGGAAAGTTTGGGATATACGGTAGTCGATCCGCCGTCTATTATCGCTACGCATTTGACGGAGATCATCAGGCAGTATATTTCCGAACTTCTTACGAGACAGGACGTACAAAGCCTCATCGACAACCTCAAGGAAACCAACCCCACGCTTGTGGAAGAACTGGTCCCGAAGCTTCTTGGGATTGGCGAGATACAGAAAGTATTGCAGAATCTTTTGCGTGAAGGCATTTCCATTAGGGATTTGCTTACGATTTTTGAAACATTGGCGGATTATGCCGCTACTACAAGAGATACGGATATCCTGACAGAATATGTAAGACAAAGCCTGAAGAGGGCTATTTCCGGAAAATATTTCCCGTCCAACGAGACTACAAGCGTGGTGACATTAGATCCAAAGATGGAGCAGGAAATTATGAACAGTGTGAAACAGACAGAGCAAGGGGCTTATCTGACCTTGGATCCGGAAAAAACAAAGGCAGTTATCGCATCGGTAGGGGAAGAAGTACAAAAGCTGGAAAATTTGGGGAAGAATCCGATTATTATTACATCGCCGATTGTGCGTATGTATTTTAAGCGGTTGACCGAAGATTATTACAGGGATCTGATTGTTGTTTCATATAATGAAATAGAGTCGAATGTTGAATTACAATCTGTTGGGATGGTGACAATAGCATGATAATTAAGAAATTCCAGGGAAAAACGGAAAATGAAGCCATAGAAGCAGCAAAAAAGGAAATGGGGAACAATATCGTAACGATGAATGTCAGAAGCGTGAAAAGGAAGGGCGTCCTGCGTTTTTTCCTGAAGGATCTGATAGAGGTTACGGTAGCTTTGGAAGAGGAAAATGAAAAATATGCCCCAATAAAAAAGGAAGAAAAAAAGGAATCTGCTCCCGCCGTACCTGTAAAAAGACGGATGCCGGAAAATATAAAGGAGGACAGGAGGGAGAGCGCCCTTTTGGAAGAAAAACTGGATAATCTGCATTCTTTGCTGGAACAGCAGCTACAGAAGCCGGAAGAAGAAAAGGCTGTGGAAGAGGAAGAAGATAAACCTCCCAGTGAATTTGAAAAATTGATGAAGCTTTTATACAATACGATGCTGGATAACGAGGTAGACGAAAAATTTGCCAATCAGATTATTGATGAAATGGAAAAAAGCGCAAAACCGAATATGCCTTTTGATTATGCCTTAACGAATGTATATCAGAAAATGGTTTTGAAGTTTGGAAAGCCGGAGGGGATAGAGCCAGGCGAAAACGGGACGAAAGTAATCTTTTTTATTGGCCCTACCGGGGTAGGGAAGACTACGACGATTGCCAAACTTGCTTCTTCATATATCGTAGATGAAAAGAAAAAAGTGGCGCTGATTACGGCGGACACCTACCGGATTGCCGCAGCAGAACAGCTTAGGACGTACGCAGGGATTTTGGAAGTTCCGTTCCGGGTAGTCTATTCGCCGGAAGAAATTATGCAGGCGCTGAATATTTTTTCCGGTTATGATTATCTTTTCATAGACACATCGGGGCATTCTTACCAGAATGAAGAGCAGAAACAGAACATGAGCCAGATTGTCCACTCCGTAGACGGGGAAGCGGAAAAGGAAGTATATCTTGTGTTAAGCGCAACGACAAAGTATAAAGATTTGTTGAAAATTGTGGATACTTATTCTGAGATTACGGATTTTAAACTGATTTTTACGAAGCTGGATGAAACCGGCGCATTGGGAAACCTTCTGAATCTTAAGCTTCATACCGGAACATCTTTGTCGTACATTACCTGTGGGCAGAATGTGCCGGATGACTTTAGGGTATTTAGCCCTCAAGATGCGGTAAAGCAGTTACTTGGAGGAAAAAATTAGGAGGAAAGTACAGAATATGGATCAGGCTGAACAGTTAAGGAATATAATAAAAGCCAATAACCATGCACCGAGGCCTGCGGCACGGGTTTTGACAGTGACCAGCGGAAAAGGCGGCGTCGGCAAGTCAAATACGTCTATCAATTTGGCGATACAGTTCCGCAAGATGGGCCAGAGAGTCATTATTTTAGATGCAGATTTCGGGCTTGCCAATATAGAGATCATGTTCGGCGCCCTGCCTAAGCATAACTTATCCGATTTAATTTATGAAGGGAAGAGTATTAAGGAGATTATAACGAAAGGCCCTATGGGCGTGGGATTTATTTCAGGGGGATCCGGAGTCGCGGGACTATCCAATCTGACGCAGGACAATATACAGTGCATTGTCCAAAGCCTTGCAGGACTGGATTCACTTACGGACGTGGTGATCGTGGATACAGGGGCCGGGATATCGGATGCAGTGATGGAATTCCTGGTGGCCAGCGGGGAGATCCTTTTAGTGACGACGCCGGAACCAACATCTATTACGGATTCCTATTCTCTTTTAAAAGCGCTTAGCAGGCATCCCAAATATTCGAGGGATGATACCAAAATTAAAATGATCGCAAATAAAGTACAGAAAAAAGGGGATGGGGCAGAGCTGTATAAAAAGCTGAATGTTGTAGTGGAAAAATATTTGGAAACCCCGATGGAGTATTTGGGGGAAGTGCCGGAAGATACTCAGCTTATGAAGGCTGTGATGCAGCAAAAACCAGTGTCCATGGAAGATCCTTATGCAAAATCAGCGCTTGCGTATAAAGAAATCGTGACAAAGCTGGTAAATAAAGAAACAACGGAAACTGTAAAAAGAAGAGGGATGGCAGCATTTTTTACCCATATATTTAACGGGAAAAGATAAGCTGGAAAGTAAGTATATTATCGTCCTATTTGGATTTGAGTTGCCGATGCAAGGCGGCATGGGGGTTAATGTGAAGTATGGCGGGTAAATTATTATCAAAATATGTGGCGTCGGGAAATAAAGTAGAGATAAGGAAGACGGCGAGAAGAAAACTGAACGGGGAGGAGCCGGAGGTAAAAGTATATCTTAGCCAAGTGTATGACGTGTTGTCGGAAGATAAAATCGAAGTTGTCATGCCGATGGAAAAAACCAAGATTGTCCTTTTGCCGGTAGGGGCTGAGTATGATATTAGTTTTTATTCTTCAAACGGAGTATACCAGTGCAAGGCAAAGGTAACGGACAGGGGAAAGAAAAATAACGTATATTTGCTGGTAATGGAACTTACCAGTAATTTAAGAAAAGACCAAAGAAGGGAATTTTATCGTTTTAGTTGTGCTTTGGAGATGAATTCCAGGGCATTGGACGGTGAGGAGATTGAAAAATTGGAAAATGACGGTATGATGGATGATATGCTGTCAGAAGGAGAACCTTTAAAACAGAGCGTTATTGTGGACATAAGCGGAGGCGGCCTGCGTTTTGTGTCCGATCATGCATATGATAAAGAGAGCATTATTCTATGCAAATATCAATTGGATACAGGAAAAGGCATGAAGGAGTATGATATCCTGGGGAAAGTCCTAAGTGTCCAGGAAGTGCAGACAAAAAATGGGTTATATGAGCATAGGGTACAGTATATTGATATTGATGATGAGGTCAGGGAAGAAATTATAAAGTATATTTTTGAAACGGAGCGGAAAAACCGCAAAAAAACAAAATAGGAGATTCACCATGAAAAAAATTCTAGTTGTTGATGACTCTGCACTTATGAGAAGGGTGCTGTGTGATATAATAGAACAAGATAAAAGATTTCAAGTAGTGGATAAAGCTACAAATGGTTTAGAAGCGCTCGAACTGTTAAAAAAGAATACTTATGATGCAGTTGTCCTTGATGTCAATATGCCTAAAATGAGTGGATTGGAACTCTTAAAGGAACTGCAGAAAAATAAGATTGCAGCGAGAGTTGTTATGGCAAGCACTGATACAAAAGAAGGGGCGAAAACCACCTTGGATGCGTTGGAATTGGGTGCGCTTGATTTTGTACATAAGCCAGTCAGTGCGCTGGAATGCCGGAGGGATATGTTTAAGAACCGTTTAATCCAGATTCTGGCGGCGGTGACGGAAAGCAAAGCGCCTTCTTTTAGCAGGGCTTTTTCCATTGACGATGTTAAAAAATCCAAGAGGATGGTAGAACTGGTAAGCCGCCATGCCGGGAAAGTAAAAGGGAGCAAAGTGGTTGCTATTGCAAGTTCTACAGGAGGGCCGAAAGCGCTTCAATCGGTGGTACCCAGGATTCCGGCGAAGCTGAATGCCCCTGTAGTTATCGTACAGCATATGCCTGTCGGTTTTACTGCTTCTTTAGCGGAACGTTTAAATTCTTTAAGCGAGGCGGAAGTCAAGGAAGCGGCGGAGGGTGACGTCCTCCTTCCAGGCAAGGTATACATCGCCAAAGGCGGCAAGCATTTAAAAATACGCAGCAGCGGGGGGAGGCATGTGATTTATTATTCGGATGAGCCGACCAGGGAAGGCGTAAAGCCGTGTGCCAATTATATGTATGAATCGTTGAGCGAATGCAAGTACGATGAAGTGGTATGCGCCGTATTGACGGGAATGGGTGCGGATGGAACGAAAGGGATCTCTTATCTGAAAGGCAAAAAAAGGATACATGTAATCGCTCAGGACGAAGAAAGCAGTGCGGTGTATGGAATGCCGAAAAGCGTAGCCGTAGCCGGATTGGCCAATCAAGTAGTCCCGCTTGAGCAGATTGCGCAGGAGATAATTATGAACGTGGGGGTAATATAGGATGGATGTAAGCCAATATCTAGAGATTTTCCTTGATGAAACAAAGGAACATTTGCAGAGTTTGAACACGGAAATATTAAATTTGGAGCAGGATCCGGAAAACTCAGATACTATTAATGAGATTTTCAGGGCCGCCCATTCCCTGAAAGGAATGGCAGGGACGATGGGTTATAAGAGAATGCAGAACTTGACCCATGACATGGAAAATGTATTTTCGGAAGTCCGCAATGGAACAATAAAAGTAAAAGGCAATATGATTGATATTTTGTTCCAATGTCTGGATGCATTGGAAGAATATTTGAATACGATCCAGGAAACAGGGGAAGAAGGTTCTAACGATAATGAACCTTTAATCAAGCTGTTAAATGACGTATTGGATTCTAAAGAAGGCGGAGAGCCAAAAGAAGTAAAACAAGAAAAGGTAAAAAGTGCAGACGAAGAGGGCGGCGGCAGGAAATGGGAAGAAATTAAGTTTGACGAGACTCAAAAACGGGTGGTTTCCGAAGCGGCCAGCCAAGGGAAAAATGTATATGGAATGACTGTCAGAGTGCAGGAATCTTGTATATTAAAGGCGGCAAGGGCTTTTCTTGTTTTTAAAGCATTAGAAGAATTGGGGGAAGTTATTATATCGAAGCCGTCGGTACAAGATATTGAAGACGAGAGGTTTGATCTGGACTTTAGCCTTATATTCATATCGGAAAGTTCGTTGGAGACTGTTTTGAAATCGGTAAGAAGCGTATCGGAAATTGAGGATGCCCAAGGCGCTTTACTGGAAGTAGAGCAGACGGAAGGCGTTGTTGTTGAGGAAGAAACCCAGAATGCAGTCCCGGAAATCGTGCCGGAGGAGAAAGAAAATGTCCCGGCAACCGAAAAACCTGCGGCGGTTCCGCCGGCAACGGTAAAGGCGAATGAAAAGAAAGCCCCGGTTTCCAAACCGGTAGTGAACAGGACCGTCCGTGTTGATATCGAAAAACTGGATGTGCTTATGAATCTTGTGAGCGAGCTGATCATTGCAAAGAATTCCCTGGTTTCGGCTTCCGTAGGGGACAGGAATAACAGTGTAAATGAGCATATTGAATATTTGGAAAGCGTAACGACGAATCTGCATGAATCCGTAATGAAAGTCAGGATGGTGCCGATTGAGAGCGTAGTAAATAAATTCCCCAGGATGATCAGGGATTTATCTAAGAAGCTGGATAAAAAAATGGAACTGTATATGTCCGGGGAAGAGACGGAGTTGGATCGTACGGTTGTGGATGAAATTGGCGATCCGTTGATGCATTTGTTAAGGAATGCCGCAGATCATGGTTTGGAGTCCGGCGAAGTGCGTAAAGCAAAAGGCAAGCCTTCGGTTGGTTCCATATTCCTGGATGCATATCAGGACGGCAATAACGTTGTGATAGAAGTGCGGGACGATGGCGCAGGAATCAATATTGAGGGAGTAAAGAACAAAGCGATCGAAAAAGGAGTGATCACGCCGGAACAGGGAGAGAATATGTCCGATCAGGAAATCATTAATCTTTTGTTCCATGCCGGTTTTTCTACATCAGAAGTGGTTTCAGATGTATCCGGCCGGGGCGTCGGGCTGGATGTGGTAAAATCAAAGATCGAATCCTTGAGCGGCGAGGTTGAGGTAAAAAGCAAGATTGATATGGGAAGCACATGGACGATCCGTCTGCCGTTGACTTTGGCCATCATTCAGGCGCTTATGGTTGATGTGGGCGGTGAACAGTATGCGATTTCCTTAGGATCCATCCAGACGATAGAGGATATTGTCCCTACGGATATTAAGACCGTGCAGAATAAAGAAGTGATCCATTTAAGAGGGCTTGTGATCCCGCTTATCAGGTTGAGTGAAGTTCTGGATATCGAAAGCAAGAAGAATCCGGAAGACAATATGACAGTCGTTATTGTGAAAAAGGGCGACAGACAGTCAGGACTTGTGGTTGACGAACTGAGAGGACAGCAGGAAATTGTCATTAAGTCATTGGGTAAGTATATTACCAAGTGCAAGGTCATAAGCGGCGCTACTATATTAGGCGATGGCGAAGTGGCGTTGATTTTGGACACCAATGCATTGTTTTAGGTTCATATTGTTAGGAGGACAGTAGAATGGAAGAGGTTAAAGTTGCTTTGGATAATGAGACGACTCAGTTTATCGTGGTTAAGCTTGGCGACGAGCAGTACGGGATAGATATTAAGTATGTGGATAACATTGTGCGTATGCAGCATATTACAAGAGTGCCGAAGGTACAGGAATATTTAAAGGGAGTTATTAATTTGCGCGGTGAAGTTATCCCTGTTATGAGCGCCAGGCTTAAAATGGGGCTGCCTGCTGATGAATATACGAAAAGCACAAGGATTATCATCCTTAGGCTGGAACAGCATGGGACAATAGGGATTACCGTGGATGAAGTAAAAGAAGTAGTGACGTTAGAAAATCACCAGATTGAGAAAGTGTCGTATGACAGTAAAGAAGAAAAAGATTATTTTCTTTTTGGAATAGGGAAATATGAGGATGGCGGATTGATTTCCCTGCTGGATTTGAATGCGGTGGTATTAGACAAAGAAGGCGTATAGGAGGTTGGCAGTGGCTGATTTGAATTTGGAGACGATGTCTCAGGAATATTATGATATACTGAAAGAACTGGGCAATATAGGCGCAGGGAATGCAACGACAGCGTTAGCGCAGATGCTTCAGTGTAAAGTTGATATGTCCGTGCCGCAAGTAAAGTTGTTGGAATTTAAGGATGTAGCTACCCTGATGGGAGGGGAAGAACAGATTATGGCCGGTATTTACCTTGGAGTGGAGGGGGATATTACCGGGAGCATTATGTTTCTTTTGGAAAAAAGCGCGGCGAGACATCTTGTCGGGAAATTAATGGGAATGCCTACTGAGGGGGATGAATTTTCCGAAATGGAGATATCCGCCCTTCAGGAAGTCGGGAACATCATAACGGGTTCTTATCTGAATTCATTGTCAATGATGACGAATCTTAAGATTTGCCCGACGATCCCTTCGCTGGCTATTGATATGGCGGGGGCGATTCTTAGCGTTCCTGCCATAGAATTTGGGATATTGGGCGATCAGATCCTTTTAATACAAACTCAGTTTTTTGACGAGGTACAGTTGGACGGTTATTTTATCCTTATCCCTGACTTGGAGTCATATGGGAGAATCTTGTCGTCTTTGGGAATTGTAATCGGTTAGAAGACCAAATGTATGGAAATGAGTGGGGCCGCCGGCTGGCGGCAAGAAAAAGAGGAAGCGCATTGAAATGCGCGCAGGTCATCAGCCTTACGGCTGGTGACAAGAAAAAGAGGAAGCGCATTGAAATGCGCGTAGGTCATCAGCCTTACGGCTGGTGACAATATATAAGGGATATTTCATAGGAAAAATGGGAGACTCGGGAAAATGAGCGAAACGATTAAAGTCGGAATGGCGGATTTAAGGGTGTGTGTCAGTCCGGATGCTGTTACTACTTTAGGGCTTGGATCATGTGTAGGAATAGCCATCAGGGATCCGGTAACAAAAATCGGGGGGTTGGCACATATAATGCTGCCGGACAGCACACAAATAAGAAATAACAGCAATATCCCCAAGTTTGCGGATACAGGCATTACTGAGCTGGTAAGGCAGATGGTGGCAAAAGGGGCGAAGCAGAGCCGCATGGTAGCGAAAATTGCGGGAGGGGCGCAGATGTTTTCTTTTCAGAATAAATCGGAAATGGTCCGGATAGGAGAGCGGAACGTAGAAGCAACGAAAAGGAAGCTGGCGCAGTTAAAAATCCCCATTTTAGCACAGGATACCGGGGACAGCTATGGAAGAACCGTTATTTTTTATCCGGAGACAGGGGATTTTGTAATTAAAGCCGTTGGAAAGGTGCAGAAGACCATATGAGTGACAGGAAAAAAAGAGGAAAAGCAATGAAAAGAAAATTGATACCGCCTTTTTTAATGCTGTCCGTTGGGGCGGTGAGCAGCATTATCATGCATTTTAATTATTATGAGACGAATAAGATGCTGATGATCCTGCTGGGAGTAATGATTGTCTTTTATATTGCAGGGAACCTGTTTATAATGATGTTAAACAAATTTGACAAACAGAATCAGCCGGAGGAAGTTGATGCCGGGGATGAATTGACAGATGAAGAAGAATCTGATTTACAAGAAGGACAGGTGAAAACGGAAGGATAATTAGGTAAAGGTGGCTGAAAAAATATGGACGAAGCAGGCAGAAGGAAATTGTGGGAGGAATACGCAAAAGCGAAATCGCCTGAAATACGCGAAAAACTCATTTTGGAATATGCCTCGTTGGTGAAACTGGTTGCCGGGAGGCTCAGCATGTATCTGGGGTATAATGTTGAGTATGATGATTTAGTGGGTTATGGTATTTTTGGCCTGATCGATGCGATCGACAAATTTGACAGTATGAAAGCAGTCAAATTTGAGACTTATGCAAGTCTGCGCATCAGAGGGGCGATTTTGGATCAAATACGTAAAATGGACTGGATTCCGAGGACAATTAGGCAAAGACAGAAAAAGATTGACGCGGCCATTAAAGAAATTGAAGCTGTTCAGGGAAGGAACGCGACAGAAACGGAAATAGCAGAAGCATTAGGGATATCTGAGGATGAATTTGGAGAGTGGCAGTCTCAGATGAAGATAACAGGCGTGGTATCTTTGAATGAATTTATGGAACAGGGGAGCGAGATACCGGCTGAAAATAATAAGAATGCTCATTTCGACAGCCCGGAAGAGGTTGTGGAGAAAGAGGAACTGAAGAAAATTTTGTCGGAAGCACTAGGATTATTGACAGAAAAAGAGCGAAGGGTCATTGAGTTATATTATTATGAAGAATTGACATTAAAGGAAATCAGCAGCATTTTGGAGGTGTCCGAATCAAGGATTTCACAGCTGCATACGAGAGCCTTGCAGAAAATGAAAACAAAAATGGGAAATTATATAGGGATATTGACATAATAGCGTGAAAAATAAATTTTTCACAAACAGACTTATTTGTCTTGCAAATATTGTACTTTCGGTTCAAAGTTTGCGGGTTGAGAGAAAGGCATGGTTATTAGTATGAATGGATATTTTCAATTAGTTTGTGACGCAAATCAGACCTATTTGTGCGTTTATCCGCCTACATCAGGGGGCATGGCAGTATCGAATAGTGAGATTGCGGAGTATTTGGGAAGCAGAGGTATCTCCTATGATAGTTCTGCAATTGCTTCCATTGCGGGTGCGTCAGGAAATCAGCAGATTACGATTAATTATACGGCCTGCAGCGAGGTAAGGGAATCATATAAACTGGTGGTAGGCCCGGATAAGATGAATGCAATCGCTCGTTTTTATCCCCCTTCTAAAAATGGCGGAATGATGACAAAACAGGAATTTATAGCGGATCTTAGTTTTAAGGGGATTCAATATGGAATTCAGGAAGAAGAGATTGAGCGTTTTTTTGATAATCGTACGTATTGCGAGGATTATATTGTGGCGGTAGGACAACAGCCGAGACATGGATCCGATGCGTATATTGAGTATTATTTTAATACGGATTTAAGCGCGCGTCCTACGTTGAAGGAAGACGGAAGCGTAGATTTTTTTAATCTGAATACAATCAGCCACTGCCATGCCGGGGATGTTCTTGCAAAGTTGTTTCCGGAAGATCCGGGGGATGTAGGTTATAGTATTGAGGGAGAAAAGATAAAACCCCGGGATGTAAAGAAAAAAAAGCTGAAATTTGGCAGGAACATAGTTATTTCCGAGGATAAACTGACGATTACATCGGAAGTGGACGGTCATGTCACTTTGGTGGATGATAAAGTATTTGTTTCCGATGTCCTGACAGTGGAAAACGTGGATAATTCTACAGGAAATATAGAATATGACGGGAATGTGCAAGTAAACGGGAATGTCTGCGCTAATTTTTCCGTAAAAGCGAAGGGAAACGTCGAGGTTTCAGGCGTGGTAGAAGGTGCTTTGGTGGAAGCAGGGGGAGACATTATTATCGCCAAAGGGATGAACGGCATGGGGAAGGGAGTCCTGAATGCCAAAGGGAATGTGGTCGCGAAGTTTTTAGAGAATGCAACGGTTACCGCATTAGGTTATGTATCATCGGAATCTATTCTTCATAGTACTGTTTATGCAGGGGATGAAATTACTGTAAGCGGGAAGAGAGGGTTTATTACCGGCGGACGCGTGTGTGCAACGAATATTGTTTCTGTAAAAACATTGGGATCATCCATGGGGGCGGACACGATTGTGGAAGTAGGGGCGGATCCGACAATTAAGGTGCGCATTCAGAATCTGCAGTGGGATATTGCTAATGCGTCGAGGGTTGTGAAGTCCGTACAGCCTTTGATCGAAGCTTCCAGACAGAAGCAGGCGAAAGGGATAAAAGTAACTCCCGAACAGTTGCAGTATGTAAAATCATTGATTGCTCTTCATAAGGTAAAAGAGAAAGAAATTGAAGATAAGGCGCAGGAAATGGAAAGGCTGCAGGAATCGATAGGGATATATACAAATGCGAAGGTGGAAGTGACAGGGGTCGTGTTCCCCGGAACTAAAATCAGCATAGGAGACGTTTCCATGGTCGTGCAAAGCGAAATGAAATATTGTAAATTTATTAAATTGGATGGAGATGTAAAGATGACGGCAATTTAGGGGTAAGGAGGTTATAGCTATGTCGATTAACCGTATTGAATTGCAGGGTACTATAACAAGGGCGCAGGACTATACTACAATAAAGCACAATGAAGATAACAAAGGTATGGTCGATCAGTCGAATTTCCAGACTCAGTTTCAGAAAACGGTAGAGAGTAAAGTCGCCCAGGTCCATCAGGGGGATAATGCGGAGAATGGAAAAAAGAATTACGATGCAAAAGAAAAAGGCAATGGGGAATATTCCGGCGATGGAGGGAAAAGGCGGAAAAAGAGCCAGGAAAAAGATTTTGACGGAAAAGTATTTTTAAAAGGGATAGGAAGATTTGATGCAAAGATCTAGGAGAAAGAACATATGGGCTTGATGGAGATTGGCCTTATTATACTAGGCGCCATTATTTTAATTCTTGGGTATGCGCTTCCGGCGGGAAAGGGAGGGGGCGCGGCTGAGATGGGAGTAAGAATTGATGAAGAATTAATCCGGGGGCTGGTTGAAAGAGAGGCCAAGGAGGTAAGAAACCGTCTGAACGATATGGTGGATGAAACGGTTGCCTATTCCGTGGAGAAGACGGAGAGGGCGATGGAACGCCTGACAAATGAAAAGATTATGGCTATCAATGAGTACTCGGAACAGGTGATGGAAGGCATTAACAAGAATCACCAGGAAGTTATTTTCCTGTATGATATGTTGAATGATAAGCACGATACGTTTGTAAAGACATTAAGCGATGCGGACAGGAGAATGAAAGTAATTAAACAAGAAGTACAGGATATTGAGATTACGGTAAAAGAAGCTGTGGATCCTGTCAAGGATGGAATAGAAGAAGAGGAAAAAGAAAAAAATACAGAGGATACAGAACGGCAGGATGGCCGGGCTGAGAATGGATTTGTGCCATTTTCACCGGAAAAAGTAGAAATATCTGATCAGGTCCTCCGAAAGGAAAATAGAGCGGAGGAGCTTGTAAATGGGGAAGAACAAAGCCGTAATAATAATGAGAAAATATTGCGGCTGCACAAATTGGGAAAATCTGTGACGGCAATTGCGAAAGATCTGGGTTTGGGGGTCGGGGAAGTAAAATTGGTAATTGACCTGTATGAACAGGCCAAGTAGCTATCCGGATAGTAAAAACAGGCGGGAGCAGTTATGAATTTAAAATATTATTTGAGAGGATTGGGACTGGGCATTATTTTAACGGCGATCGTTATGGGTGTTATATTGCCAGGGAAAGAGGAAAGCCTTACCGACCGCGAGGTGGTTGCGAAGGCAAAAGAACTTGGGATGATAGATGAAGATGATTTGGCCGGATACTTAGAGGAGGCTAAAGCAGAAACGGAAGAGCGGGTCCGGAAAGAAGCGGCAGAAGCGTATGAAAAGAAAGAGCCGACGGAAAAGGAAGAAACCGTAGAAGAGGAAAAAGAAGGGAATCAGCAGGAGCCGGGAACGGAAGAAGAAAGCGGGCCGGAAGGGGAAGAAGAACCGGAAGGGATGCTGCATGGCGGAATGGATATGGAGGAGACGGAACCTGAAGATGAGATAAATGAGACTGTAAAAGAGGTTAGTCAGGAAGGATCGGTTATCTTTACGGTAAAGAAGGGGGAACCTCCTTATAGTATAGAAGAAAGGCTGAAAGCAGGAGGCCTGATTCCTCAGGATGCCGATTTCGATAAGTTTCTTGTGGATAACGGATATGATAGAAAAGTTGTTGCTGCGGAATATACGATCCCATCGGATGCGGATATGGAAATGATTGCTAAAATTATTACCGGACAGCAGTAAACCCCTCTTGCCAGCAAGAGGGGTTTATGTTATAATATGCTCGTTGTGACTAAAAAACACGTATACTTATTCAATGTCGGTGCTTTTCAAATAAAGGCTTAATGTAGGGAATGGGTTTCCTTAATACGGTATTTATGGAGAGGTAGGCTTTGGAGCATAAGGTATACGGAAGCAAATGAACCAAATGGAGGTAAAAACATGAGCGTTATTTCAATGAAACAGTTATTGGAAGCAGGTGTGCATTTTGGACATCAGACAAGAAGATGGAACCCTAAGATGGCTCCATATATTTTTACGGAGAGGAATGGCATCCATATCATTGATCTGCAGAAATCCGTAGGGAAAGTGGACGAAGCTTATAAGGCGGTTTTTGATATTGCATCCCAGGGAGGGACGATTCTTTTTGTAGGAACAAAGAAACAGGCGCAGGATGCCGTAAGGGTGGAAGCGGAACGTTGCGGTATGTTTTATGTGAATGAAAGATGGCTGGGCGGTATGCTCACGAACTTTAAGACAATCCGGAGCAGGATTGAAAGGTTAAAACAGATTGAAATCATGTCCCAGGATGGGACATTTGATGTCCTTCCTAAGAAAGAAGTAATCGCTCTTAGAAAAGAATGGGATAAGTTGGAGAAAAACCTTGGCGGGATTAAAGAAATGACAAGGATTCCGGATGCTATTTTTGTCGTAGACCCTAAAAAGGAAAGAATCTGTGTACAGGAAGCGCATACGCTTGGCATTACGTTGATCGGCATCGGCGATACGAACAGCGATCCGGAAGAACTGGATTACATTATCCCCGGCAATGACGATGCCATTAGGGCGGTTAAACTGATTGTTTCTAAAATGGCTGATGCAGTAATCGAGGCAAACCAAGGAGAGGAAGCAATGGTTGACGAAGCTGTTGCGGAAATGGCGGAAGCAGCCGGGCCGGCAGCCGATATAGAGGAAGTTGCCGCTGCGGAAGAATAGGAATATGGATGAATTATATTGATGTGATAAATAAATTTGCTTTGCCGTGATATGCAAGGGCAAGAATGGAGGATGGAAATGGCTATTACAGCAGGAATGGTAAAGGAATTAAGGGAAATGACCGGTGCAGGTATGATGGACTGCAAAAAGGCTCTTACCGAAACCAATGGAGATATGGATGCAGCAGTAGAGTTTTTAAGGAAAAACGGACAGGCTAAGGCGGAGAAAAAGGCTGGCAGGATTGCTGCTGAAGGGCTTTGCCGCGTAGCTATGGACAAAGATCAGAAAGCGGCAGTTGTAGAAGTGAATTCTGAAACGGATTTTGTTGCAAAGAATGCGGATTTCCAAAGCTTTGTAGAGGCTGTAGCGGTACAGGCGGTAGAGTCTGACGCAGCGGATTTGGATGCTTTTATGGGAGAAAGCTGGAAAGAGGATTCTTCTAAGACTGTAAAAGAAGCTTTAGTAGAAAAAATTGCAGTAATTGGTGAGAATCTGAATATTAGAAGGTTTGAAAAAGTAGTGGCTGAGAACGGCTGCGTAGTTTCTTATGTGCATGGCGGCGGCAGGATCGGCGTTATTGTGGAAGCGGCTACGAATGTGGTAAATGATGCGGTAAAGGAGGCTCTTACCAATCTTGCAATGCAGGTTGCTGCGCTTTCTCCCAAATATGTGTCTACGGCAGATGTTTCGGAAGAATATAAGGCGCATGAAAAAGAAATCCTTATGGCTCAGATCGCCCAAGATCCGAAAATGGCCGGGAAGCCGGAGAAGGTTATTGAAGGTGCAGTAACAGGCCGTCTGAATAAAGAATTGAAGGAAGTATGCCTGCTGGAGCAGACTTATGTAAAGGCTGAAGACGGCAAACAGACAGTTGCCCAGTATATTGCCCAGGTAGCAAAGGAAAACAACGCGGAACTTTCTATTAAGAAGTTCGTACGCTTTGAGACAGGCGAAGGGCTTGAGAAGAAGGAAGAGAACTTTGCAGAAGAAGTGGCAAAACAGATGAACGCATAGGCGAAGCCGGCCTTATACGTTGTATTTTTACCGTTATGAATAAAGAAGCCCTTGTGAGTGGCATGGATGTGCTGTTTGCAAGGGTTTTTTATTGTATCATAAGATTCGGGTGCCAAAAACCTATCTTGGGGTCCCGCTTGTCAGGCGCACGATGGGCCTTTTGACGTCCGAATCCGGATGGAAAAATCGTATGTTTTTGACTATTACTCTTTCGTGTATAAAGGAATTGAATAATTATAAAAGAATAACTTTTTTATGGATTTTAGAAATGCATTCCTGCTAAATCTTATGAAATAATTAAATTTTTTTTATAAAAATAAACTGAATAAAAATTCATAAAATCTGAATATTTATAAAAATATTTTAATTTGGTAAAGGGTTAAAGAATATTCATGCATGAAAATGTAATATATTGTAAAAGAATGAATAATTTAACGTATATCCATGACATAAAATGCAATTGACAAAGCAACGTATTTTTTGATAAAATATGGAGCGTGTGATAAAAGATGATATTTTTTTGTATATATGCACACTGCAGTCTGGTTTTTATAAAAAATGCAGATATTTATCATGAGTGGAAGAGGAGCGGAAAATATGTTAAAGTATATTGCAAAACGTATTGGTCTGGCAATTATAACGATATGGGTGGTTGCGACCATTACCTTCTTTTTAATGAACATGGTGCCGGGCGGGCCGTTTTTATCGGAGAAAGCCATCAGCCCGCAGGCGCAGGCGGCTTTGGAAGCAAAATATGGTTTGGATAAGCCGCTTTTTGAGCAATATATTACATATCTTACCGATGCAGTTCACGGAGACTTCGGTGACAGCTTAAAACAAAGAGGGCGCACCGTAATGTCCATCATAAAGACGAAATTCCCGGTTTCGGCCAGAGTGGGAGGGATTTCCGTACTTGTAGCCTTATGTTTAGGCATTCCTTTAGGTTGTATTGCCGCTATCAGAAGAGGGAAATTTATAGATAGTTTTATCAGCGTTGTCGCGACGTGCGGGATAGCAGTGCCAAGTTTTGTCATATGTACCGTACTGATGTATTTCTTTGGCGTAAAATTGAAACTTTTGCCGACTTTAGGCCTTACATCGTGGAAGCATTATATTATGCCGGTAATTGCCCTTGCTTTTTACCCGACGGCGTATATTATGAGATTGACAAGGTCTTCCATGCTGGACGTGCTTGGGCAGGATTATATGCGTACCGCGAGGGCGAAGGGGTTATCCCAAGTAGTCAGCATCTTTAAACACGCGCTTAGAAATGCCATATTGCCGGTTATCACATATGTAGGGCCGATGTTAGCTTATACATTGTCAGGAAGTTTCGTTGTAGAGAAGATTTTTACGATCCCGGGGCTGGGCGGGGAATTTATCGGTTCGATTACAAGCCGTGATTATACGGTTATTATGGGGACGACCATTTTCCTTGCAACATTGATTGTTGTGATGAATGTAATTGTTGACATCGTGTATAAGATCGTAGATCCCAGAATCAAACTAAAGTAAGGAAGAGAGAAGAAGAGAATGAAACAGAATCCAATTAGTTTTCAGTTAAAGCTTAATCCGGAAGATTTTCTGCCGGCAACAGAGGAGGAAAAAGAAAGCCTTGTCATTATGCGGGAAAGCGTAAGCTTCTGGAAAGACGGTTTTCGGCGTCTCGTGAAAAATAAAGTAGCCATGGTAAGCATTGTTGTTATCCTTATTATTATGGTATTCTCGTTTATTGTACCTTCGTTTTATCCTTATTCTTATAAAGAACAGATTAAAGGGGCGAATAATTTAAAGCCAATGGAGTATTCTGAAAAAGAATTGGAGGCTATAGCGGCCGGGGAAAAAGTGTTCCCTCACATCTTTGGGACGGATAAGCTGGGGCGCGATTATGCCATCCGCGTAATGATGGGAAGCAGGATTTCCTTGCTGGTTGGGTTGATTGCGACAGCGATTATCTTGGTTATTGGTTCCGCTTACGGCTCCATTGCCGCATTTTTTGGCGGTTGGGTGGATTTGGTGATGATGCGTATTGTGGATATTATATATACTATACCGGATATTTTGTTAATTGTCCTTTTATCTTTTGCATTACATGCACCCTTGGAAGCGTTGACAAGCCTTCCGGGGTTTGGATGGATAAGGACGGTAGGGGAGAACCTGATTAGTATTTTTATTGTATTTGCATTGCTTTATTGGGTAGGCATGGCAAGAATGGTAAGAAGCCAGGTACTCATGCTGAAAGAAAGCGAGTATGTGACTGCGGCAAGGGCGTTGGGCGTTGGCAATGGTAAAATTATTAAAAAACATTTGCTGACGAACTGTATCGGAACTTTGATCGTAACGACTACGCTCCAGATCCCTTCCTCCATTTTTACGGAAAGCTTTTTGAGTTTCCTTGGATTGGGCGTTGCGGTACCGCTCCCGTCTCTCGGAAGTTTGGCCAGTGAAGCGATCAACGGATTGAATACTTATCCATATCTGCTGTTTATCCCGGCAGCTTTGATCAGTTTGATTATTTTAAGCTTCAATTTACTGGGAGACGGCCTTAGGGATGCATTTGACCCTAAATTAAAAAATTAAGAAAGGCAGCGTATAAAAATGGCAGAAGGACAAAATGTCAGAAAATTAGTAGATATTAAAAATGAGCGGCTTTCTTTCTTTACTCCTGCAGGGGAAGTAAAGGCATTGAACGATGTATCCATTATGCTTGACGAAGGGGAAGTCTTGGGGATTGTCGGGGAGAGCGGATCCGGTAAGTCCGTAACGGCATATAGCTTAATGGGGCTTACGGCTCATCCGGGCAAACTTTTGGATGGCACGCTTTGGTTCAATGGACATCAGATTGAAACGATGACAGAGAAGGAAATGCGGAAAATACGCGGGAATGAAGTATCCATTATTTTTCAGGATCCTATGACAAGCCTGAATCCCGTTTATACGATAGGGAACCAGATAGAAGAAGTAATCCTGCTTCATACGGATAAGAAGAGAAAGGAAGCTCATGAGCGTGCCAAAGAATTGCTGGAATTGGTGGGCATCAATGAGCCGGAAAAGCGCCTGAAGCAATATCCGCATGAATTGTCCGGCGGTATGCGGCAACGTGTCATGATAGCAATTGCCCTGGCGTGTGAACCGAAGCTTTTAATTGCGGATGAACCGACTACTGCTTTGGACGTAACGATCCAGGCGCAGATTCTGGAACTGATGATGAAGCTGAAAGAAAAATTAGGTATGGCGATTATCATGATTACCCATGATTTGGGCGTTGTGGCAAGCATGTGTGAAAAAATAGCGGTTATGTATGCGGGAAAGATTGTGGAATATGGCACGGCAGAGGATATCTTCTATCATCCGAAACATCAATATACGAAAGGGCTTATACGCAGTATCCCACGGTTGGATACAAAGGAACACGAACGGCTTGTACCTATTGAAGGTACTCCAGTGGATATGTTAAATCCGCCAAAGGGCTGCCCGTTTGCGCCGCGTTGCGAAGAGTGTATGAAGATTTGTTTAAGGGAAATGCCTCCGGTAACGAATTTTGGCGATGCTCATTATACACAATGCTGGCTGAACCAGAAGGAAGAGATGGAAGGAGGAACGGCAAATGAGTGACAGGTTAGTTCAGGTAGATCATTTACGTCAATACTTCCCGGCTGGCGGCTATGGCAGAAAAAAGAGATTTATCCAGGCAGTAGATGATGTTTCTTTTTATATAGAAAAGGGGGAGACGCTTGGGCTGGTAGGGGAATCCGGCTGCGGGAAGACTACGACGGGCCGTACGCTTTTGAAGCTGTATGAGCCTACGGGTGGGAAATTTACTTATGATGGAAAAGTGGTCTTTGACATAGAAAATAAAGTTTCGGTGGATATGCTGCCGTACCGCAAGCGGATGCAGATTGTTTTTCAGGATCCTTATGCTAGCTTGGATCCGCGTATGACAGTTGGCGATATTGTAGGGGAAGCGATTGATGTCCATAAATTGGCGTCTAGCAAGCAGGAGAGATATGATATCATTATAGAGATGCTTCGGAGGGTAGGCCTTAATTCGGAACATGCCAATCGTTATCCCCATGAATTTTCCGGCGGACAAAGACAGAGGGTAGGCATTGCCAGGGCATTGGCAGTCAGTCCGGAATTTATCGTATGCGATGAGCCGATTTCTGCTTTGGATGTTTCCATCCAGGCTCAGGTTATTAATATGTTTGAGGATTTACAGGCAGAGATGGGATTGACGTATTTATTTATTGCACATGACCTTTCCGTGGTAAAACATATATCCAACAGGATTGGGGTTATGTATTTGGGAAGGCTGGTGGAGTTGGCGGACAGTTATGAATTGACGACCAGAAGCCTGCATCCATATACGAAAAGCCTTATTTCGGCAATTCCGATCGCGGATCCGAAAGTGGCAAAAGCAAGTAAGCGTATTGTTTTGGAAGGGGATGTTCCCAGCCCTTTGAATCCGCCTTCGGGCTGCCGGTTCAGGACGAGATGCCCTTATGCGGATGAAAGGTGCGCGGCGGAAGCGCCTGAGTGGCGCGAAGTGTCGAGCGGCCACTATGTGGCCTGCCACCATATTGAAAAATGCCGATAGGCAGTATGAATCTGATAGGCAATTACAAATATAAAATATTTTGTGTTTGTAATGTTTATAAATTATCTATTAATCCAATCGAAAAGAGGAGGAAAAACTATGAAAAAGAGAGTTATTGCACTCTTAATGGCGGCTGTTATGGTTGCCGGCTTGACGGCCTGCGGTTCAGGCGAAGCGAGCCCGGCACAGGAACCGGCTGCTGAAGCTCCTGCAGCAGATGATGCGGCGCAGGCCCCTGCAGCAGATGATGCGGCGCAAGCCCCTGCGACGTCTGACGGCAGCAAGATTTTAAAGGTACAGGTAGGCCCTGACCCGGAAACCATTGATCCGGCTCTGAACAGCGCGGTGGACGGCGGCAATATGCTGCTTCATGCATTTGAGTGTCTGTTGGTTGTAGATCAGGAAGGCAAACTGGCTCCCGGACAGGCAGAAAGCTGGGAAGTTTCAGAAGACGGGCTTACATGGACATTCCATTTGAGGGAAGGACTGAAATGGTCTGACGGCAGCGCTTTGACGGCAAATGATTTTGTATATAGCTGGAAAAGGGTATGCGACCCTATGGTAGCTGCTCCTTATGCAGAGACAGTGCTTAGTATGGTAGAAGGTTATGGGGATGCGATCGGCGGTAATCTGGATGCTTTGCAGGTAGTGGCACAGGATGACCAGACTTTGGTTGTAACATTGAACTCCCCTTGCTCATATTTTGGCAGCTTGGCAGCTTTTGCGACTTTAAGCCCGGTACAGCAGGCAACAGTAGAAGCAAACGGCGACGGATGGGCAACTGCTCCGGAAACTTATGTTTCCAATGGTCCTTTCTATATGACGGAATGGGTTCCGGGTTCCCATATTTTATTCAGCAAAAACCCGAATTACTGGAATGCGGACGCTATTAAACTGGATGGCATTCAGTTTGCTTTGATCGAAGATTCCAATGCGGCATACAGCGCGTACCAGACAGGCGAAGTCCTTATGATCAAGGATGTTCCTACGGAAGAGATTCCCAGCCTTTCTGAAAATTCAGACTTCTTCGTAGACCCGATTATCGGAACTTATTATATCAGCTTAAATCTGAACAATGAAGCATTTAAGGATGCGAAGGTGCGCCGCGCGCTCAGCCTTGCAATTGACCGTGATTATGTGGCAAATACGCTGATGCAGGGAACTTATTCCCCGGCTGACAACTTTATGGGTCCTGGATGGATCGATACGGACGGTTCGCAGTTCATTGCGAATGCAAATGGCGGGAATTCCTATATTGATATTACAGACTTTGAAGGCAATTTGGAAGAGGCGAAGGCTTTATTAGAAGAGGCAGGATATCCTAATGGGGAAGGCTTCCCGTCCATCTCTTATACAACGAATGATGCAGGATATCATAAAGTAGTTGCAGAGTATTTACAGCAGGCATGGGCAGAACTCGGTATTGATCTGCAGGTTAATATCGTAGAATGGTCCAGCTTTACGCCGATGCGTCGTAATGGGGAATATGATGTAGCACGTAACGGTTGGGTTGGCGATTACAGCGATCCTTCCAACATGTTGGTTCTGTTATATTCCACAAACGGAAATAACGATGGTAAGTTTAATAATGCGGAATACGATGCGGCTATGGATTTATCCAGAACAACTTTGGACGCAGCAGAACGTTCTGAAGCTCTCCATAAAGCAGAAGATATTTTGATGGCAGAGACAGCTTGTGTCCCGATTGCTTATTATAATGATTTCTGGCTGCAGAGCGATAAGATCACAGGTTCCTGGCATTCACCTTACGGATATTGGTTCTTTATGTATGCCGATATTGCTGAATAATCAGGCCAAATATATATAATTTTATAAAAAAGGAGGATGGCTATGGCTGTCCTCTTTTTTATCTTATAGGATCCGGGCGTCAGAAGGCCCATCCGGCGGCCCCGTCCGGCAGATGGCGCAAAAGATTTGTGCGCACTC
>CAOKPU010000016.1 GCA_948470755.1 uncultured Lachnospiraceae bacterium | reverse complement strand
TTTTTCGGAACACGAAAAACTCCGATGTACTCAACTGGCTAAAGCCATAATAAAAGCAGAAGCTTTGTCCCCGGCTTCGTCTGTGTCCTCCATGCCTTCGGCAGGCCCCTGGAATGGAACCCCCACATTCACTGTCTCCTTACCGAGGGCGGCTTCTCTGATGACGGTTTCTGGAGAATGGTTAAGCACTTTAACTACACTTATCTGCGCAAAGCCTTCCAGACTGCGCTTTTAAATGAACTGGAAAAGCGCATCGGGACTCCCTTCAAAAAGACGAAAGCCGCCATTTACAGAAAAGATAAAAACGGTTTTTATGTCTATGCAAAACCAAATCTCTGCGACACTGGCACTATTATAAAATACATCAGCCGTTACCTCGGCAGGCCTGTTATTGCCACCTCCCGCATTGATTCCCATGATGGGGATAACGTCACCTTCCACTACAACAGGCACGAAGATGACTTCTATGTGGAAAAAAACTCCCTGTCATGGACTTTATTTCCCTGCTCATCCAGCACATACCCGAAAAGTACTTCAAGATGACCCGCTGTTACGGGCTCTATGCAAGACACCGCAAGTCTGACGAAAAACTCCGCAAAGCCGTCCCAAAATCCAGGCACAGGATCCTGCTTGACTTTAACACCTGGCGGAAGTTCTTTCTCTTTTCCTTTGGTTACGACCCCCCCTCCAATGCCCAAAATGTAACCACAAAATGGAGTTCCTGGAACTCTTCCATAAACACAAGCCTGTTTCTCTTCATGAACTCTACGAAAGGGCAATGGCAAAACATCACTGCCGCTCCAGTGGTAAATGTGCTTGATTTTATCTTCTGTCTGTTCCATACTGAAAATATCAGCAGACAGGAGGCTTGCAATGGATCCAATTTCCATAGAAGAACTCAGGCTAAAATATATCAAAAATCCTCCGGAAGGCATGACTGCAAAGCTGGTTAAAAATATGACTGACTCTGACCTGCTCGACATGCATTACTTCCTCACTGAGGATGATGACCTTGATGATGACGAATTTGAAGAAGGTTTTTATATCTTCTAAAACCATTCGTCTTGTTAGCACGCCCGCCTTTGGCGGGCTATTTTAATTCAAGATTCCTCCGTCAGGAGGAATTTCCTATGATATAAAAAAGTGTGCGTCCTAACGCACACTCGCGCCGGAGCGCGGCTGCGACAGCAGCCATTTTTCTCTTGCGCGCAATGCGCATCCTCCCGGAGGGTTTTTGTATCATAGGTAATTGCAGAGCAATTTCCTATGATACAAGAACAGCAGCCCCACCAATCAGGATGATTTCTGCTGGAACTGCCTTGCCATTCCGCTTCTTGAATTCCTTTGCCAATTCTTTCAAAACGGTATCAAGGTTCTCTTTTGTGAATACACCTGCTCTCTCAGACGACATCTCGCACCTCGCTCTCCACAATGTTAAATCTTAAGAACTCCGGAATTGCCTCCTGCAGTGCTTTCGTTTTCGGTGCATCGCTGTCAGAGACAAGCGCCGCCGTCAATATGCCGGTGGGATAAAGAGGCTCTTTTAATCTGCAACAGCGCAGATCGTCATATCTTGTGCAGAACGGGACACTGTTCATACGACTGAGATAGTCAAGCATTGCCAGCAAATACAGACTTTCTCGATACCATCCCCGCTGATAGTACACCCTGATCTCATCCTGCTCCAACGTGTCTATGATAAAATCAATGTCACCCATTTCTTTTACACGGTGACATACACTGCTTTTATAAAGTTCAAAGTTACCCCTCTCTTCGGATGCAAAATCCAACAGGGATTCCATGAACACCCCAAGCGCTTCCGCAATCTTATAGACTGTCTTTACGGAACAGTTTTCAAGCTTTGTCTTCCCATTACATATATCACAGACCGTAGTATACGGAACGCCGCTGTTTTGGGAAAGTCGATATTTTGTGATTGCTTTCTGCTCCATTAGTTCATTTACATTCATGCAGTCGCCTTCTTTCTATACATAATGATATCTCCAGAAAAAGTCTTGCTATTTCTCAGTATAACGGTCTGCCGTAGCAAAGTCAATCAGGAAAAATTTCAGGCAACATTGCAAAAAATTTTGTCTCTCTTGTAAACTAAGTCTAATCCGTTCGTTTAGTGCATAATCGACCCTTAGTACATAATAAGCACTTTATTCGACGCCAAATGCGAAAAATAAAGTGCTTATTACTCCAAAAATTTACTCTATTCTACCTCGGCAGACTATTTTCGACACAAAGCGCCCCATACCCCGTTGATGTCAAGTTATTGTCACGAACTTTTTCACTTTTTTTCTAACCAAAAATCCGCAACCCCGCATAACTCCGTTGGTCTGATGATAAATAATTGCTAAGTGCCATGAAAATTGATGGGAAGTTATTGCTAAGTTTTTTTAACTTGAATAAACTTTCTCATCTTCTTATTCTCCACTTTCAATCAGATTGAAATTATAATCTGGAATAAAAAGCACACTTGTATTTATCACCCAAATCATCCCCTCCTCAAGATCTCTGCTTCTAATATTTTGTCTATCCAAGATATCTAACAAAGAAAGGCTCTTATAACATTTTTCCAAATCATATTGGTGGAAATTATATTCACCGCTTTGAATCATCTTACCCTTCCGTATATTATGAACAATAATTTCGTTGAAAATATCTCTCATATGTTCAAAATATGTTTTTCCTAAACTGGCATACCGATTTTTCTCTATTAAATTCTTCATCTGAAACTGTGCTGTTAATAAAGCCCGTTCATCAAGAGCACCACAGAGTATTTCTCTTACCTGTATTGCAAGATCATTTTCATCAGAGTGGATGAATAAAATCTTCTCAACATATTCTGCACATTTTTCCTTATCTTGTATCATAAATCTTTTTGAAAGTATTTCTTCCATCTTCCTTGGCAAATCAATCAAATGTGCAATGAACGTATCTTTTACCAAATTTTTATATTTATCACCTGGCTGCAACGACACCAAAATACTTCTTTCTGCATAGCCTAAATCTGGAATTGAAAATAAGTGTTGATATGATTCAACCATCGGATAATTAATATAAAGCTTTCCAACATCGGTTGAATCACAAAAATATTGCTGGAGATGATTAATTTTTTCTTCTGAAAAAAGAGGATCGTGTCTTTCATAATCAAAAATAAGAAGAATATTCATAAAATCAACTTTATGCAAAGCCTCTTCCACCCTTAACTTCTCACCAACGATGAATGGTAAATCAACATCTATATCAAACCACTCATCACCATACTTATCCGCTATCAATTTATAAAGCTGATATATATTTGTGGTATATGTGATAATATCTTCTAACTTTATGTCTACCTCTGGATAGATTTTCAAGAGTAAGCCCATAAGTTCATTTTTTTCATGGTTTCCCTCTACAATAAACAGATTTCGTCGTCGCCTTCTTGACTTTAACCAATCATAATTATTCATATTTATCAAATTCCCCACTTATATACATCTTTTCTAAATTATGTCCCTCACGCAATTCCCTCTCTGTTGCATCACATAATGCAGTAAGTGTACCTCTTCTTGATAAAATAAACAAAGAGTCCGGCCTCATCAATCTATTAGTCATTAAATTTGTATTATGCGTAGTCATAATAATCTGACATTCAGGATATTTGGCTTTCAAAAAACGAATTACATTTTCTGACATCTCATAATGATAAAACGCATCAAATTCATCCATGTAAAGTAACGAAGAGTTTTTTCCCATAAAAAGACACCGATATAAATTCAACAAGGAAAGAGTTCCGCTTGATGCTGTTTCCATAAAAGGAACCAGCTTTTCATGTTGAAAATATAATTCTTTTTGTCCATCAGGCAAATGTTTCATTACCAGACTACATTCTATTCCCATTATGTTTAAGAAATCTTCAAAATCTTTTAAATTATCCTTTTCATCCAGTACATCAAAAAATGTATCATAAAATTTTCGAGATCTGTATATTCCACTTCCACTTCCTACAGTGACCATTGCCATTCGATTTATAAAATCATCTAATTTTAAAAGTATTGAATTTTCTTTTAAAGCTGTATTATTTATTACCCATCGAAGAAATGGTAATGTTGGAGCTTCATCATCGTCCCCTTTATTTGAATTCATTGCCTGCAAAAAGCGATCTGTGATAACCGTTTCAGCTTCCAGCTCTTCAAGCCCCTCAAAATCATTCTCCTTTGTTTCAAAATTGAAATAAAATACCCTATTGCCATCGACTAACAATTCTTCGTCAAATAACTGATATTCTGATATTTTATGATACATATATACAATTTCATTATCATCAAACTGAAATACATACTTGAATAACGCCATCTTTTCATTTGAGTCTGCATTTAAATATGCAACTGCCTGACTTGAAAAAAAACGAATCCTTGCCATATTATTTGAAATATCAAGTAATGCTTTCCCTAGATTTGTTTTTCCGGTCGCATTCCTTCCATAGACAAGCATTTTACTTATCTTACTATTTGTAATGCACTCTGAATTAAATTGATATCCTCCCACTTTACTAAAATCAACTTTTACTTTATCTTTGAAATTCCTATAATTACTTACCTCAAATTGTTTCAGCATAATAGACTCTCTCCTTAAATCTTTCTTTTTACTTAGTATACCATTTTTATTCCCAAGCAACAACATCATCCGTAATTTTTTTACGGAACAATATTTTTTGTTCTCTTACTAAAAAGGACAGAGTCCTCAATGATATTTAAAAATTCAAATCGGCAGACTATTTTCGACACAAAGCGCCCCATACCCCACCCTCGCATTGGGATATTCCGTCTCTCCCCGCAGCGGCCTCGCCCCTCTCCTCAAATATGCTTTCACCTTCTCCCCATACAAAAACAGATCATTCCCCCGTACAATCCCCCACTCCATCATCAGCGCCGCCGACCCGGTTACAAAAGGCACCGCAAAGGAAGTCCCGGTTACCATCTGCCTCCCTCCCTGCCCATCGCTTATGGCTATATTCACACCCGGGGCTACCAGATCCGGTTTTGCACTCTCGCCGGCGATCAGGCCCTCCCTCCGGTTCTCCATCAAATACCCCCGTCCTGAAAAATCCGCATAAGAATCATACAATGCATCGTATGCCCCCACCGTTATTACCTTTCTCGAAGTCGAAGGGATTGTAAATGTCACCTCTGGGGTTGGGGCGAAAAAACGGGTCCCCCGATTTAAAACGGTACTGCTTGGAAGATAAAAAAAATAATTTCCCGTTACTATTCTTACCGGCTCCAGCAAAAACGTCCATACGCCGGAATCGATATAATTCTGTTTTGGGATAAAATCAAAATAAATTTCCTGATTAATGGAATAAGGCGCCGGTTCTCCTACATAAATAAGAAGCTGCGTCTGCCCCATGGACAGCCTCACCGTCCCGGCCTGCCCTGTTTCTACGACCTGCCTTTCTCCTCCGGGCGCTATTAAGGTAATACGGAAGATATCCGCATATTCTTTCCAAAGCTGCACATTTAAAGAACGCTCATAAGGCGCCACTGCCAGTTCCACTCTTACCTCTTCCCTAACCGCCCCTGACGTATGGCCCCCGGCAGCCCCCTCATTGCCGCTTCCCACACAAATTACATTACGGCCGATTTCTGAAATATTATCTATAAATCTCTCCAGCAGCGACGTACCGTCATGGGAGCCATAAGTATTCCCAAAACTTAAATTCACAGCTACCGGTTCTTCCATCTCCACAGCTTTTTTTACTACATAATCCAAAGCCCGCATCAATTCCGTTGTCCTTGGGAAAGACTCCTTTTTCGGATTTCCAAGCTTCACCACGATCAAATCCGCCTCGGGCGCCACACCCACATATCTTCCTTCGGAAGAAAGCCCATTCCCGGCAGCAATCGCCGCTACCGCTGTTCCATGCCCCGTTACATCCAGACTTGGAATGCTATCGGCGCCCGCTCTCCCAGCCGTCTGCAAAGCTTCATTTATCTGCGCTTGATTGAATTCCACCCCAATCCGGTACCCTTCCGGAGGCAGCCATCCTCTATCTTCATCCTCAGCCAGGCTCTGATCCCACAGATACCGGATTCTGCTGCTTCCATCCGCATTCCTGAAATCCATCCTCGCATAATCAATACCCGAATCAATAACCGCCACAAGAGTCCCCTTGCCGCTCAAATACGGTTCCCTTGCAGTTACATCCAATATGCATGAGGCCGCTTTTCCCTGCTGCAAAGAAAAATAAAGCCGTTTCGGCATTTCTACATACTCTACTTCTTCCAACTCCACAAAAGACTTTATCAGGCTCCTGGGGACTGTAACAATTGCATATCCGGCAATTAATTCCTCTATATCGATTACGGTGCCGTCCAACCTTTTTAAATCACCATTATATTTTACAATCAGTTCCCACCTTTCACTTTCTTCGTCATAGCCCGTATCCAGATTCAGCGATTTTTCCCTCTCTTCCACTGATGCATCCAAAGCAAGATTTAATAAGTTCTCTAATTTCTGTGAATTCATATTGCTTCCCTCTTTGCCTATTCTTTAACGCAATTCAATATATTTTATGCGCTTCAAACCCCCGGATTCACAGAAATCCATCTAAAATACATCCTGACATCCAAGCCCTGACATATCCTCCGGCGAATGTCGACACAGTCAACAACCCCGCTGCCATCAGCGGGGCGTCAAGCTTACAACGCTGCTAAGCAACGGGATATGAATCCTCGCGGCATTCGCCCAATGTGCATACCAGCCTTTTCATTTTAATATTCCCATCCCAACCCCCATGCTGTCTCCCAGCGCACAGATCCGGATGAAGAATACCATATTTCAGGCATTCTTCGATGCGAAGGCGATGTTCTTAGCGAAACAGTCCTGTTGAGCCTTAGGACTTCTTAGCGAAACAGCAATGCTGCATATCGCTTATTTCAAATGCCCCCATTTCCCAAAGGGATATCTCCTCAATTCCAGCAAGCGTAATTCCACACGTTTCGTGTTTTGGGTAATAGCGCGTGGAAAGCACCCGGCTGCCCCCATTCACAAAGATTTCAAGCGATGATGTGTCCGCCAAAATACGTAAATCCTTTATTGCATCCGTTTCCGAACAACGGACAGTCCGCCCTGCCCCTCCATTCCCCGACAGCGACAACGATATCTTTCCATTTTCCCATTCCAGCACAGCGCATTCCCGGATGACAATTTTGCCCGCCCCGGCTGACATACAGGACAAATCGAATACTTTCGCTTGTTCAGGATCGATCTTGCGGCGGTGAAGCGCATCCAATTCCGGCACTGGAACGCGCAATAGCTTTCCTCCATCCAGCTTTAATTCGCATAAGGAAGCCGTACAATGCTGCCAACCGTTTTGAACCGTAGGGTTCCCATATTCCGCATCCGGCATTCCCATCCATCCCAACACCAGGCGGCGGCCTTCATCCAAAAATGTCTGAGGGGCGTAAAAATCAAAGCCGCAATCCAGCTCTTCATATTCTCCCAATGTATAGCAACCCCTAAAGTCTCCATACAAAGGAAAATAACCGCTTGTATAAATATTTTGGAATCTGTTTCCCTGCTTTCCCACACCTTGAGGAGAGCATAGCAAAAACCATTGCCCATCCAATTCAAACAGGTCAGGACACTCCCACATATAGCCAAACGGCTCCGGAGTCATGATTGTATTAATATATTTCCAATGATTTTTATCCTCTGATTCAAACACAAGGACCACACCCTGATCGTCCACCGTCCGTGCGCCCAAAGCCATATAATATCTGCCATCCTGCATCCATACCTTTGGATCGCGTACATGGCGTGTAAGCCCTTTTGGATAATCCGCATTCTCCATCAATAATTCGTTGGAACAGACCGTTATTCCGTCATGCGAGACCGCCAACGCCGTATTGTTTGCGCGGCCGTCATTAATATAATCATATTCTCCCGTATACTTGACGCTTCCTGTATAGTAAAGATACAGTATGCCATCCTCCACCAGCGCCGAGCCTGAGTATGCGCCATGGACATCCCACGGCTGGTCAGGATATAGCATTACGGGAAGTTTTTCCCAATGGAGCAAATCACGGCTCCGGTAATGCCCCCAAACCTTAACCCCTCCCTCCGCATTAAAAGGGCTGTACTGATAAAATATATGACGCCACTCTCCGCAGCGGCATAATCCATTGGGATCGTTCATCCATCCAACAGGCGGCATCAAATGAAACTGCAAACGGTATGGGTCTGCAGCGGCCTCGCTGCCTTGCATCCGTTCAACATACGGCACCAGACGCTCCAAATCACGATATAATGCATTTGTATCAGACATAACTTATCATCTCTTTCTTTAAAATTCTACTTCCATGCCGTCATAAGCCGCCCTGATATCCCGTTTTGCACCCCATTCAGTCAATTGCTCATGAGACATTTCCCCATTGTGGCTGAAATGATTGACAACTTTAATCGTATCCGCATCCACGCATCCCCTGTCGGCAAGCATCTGAAACATCCTCTCCGCATCCGGCAGCCCCATATGGTATCTTTCGACCGTCTTTTGTCCCATCGTGGCATCCAGGCTGACCAGGTCATATTTTTCTGCGGCAATCAAAGACCATGCCCCGTCACTCAGCCCACACCCTGTATCATGCCCATAGAATACCGTTTTACCATCTTTTTTACAAATATAAACCAGGCTTTCTTCGCGTTTGTCATGATCTGCGGAAACGGCAGTGATATCCCAGCCTCCGGACTTTATCCGATCCCCTCCGCAAACCACATGGAACCGGACAACATCATCAATCGGATGAGGCTTGAAACGATCGATTAATATATGGTCATAAAATATTTTTTCCACCGCTTCATTCCCATAAACATCCAAGACTCCCGTAGCCCCATGCCCGAAATGTTCGTGTCTGTGGATCAGGTCCGTGGGGAACCAATGATCCATATGGCTGTGCGTAACCAGCAGCGTATGGATATTTCCCAGGTTCAGCCCATATTGAAGAGCATGACAGTAACTGTCCGGGGGGAAGTCTATCAGCAGGCTGCCATCCAATAATGCCTGTGTCCGGGTTCGCAGATCCCTTCCTCCCGCCCTCCTTGCATGTTCGCAGACGGGGCAGGAGCAAAAAAGGGCCGGCCAGCCTTCTGCGGCAGCAGTTCCCATATATAGCATCTTCATGTACATACCTCCACATTAAACTTGTATTATTTTATCCAAAGTATGGCATTCCCCTGTTTCAATTGCCAGGTTTTCATAGTCGTCCGAATTCGTTACCAGAACTACTACGCAATCAGGATGTCCTGCTTTTTGGATCTTATCACGATCAAAAGCAATCAGTTTTTCCCCGGCCTTTACCGTCTGCCCTTCCTGGACATAACATATAAAGCCGTCCCCATTCATGGCAACCGTATCCACTCCGATGTGAATCAACAACTCAATCCCATCCGGAGATGAAATCCCTACTGCATGCTTCGTGTCCGCGACCGAAGCGATCACGCCGTCAAACGGAGCCGCTACAACCTCTTCGCTTGGCTCTATGCCTACGCCTTTTCCCAGAATACCTGTAGCAAATGTTTCATCCGGGATTTCTGCCGACGGGATAACCCTCCCTGAAACAGGCGCATAAACCGTTCCCGGCTGGCATACAACGGAAAAGCCCGGCGCAGAAGACGCAGAATCAGGCCGTTCGGAAGCAGACGCCCCTTTAGCCGCTTCTTCCCTGTACCCCCAAACCCATGTCAGGACAAAAGATACCCCTACGGCAATCGCAGACATGATAATATAATTGATCGGATCATGGAGACAAAGCATTAAGCCAAACAAACCGGTAACTCCGGTACCGCTGGCGCCCAGCCCCACCAATGAAGCATACATTGCGCCACAAGCGCCGCCAATCGCGCCACAAATAAATGGTTTGACAAACCTCAGATTGACGCCAAAAATAGCCGGCTCTGTAATGCCCATAAAACAGGACAACGAAGAAGGCAATGCTACCGCTTTGGTCTTTCCGTTTTTACTTTTCAGCCCTACTGCAAGCGTTGCCGCCCCCTGCGCAAGGTTAGCCGCAGAAGCAAGGGGAAGCCAATAGGTAAAGCCGAACTGCGCCAACTGCCCGACGTCAATTACCGTGTACATATGGTGGACGCCCGCTACTACCGTAAGCGAGTATAATCCTCCCATTATCATGCTCCCAATGCCAAAAGGCAGAGTCAGCAAAGTCTGAATGCCGCTGATGATCCCATTTTCCACCGCGACAAAGACAGGCCCTATTATGGAGTATGTAAGATACCCTGTGACAAATACGCTGGCCAACGGCGTAACAAACAGATCAAGCATGGCGGGAACGATTTTATGCAGACGTTTTTCTATAAAGCATAACACCCAGACCGCTATGATCACCGGAATGACATGCCCTTGGTAACCCACCATATCCACTTCATAAAGGCCAAACCATACCTTCTGGGTTTTCAGGACTCCTTGCGTAGCCACCGTCCATGCATTCTGCAGATCAGGATGAATCATCAACATTCCAATAACCGCGCCCAAATATGGATTCCCTCCAAATGCTTTTGCCGCGCTGTAAGCGATCAGTATCGGCAGGAATACATAAGCCGTATTGGCAAATAAATTGGCAAATACATATATGGAGCCGGAGGTATCAATATTAAGAAAGTCATTGTTTACCATAAAATTCAACGCTTCCATAATACCCATCAAAAATCCGCTTGCCACGATTGCAGGAATAATAGGAACAAAGATATCCCCCAATGTCTTAATGGCGCGTTTAAAAACATTCTGCCGGGCTGCCGCTGCCGCCTTAGCCTCTTCCTTCGTTGCGGCGGTAATCCCCGCTATGGCAATAAATTCATCATATACCTTGTTGACCACGCCCGTACCTAAAATAATCTGAAGCTGGCCGGAAGCGCTGAACACTCCCTTTACCCCATCAATTTCCTCTACCGCCTTTGCATCGCATTTGGCATTGTCTGACAGCACCAGCCGAAGGCGGGTTGCACAATGGGCGGCGGAAACAATGTTCTCCCGTTTACCCACTTTTTCATAGATTTGTTGCGCTACTTTCGCATAATCCATAGCTTTATGCTCCTTTCATAATTTTATTTTTTACCCTCTAAGGGATCCAGGCTCCGAAAAGTTTATCCGGCGGGGCCGTCTGGCAGATGGCACAAAAGATTTGTACGCACTCTGTTGCACGGGACATTCCGATGAGCCTCGGAAAGCAAAAATCGTGTTCAGCAGAGGCTTCCACGATTTTAGAGTCTCCTCTCCATCGTGCAAAAGCCGTTTGCACAAATCTAGTGTGCCATCTGCCAGACGGGGCCGCCGGATGGGCCTTTTGACACCCGAATCGTCATAAGAAATTACTCTGCAATTTCCTATGATACAAAAACCCTCCGGGAGGATGCGCACTGCATGCAGGAGGGAAATGGCCGCTGACATGCACAAGGGGGCTTTGGAGGCATATTTATAATGTGACAGGGTGTCACGGTTTATAAATAGGATGGAAAATGGAGGCGGCATATGGCGGCATATGATATAGCAGTAATAGGCGGGGATAAGCGTACGGCTTACATGATACCCTTTTTTAAGGAAAGGGGATATCGCGTAATTGGTTATAAGATATACCGTAGAGGCGATATGGAGATAGAAATGGATGGATATGCGGATTCTTTAAAACAGGCGGTGGAATCTGCGGAAATTATCGTAGGAGGGATCCCTTTTGAAAAAAAGGGGATTGTCAATTTAAGGGAATTGTCCAGGCATATCAGGAAATGTCATAAGATCTTCGGAGGGGTGATACCTGAGGCGTTCCGTCAGGAATGTAGTGAAAGAGGGATTTCCTGTTTTGATTTTATGAAGGATGAAAGCATTGCGGTTTTTAATGCGGTGGCAACTGCGGAAGGGGCGATATTGGAAGCGCTGCTCCATAAGCAGACAAATATACACCATAGCAAAACATTGGTATTGGGTTACGGAAGATGCGGCAAAGTATTGTGCGAGAAGCTAAAGGGGTTGTCCGCCCGTGTGACTGTCTGTGTAGATAACAGCATAGAGCTGGCCTTAGCGGAAGCATTTGGCATGGAAACATTGCCTCTTAAACGTTTAGGGGAGAGGATCGGGGTATTTGAATATATATATAATACGGTACCGGCGCTCGTACTGGATGAGGGAATATTGGGGAAAGTGGAAAAGGACGCCCTGATTATCGACATCGCCTCTGGAAGGGGCGGCCTGGACTATAAAGAGGCGGAGGAAAGACAGGTGAAAGCGCTGCATTGTCTCGGCCTGCCGGGGAAATATGCCGGGGAAATATCGGCAAAGCGTTTGTCTGAATATATACTCAGCAAACTGTAATAGCTGTAAATGACGGAGCGGCGGGGTTGGCCGGATGGTTTTGCGGGCTTCTGCTGCGTTGGAAAGAAAGGTATGGTATGCTATGGAATTGAAAGGGAAAAAAATAGGAATTGCATTCAGCGGTTCCTTTTGTACTTTTGATAAAGTTTTTCGAGAACTGGAACATTTGAAGGAAGCGGGGGCGGAAATATACCCTGTTTTTTCCGGCGCGGCGCAAAGCATAGAAAGCCGGTTCGGCAAACCGGAAGATTTTTTAAAGCGCGCAGAGGAAATAGCGGGAAGGGAACCCATCCGCGTTATAGAAGAGGCGGAGCCGATCGGCCCAAAAGGGTATCTGGATCTTTTGGCGATCATTCCCTGTACGGGAAACACGGCGGCAAAACTGGCCAACGGGATCACGGATACGGCGGTGCTGATGGCTGCGAAGGCGCATCTTAGAAACGGGAAGCCGCTTGTCATTTTTATTTCCACAAATGACGGGCTTGGGGCGAATATGAAGAATATTGGAATGCTGATGAATGCAAAGAATATTTATTTCGTGCCTTTTGGGCAGGATGATGCGGAGCATAAACCGAATTCCCTTGTGGCGCATTGTGATAAAATAATCCCTACGTTGGAAATGGCTTTGGAGGGGCGGCAGATACAGCCCTTGCTGGTCTGAGAAGGAAAAGACGGACGGGAAAAGGTGTTTTAAAAGGGGTTTAAACGGAAAATAATTTGATGTGGAGGAGCCTATGTGCGGGATTGCAGGTTTTTTTAACCGGAAGGAAGACTATAAGGCAGGGGAAGGGGAAAAGAGATGGGGAGATGTGCTGCGGCAGATGAACCGGGAACAAAAGCATAGAGGGCCGGATGAGGACGGGGTGTTCCTGGCGGGACACTGTGGGCTTGCGCATGTACGGCTTTCCATTATTGACTTGCCGTCCGGGAAGCAGCCGATGGTACGCAGGGAAGGAGGTAATGAATGGGCCATTGTATATAACGGGGAAATATATAATATGGGAACGCTGAAGAAGGAGCTGCAGGAGGAGGGGGAGCGGTTTATTACGGACAGCGATACGGAAGTTATCCTGGCAGGCTATATACGCCATGGGGTTGATTTTGTAAGGCGCCTGAACGGGATCTTTGCTTTTGGGATATGGGACGGGAGGGTGCAGAAGCTTTTCCTGTTCCGGGACAGGGCAGGGGTGAAGCCGTGCTTTTATATGAAATCAGGGGATACTATTATTTTTTCCTCGGAAATAAAAGGGATTTTCTGCTTTCCGGGAGTGGAACCGGCGGTGGATAAAGAAGGGCTGTGTGAAATCCTTGGGCTTGGGCCTGCAAAAACTTATGGAAAAGGCGTATTTAAGGATGTTTTGGAAGTATTGCCGGGGCATTTCCTGGAATGCGGGGAAACATGCCGGGAATATTGCTACTGGAGGCTGGAAAGCAGGCCTCATGAGGAAGGCTGGGATGAAACGGTAGAGAAGATGCAATATTTAATAGAGGATGCGGTGAAGATGCAGATGCTGTCGGATGTGCCTGTCTGTACTTTCCTTTCCGGCGGGGTGGACAGCAGCCTTGTAACGGCAATCTGCAGCAAGGAGCTTGGCAGGAAGGGAAAACGGCTGGATACGTATTCGTTTGATTTTAAGGATAACGATATAAATTTTAAGGCTAATGCTTTTCAGCCTTCTCAGGACCGGCCTTGGGTGGATAAAGTAAAGGAGTATGCAAAAACAAGGCATCACTATTTAGAATGCCGGAATGAAGAGCTTTATGACTATTTATTTGAAGCGGTAAGGGCAAGGGATCTTCCTTGTATGGCGGATGTGGAGTCTTCGATGCTTTATTTTTGTAAAAAGGTGGCAGCCCATCATAAAGTAACCCTGACCGGGGAATGTGCGGATGAGATTTTTGGGGGATATCCATGGTTCCATAAAAAGGAATGTTTTGAGGCGGATATTTTTCCATGGTCTATGGACTTTGAACCCAGGACGATGCTGTTAAAAGATGTGGTGAGGAAGGAACTGCCGATACGGGAATATGCAAAGGAAGCTTATCTTAGGACGGTGGCCCGGACTCCGTTCCTTGCCGGGGAATGTCAGGAGGAAAGGAGACGTAGGGAAATTTCTTATCTGAATCTTAAATGGTTTATGCAGACGTTGCTGGATCGGATGGATCGTACCAGTATGCATGTAGGATTGGAGGCAAGGGTTCCTTTTGCCGACCACCGGATTATTGAGTATGCATGGAATGTCCCTTGGGAAATGAAGTATCGCGGCGGGATTGTAAAAGCGCTGCTGCGGGCCGCCGGGCGGGAGCATTTGCCTGATGAGGTGCTTTACCGTAAGAAAAGCCCTTATCCGAAAACTTATGACCCGGCTTATGAACAGCTTGTCCGCAGGCATATGCTGGAAGTGGCCGAGGATCCGAATGCCCCGCTGAATATATTGATAGACGGGGAAAAAGTGAAAAAGTTTATGAGCCAGCCTTCGGATTACGCGAGGCCGTTTTACGGGCAGCTCATGGCCGGCCCCCAGCTTTTGGCATATCTTTTGCAAATAAATTACTGGCTGAAGCATTACAGGATCAGGTTGGCATAAAGAATAGCGGCAGTTCAGGGGGTGTATGGACTGTTGCAAAGAATATGGGCGGGGGTGGGAAATGTATGGGAAAATCTCTTGACAAAGTATGATTTCTGGATTATATTAAAAAACAACAATTGCTGAACAGATATTATAAGAGTGACAGCAAGAGAAGCATATTCAAAAAGGTAATGAAAAAGAGGAGTACGCATAACCCCTTAAAAGAGAGGATGGCCCATCGGCTGAAAGGCTGTTTGAAGAAAGGAATGCGGAAGGTAGCTTTGGAACCGGGAGGCTGAAACGGAGAGGGAATGATTTATGCCATGCAAGTAAGTTTCCACGATTGATCCCCGTTATAGGATGAGGCCTGATAGGACTGGTGAGTGAAAATAAAGGTGGTACCGCGTAAATACGCCCTTTGCCGATAATAATTCGGCAAAGGGTTTTTTGTATCATAGGAAATTGCTCTGCAATTTCCTATGATACAAAAAACCTCCGGGAGGATGCGCACTGCGCGCAAGAGGAAAATGGCTGCTGTCGCAGCCGCGCTCCGGCGCGAGTGTGCGTTGGGACGCACACTTTTTTGTTTTATAGGATTCGGGTGTCAAAAGGCCCATCCGACGGCTCACTTCTGGCAGATAGCGCAAAAGATTTGTGCGCACTCTGTTGCACGGGACATTCCGATGGGCCTCTTGGCACCCGAATCATCATAAGAAAGAAGGAGAGACATTATGGCGAAAGAATTGGCGAAGACTTACGATCCGAAAGGGATGGAAGAAAGATTATACAGTAAATGGATGGAAAAGAAATATTTCCATGCGGAGGTGGATGGGAGCAGGAAACCGTTTACAATTGTAATTCCGCCTCCGAATATTACCGGGCAGCTTCATATGGGACATGCCCTGGATAATACCATGCAGGATATTTTGATCCGTTTTAAGCGGATGCAGGGATATAACGCCCTTTGGCAGCCGGGGACGGATCATGCTTCCATAGCTACCGAAGTCAAGATCATTGAAAAACTGAAAGAGGAAGGCACAAGCAAAGAAGAATTGGGAAGGGACGGCTTTCTAAAAAGGGCATGGGAATGGAAGAAGGAATACGGCGGAAGGATTATCGGGCAGCTGAAAAAAATGGGTTCTTCCTGTGATTGGGACAGGGAACGCTTTACAATGGATGAGGGATGCAACAAGGCGGTTACGGAAGTATTCTGCAAAATGCATGAAAAGGGATGGATTTATAAAGGCAGCAGGATCATCAACTGGTGTCCGGTATGCAATACCTCCATTTCCGATGCCGAGGTGGAATATGAGGAGCAGGCCGGCCACTTTTGGCATATAAAATACCCGCTGCTGGATGAAGACGGGCAGCCAAGCAGTACGGAGTTTTTGGAGTTTGCAACAACCCGCCCGGAGACAATGCTGGGGGATACGGCCGTTGCCGTCAATCCCGAAGATGAAAGATACAGGCATCTGGTCGGCAGGAAGGTGCTTCTTCCCTTTGTAGACAGGCAGATCCCGATTGTAGCGGATCCTTATGTGGATATGGAGTTTGGTACCGGTGTAGTGAAGATCACCCCGGCCCACGACCCGAATGACTTTGAGGTGGGGAAACGGCATGATCTGCCGGAAATCAATATTATGAACGATGATGCCACGATTAACGCAAACGGCGGGAAATTCCGGGGGATGGACCGTTATGAAGCGCGGGCGGCTATTGTAAAAGAGCTGGAAGAAATGGGGCTGCTTGTAAAAGTGGAGGACTATTCCCATAATGTAGGAACGCATGACCGCTGCAAGACGACGATCGAACCCTTAATCAAAAAACAGTGGTTTGTTAAAATGGATGAATTGATCCGCCCTGCGGTAAAAGCGGTAAAAGACGGGGAGATCCGATTGGTTCCGGAACGCATGGAGAAGACGTATTTCAACTGGACGGACAATATCCGCGACTGGTGCATCAGCCGCCAGCTTTGGTGGGGACACAGGATCCCGGCGTATTATTGCGATAAATGCGGTGAAACCATAGTGGCGAAAGAGGCGCCCGAAACATGCGGCAAATGCGGCGGGGGGCATTTTACCCAGGATCCGGATACTTTGGATACTTGGTTTTCTTCCGCCCTCTGGCCTTTTTCCACGCTGGGCTGGCCGGAAAAAACGGAAGAGTTGGATTATTTCTATCCTACGGATGTGCTGGTAACGGGATATGACATCATTTTCTTCTGGGTCATCCGTATGATTTTCTCGGGTTATGAGCAGATGGGGGAGAAGCCTTTCCATACGGTATTGTTCCATGGGCTTGTGAGGGACGCCCAGGGCAGGAAGATGAGCAAATCCCTTGGCAACGGCATTGATCCTCTGGAGGTGATCGATCAATATGGGGCGGATGCACTGAGGCTGACTTTGATGACGGGAAATGCGCCTGGCAATGATATGCGTTTTTCTTATGAAAAAGTAGAGGCGAGCAGGAATTTTGCCAATAAGGTATGGAATGCTTCCCGCTTCATTATGATGAATATGGAAGGGAAAGAAACGGGCGAAACGGCAAAAGACGGGTTAGAGCCTGCGGACCGGTGGATTTTATCCAAATTAAACCGGCTGATCAAAGAAGTTACCGATAATATGGAACATTATGAACTGGGCGTTGCCGTACAGAAAGTGTACGATTTTATCTGGGATGAGTTCTGCGACTGGTACATTGAGATGGTAAAGCCAAGGCTTTATAATTCCGACGACAAAAGCAGCCAGGATGCGGCTCTTTGGACATTGAAAACTGTATTAAGCCAGGCTTTGAAGCTGCTGCACCCTTACATGCCGTTTATAACGGAAGAAATCTACTGCTCGCTGCAGCCGGCAGAGGAATCCATTATGATTTCCCCGTGGCCGACATACCGGGAGGAATGGGATTTTGAAAAGGAAGAAAAAGACATTGAGACGATAAAAGAAGCGGTAAGGGGAATCCGCAATGTGCGGACGCAGATGAATGTTGCGCCAAGCCGGAAGGCAAAGGTATTTGTAGTAAGCGGGAATGAAGAAATCCTGGCCTCTTTTGAAGAAGGCAGGCTGTTCTTTGCTTCGTTGGCCTATGCGTCCGAAGTAATCCTTCAAAAGGATAAACAGGGCGTCGGAGATGACGCGGTTTCCGTCGTAATTCCCGGGGCTACTTTGTATATCCCGTTTGCGGAGCTGGTGGATATCGCCAAGGAGATCGATCGTCTGGAAAAAGAGGAAGGGCGTCTGCAGGGGGAACTTGCAAGAGTAAACGGGATGTTGAACAATGAGAAATTTATTTCCAAGGCGCCGGAAGCGAAGATTGCCCAGGAGAAGGAAAAGCTGGAGAAATATACCCAGATGATGGAACAGGTACAGCTTCGCTTAAAACAGTTAAGAGGGTAATCGCTATGCGGGCGGATTCTTATAAAGAAGCGGAACAATATATTTTGGAATTGCCGAAAATCACGGCAAAAAACAGTTTGGAGGATACCCGGCTCTTTTTAAAGACGCTGGGTTCCCCGGAAGAAGGGAAGAAAATCATCCATGTGGCAGGCACAAACGGAAAGGGATCCGTTTGTGCCTACTTGTGTTCCATTCTGAAAAAGGGCGGTTACCGTGTAGGGATGTTTACTTCCCCTCATCTGGTCAGGATGCGGGAGCGGTTCCGGATGGGCGATGAGCTGGTTACGGAGGAAAGGTTCCTATGGGGATTCCGGTATGTGATGGAACGGCTGGGAAAAATGAGGGATTTGTCCGGAAAGCCGGGCTATCATCCTACTTTTTTCGAGTTATTATTCCTGATGGGAATGGTAATATTCCGCGAAGAAAAGGCGGAATATGTGATACTGGAAACCGGGATGGGCGGCAGGCTGGACGCTACGAATGCGGTACAGTCCCCAATCCTGACGGCAATCACGTCGGTTAGCCTTGACCATACGGAGTATCTGGGGCGTACGGTAGAAGAGATCGCAGGGGAAAAAGCGGGGATTTTAAAACCGGGCGTCCCCGTCGTTTTCTGCGGTAAAAGAAAAAACGTGGCTAAAGTGATAAAAAAAAGGGCGCAAATGCTTGGAAATAGGGCGGTTGGAGTGGGTGAAGAGGATTTCTTTTATAGTAAATTAACAAATAAAAGCATTGATTTTTTCATGCATTCTCGGTATTATGGTTATATTAGGCTGAAATTGGCAACAGGGGCCCTTTATCAGGCGGAAAATGCCGCGATAGCGATCCGGTGTATGGAACAGATACCGGATGGGCGGCGCATGACGGGAGGCCAGATAAAGGAAGGGCTTGAAGAGGCCTTTTGGGAGGGGAGGATGGAAGAGATCCTTCCCGGGGTATATGTGGACGGCGCCCATAATGAAGACGGCGTCCGCGCATTTACCCGGTCAGTGGAAGCTGATGGCTGTACGGGTAGCAGGTATCTGCTTTTTTCCGCTGTCAGCGATAAAAATTATGGGGAAATGATAAGTATTCTCAAAGACAGCGGCTTGTTCCGGGAGGCCGCCGTTGCAGGGATTCATAATATAAGGGGAGTGGGACCGGAGACGCTAAGGCGGCATTTTAACGGGATGAAGTGCGCTTTTGCAACGGATGCGCAGCAGGCGCTGGACGATCTGCTGGCAAAGAAAAAGGAAGAGGATTTTATATATATTGCCGGTTCGCTTTATTTTGCAGGAGAGGTGAAGGCATTGGCAAGGAGGAAATCGGATGATTAATTTTGAAGAGGAATTGAAGAAGTTCCATCCCAGTCTGGAAGTGGAAGATGCGGAGGAAGCGATTTATAATCAGGATCTGACGGATATGGCGGATATATTGGTAGGGATGATCAAAGATATGGGGAACACTACATTTACCGAGCGGCCGGTAAGACAGGATGAGATTGCGGCCCGCGAGGAAAACAGTTCCTTTGAAGAATAGGGGTGGCGGCATGTTATGTTATAATTGTGGCCGCAGTTTATCGGAGCATGATTTCTGCACGGCCTGCGGGGCGGATGTAAGTATATACAAAAAAATCATGTACCTTTCCAACCGTTTTTACAACGATGGGTTGGAAAAAGCCCAGATCAGGGATTTGACCGGTGCGGTAAATAGTTTACGGCAGAGTTTGAAATTAAATAAAAATAATATAAAAGCAAGGAATTTGTTAGGGCTGGTATATTTTGAAATGGGTGAAGTGGTGGCGGCGCTCAGCGAGTGGGTGATTAGCAAGAACCTCCGTCCCAAGAAGAATATCTCGGATATGTATATCAATATGATACAGACAAACCAGTCGAGGCTGGATTCGATCAACCAGACGATTAAAAAATATAACCAGGCTCTTGTCTATTGCCGTCAGGGAAGCCAGGATCTGGCGGTGATACAACTAAAAAAAGTATTGTCGTTGAACCCGAAGTTTGTGCGGGCCCATCAGCTCTTGGCATTGCTTTATATCGAAGCCGGGGAATGGGAAAAGGCGAGGAAAGAACTATATAAATGCGGCAGGATAGATTCCAACAATACAACGACCAGACGTTATTTAAAAGAAGTGGAACGGATGATAGCCCCGGAAGAAGGGGCTGTTAAAGGAGGCGGAAGGAGGAAGGGGATTTCCCCTGACGTCATTAAATACCAGAGCGGCAATGAGACGATCATCCAGCCGGTAAACACAAAGGAGAGAAAAGGTTTATCCGTTTTTGTGAATATGGGGATTGGCATAGCCGTCGGGCTGGCAGCGGCCTGGTTCTTGATCCTTCCGGCGCGGATACAGATGGCGCAGGTAGCTATGGACGAAGAACTGCGCGTTATCGGCAATCAGTCGGATGAAAAGACGCTTACCATCAATGAACTGGAACAACAGGTGAAAACATTGACGGATGAAAACAGCGGGCTGAAAACGCAGTTGGAAGGCTATGTAGGGACGGATGGCACGATACAGGCTTCGGATAAACTGATTGTGGCAGCCAACGAATATCTTGCCAGCGAAGGGGATCCGCTCAGGGTGTCGGAACATCTGGACGAGATAGATCTGGAAGAATTGGGGGACACTGCTTCGGAGGCTTTTATCACATTGTACGATACGCTGGCCAACCTGATAGGGCCTGAATTGGCAAAAACCGCTTATGACGAAGGATATCAGGCTTACCGGCAAGGGGATTATGCGGCGGCGCTTCCGAACTTGGCGAAGGCTTATCAATATGATGAAACGAACGGGGATGCGCTTTTTTATCTGGCTAATTGCTATAAGGAAACAAATAATCTGGAAAAGGCAAAAGAGACTTATACACAAGTGATTGAGTTATTCCCCGGGACGCTGAAGGCAGTGAATTCCGAGACTTATCTGGCGGAGTTGAATAATAGCGGGAACTGACGGGGGAATCCGGGCATAGGATGATACGAAAGAGGACATAAGGGTTATGTCCTCTTTTTGTATAGAAATAAAAAAAAGGGGCATACTATATTGACTTTTGCGGGTAACGCTTGGGAAGGCCGGCCGGATTTGACGAAGAAAGGGAAAGGAGACGTGCATGAGTGAAAATTTTAAAGTAATTGATAATTATTTGATGGTGAGAATGCCGGAAGAAATCGACCACCATAAATCATCCTACATAAGCGAAAATGCGGACAAGTTCATTGTGCGGGAGCAGATAAGCAATGTAGTTTTTGATTTTGAAGATACGAAATTTATGGACAGTTCCGGGATCGGGATTATCTTAGGAAGATATAAAAAAATCGCGTGTTTTGGGGGAAAGGTGTTTGCAATTCATACGGATAACAGGATCAGGCACCTTTTCATGATATCGGGTTTACATAAAATCGTGGAAATTATGGATTAGGAGGAATGGGATGAAAAACGAAATGAAGATGGAGTTCGATGCGATATCGGCGAATGAAGCATTTGCCAGAGTAGCGGTAGCGGCTTTTGTCTCCGAACTGGATCCTACTTTGGAAGAAATCTCCGACATAAAAACAGCGGTGTCGGAGGCGGTGACGAATGCGGTCATCCACGGGTATGACGGGCTGGAAGGCGGAAAGGTCAATATCCGTTGTTCCATCGACCAGGATGTACTGCATGTGGAGGTTATGGACAAGGGAAAAGGGATAGATGATATTGAAAAGGCGATGGAACCGCTTTTTACCACGAAACCGGAACTGAACCGTTCCGGGATGGGTTTTCCGTTTATGGAAGCTTTTATGGATGATTTAGAGGTATTGTCCGTACCCGGGGAAGGGACTACGGTGATTATGAAGAAAAAAATAGGGTGCATTCCATGGATAGGGGATGAGGAATAGATTATGGAGGAAATGGCGGTACTGATTGCTCGTTCACAGGCAGGGGATAAGGCGGCGAGGGAAGTACTGATAGAGAAAAACCTTGGGCTGGTGCATCATATTGTAAAGCGTTTTCTCGCAAGAGGATATGACGCGGAAGATTTATTCCAGATCGGAAGCATAGGGTTGATGAAGGCGATTGATAAATTTGATTTATCATATGATGTAAAGTTCTCCACTTATGCGGTACCGATGATCAGCGGGGAAATCAAACGCTTTCTAAGGGATGACGGAATGGTCAAGGTGAGCAGGACGCTTAAGGAAAACGGATGGAAGATCAAACAGGCCTCCGAAAAGATTGCCCATGAACAGGGGAGGGAAGCTACCTTGGAAGAGATTTCACAAGTTACGGGAATCGCCAAGGAGGATATCGTAATGGCGATGGAAGCAAATGTGGAGGTGGAGTCCATATATAAATCCGTTTATCAGTCCGATGGCAATGAGATTTACTTAGTGGACAAGCTGCCGGAGAAGAAAGACGACAACGAAAGGCTTTTGAACCATATGCTGTTGGAACAGTTGATCGATGAGCTGGGGGAAGAAGAAAAGACTTTGATACGGCTGCGTTATTTCCAGGATAAAACACAGGTTGAAGTGGCGAAAAACTTAGGGATCAGCCAAGTGCAGGTGAGCAGGATGGAAAAGAGGATATTGATTCGGATGAGGGAAAAGCTGTTGTAGAAGTATGGAAAGAGAAAACTGCAATGGATAAAAAAACACTTGACTTTTTTTCGTATATATGATAAAAAGGTTTTATAAAATATAGTAGCGATAGTGATTGCGTATAGCAAGCTAAACCTACATGCTGTTGGCAGGAATTGAATTCCTGCTGGTAGTATGTAGGTTTTTTTGTATCATAGGAAAGACTTTGTTGCTGTAGGGCTTTGGTAAGGAAAAGACGATGATCATTGGGAAAATTTTGAATAATAACGTAGTAATTGTAAAAGAAAACGGAGTGGAGAAAATCATAATGGGACGAGGGCTGGCCTTCAGGAAAAAGCCGGGGGAGGAGCTGGACGAAAAGCTGATCGATAAGATTTTTACGCTATCGAATCAGAAAGCAGCGCATAAATTCCAGGAATTGATTGTCGATATACCGATCCCTCATATTGAAATCGGAGAGGAGATTATTTCTTATGCAAAAACAAAAACGGGGAAAAAATTAAACGATATGATATATATCAGCCTGGTGGATCACGTGCATACGGCGATTGTACGCTACTTTGAGGGGATTACGGTGAAAAATGCATTATTGTGGGAAACGAGGCGGTTCTATCCGGATCAGTTCGCTATTGGGATGAAGGCGCTGGACATGATCGAAAAACGTTTTGAGATCAGGCTGCCGGAAGACGAGGCGGGGTTTATTGCGCTGCATCTGGCAAACGCAGCTATGGATGAAGAAAATATGCAGGATATTTACCAAATTACCAAAGTAATGCAGGAATTGGTAAATATTGTAAAATACAAATTTAATGTGGAGTTCGATGAAGACAGCGTTTATTATTACAGGTTTATTACCCATTTAAAATTTTTTGCAAAACGGCTGATTGGCGGTAAGACTTATCAGGATGAAGCGGATAATCAGTTGCTGGCGATGGTAAAAAACCAATACCAGAATGCATATAGCTGCGTAGAACGCATTGGGGACTTCTTAAGTAAAAAATACCAATATTGCCTGTCCGATGAAGAAAAGCTGTATCTGACAATACATATTGAGCGTGTGATTTATAAGACGACTTCTTGATATCTGCAAGGATCGCTGGTTCGACGGATGGGCTGGGAAGGAGGGCGGTGCATGAGTAAAGATCCGGAAGGGCGCAAAGCAATGCCTAAGGAAAAACGGTAACGCAAAAAGGCGGAAACAAAAGCTCTATAAGCAGGATCCGGGGCGGAAAAAAGATGTTGTAAGAATAAGCATAAAAAGCCCAGGCCGGGAAAAGGGGCGGGGCAAGGAAGGAGATTAGCTGCAAAATATGAGAAAATATGAGGAATTAGTAAATAAAATCGTTGAAAACATCGGCGGGAAGGGGAATGTGGTTTCTCTGACCCATTGCATTACGCGCCTGCGCTTTCAGTTAAAAGACGAGAGCGTTGCAAAGGATGATGTCTTAAAAAACATGGACGGGATAGTCACTGTAATGCATGGAGCGGGCCAGTATCAGGTAGTGATTGGCAACCATGTGCCGGACGTGTATAAGGAAGCCTGTGAGCAGCTTGGCATCCAGGCCGGGAATACGGCGGCAGAGGAGGAAAAGAAGAAAGGCGTTGGGGAAGTCCTGATCGATTTTATTACTAATGTTGTCGGCCCATGCATCAGCATCCTTTGCGCGAGCGGTATGATCAAAGGGATACTCTCTCTTTTGACTTATTTTGGGTTTATGTCCGTGGAAGGCGGTTTTTATCAGATTTTGAATGCCTGCGGAGACGCTTTGTTTTATTTCTTCCCTATTTTTCTGGGATATACGACGGCGAAGAAGGTCAAGATCGATCCATTCGTAGGTCTTGTCATCGGTGCGGCAATGGTTTATCCGTCTATTCAGGGCGTGGATTTAAATCTATTTGGCATCGTATTGAATACAACATATACCAGTACCATGCTCCCGGTTATCTTTACAGTGCTGTTCGCTTCGGTTATATACAAACCTTTGAAGAAGATAGTGCCTGATGTGATCAAGTCCTTTTTTGTGCCAATGGCGGTTATGGTCATTGCGATACCGATTGGTTTCGTATTGATCGGCCCGGTAATGAATCAGGTGGGCAATGTGATCGGGAACGGGATTATGGCCGGGTATAACTTAAGTCCGATGCTGGCAGGATTTTTGGTAGGGGCTTTGTATCAGGTAATGGTTATTTTTGGAGTGCATGGCGCCTTGGGGGCGATTGCTTTTATTCAGTTGGCTAATGGGGAGCCGATGTTTTTAGGATTTATGGCGGGAACTACATTTGCGCAGACGGCAGTAGTATTTGCAATCTGGTTAAAGACAAAGAATCAGAAACTAAGGAGTATTGCATTGCCGGCTATGATATCCGGTATTTTCGGCGTGACGGAGCCTGCTATTTATGGAGTTACCCTTCCGCGCATAAAGTTCTTTATCATTTCCTGTATCGGCGCAGGATTGACAGGGGCATACCTTGGCTTTACCGATACGCTTTTGTGGCAGTTGACAGGGCTTGGCATTTTTACAATTCCCGGATTTATCGGAGGGACGGTGCCGACGGGAACGATTATGATGAATGTTTTGATTTCCTTGGCCATTGGCATAGGCTTTTCTTTCGTTCTTACTTATATCTTATATAAGGATGAGGAAGTAAAAACGGAAGAAGGGGTGAGAATGAAAGAAGAAAAGGACAGGAATAAATATAATGACGCAGTGCTTGCCCCAATGAAAGGAAGAGCGGCGGGATTATCCGAAGCGGAGGATGAAGCGTTTGCTTTGGGGACGCTGGGGGATGGCATGGTTATTATGCCTGTAGAGGGCAAAGTATTTGCTCCGGTGGACGGAACAGTAACCACTTTGTTCCCTACGTTACATGCGATAGGGATTACCGGCGACAGCGGAGTGGAAGTATTGATCCACGTTGGGATCAATACGGTAAATATGAACGGGAAGGGTTTTTGCGCCCATATTAAACAGGACGATCATGTAAGCAAAGGACAGCTTTTGATGGAAGTGGACTTGAAGGAAATCGAGAAGGCTGGTTTTTCCGCCCAGACTCCGGTTATTATTACGAATTCACAGGACATGATGGATGTGCTGAAAACGGATAAAAAAGAGGTGGAATGCACGGATACTTTGATGACGGTCTTATTTTAAGGTTATTTAGGATGAAGGAGGAAGAAAATGGCTTTTAAAGAGGGTTTTTTATGGGGCGGCGCAGTAGCGGCCAATCAGTGTGAAGGAGCATGGGATGTGGATGGAAAAGGGATTTCCTGCGCGGATATTTGTACCGGAGGGACGCATATAAAGCCGAAACGAATCACTCCTGTGTTGGAGGAAGGGACTTTTTATCCCAGCCATGAGGCAATTGATTTCTATCATCATTATAAAGAAGATATTGCCTTGTTTGCGGAAATGGGGTTTAAGGTCTTCCGTTTTTCAATCGCATGGACAAGGATTTTCCCTACCGGAGAGGAAATGGAACCGAATGAAGCGGGGCTCCGGTTCTATGATGGCGTAATTGCGGAATGCTTAAGATATGGCATAGAGCCGTTGATTACGATTTCCCACTATGAGATACCGTTTGCCTTGACTAAGAAGTATAACGGGTGGTCGGACAGGAGGGTGATCGGGCTTTTTATCCGTTATTGCGAAGCAATTTTTAACCGTTATAAAGGTAAAGTAAAATATTGGCTTACTTTTAATGAAATCAATACAGGGACGATGGGGATGGGGAATCTATTGTCATTAGGGATTCTGAATGAAGGGACGACGGACTTCTCCAATCAGGCGGATGATCCGCAAAAGCGTTTCCAGGGGCTGCATCATCAGTTTGTTGCAAGCGCGATGGCGGTAAAACTGGCCCATGAAATAGATGAAACATATAAGGTAGGCTGTATGATAGCTTTTTCCACCACGTATCCTTTGACGTGCAATCCGGACGATGTATTGATTTGTCAGGAGCAGAACCGGAGGATGAATTGGTTTTGTTCGGATGTACAGGTGCGCGGGGAATATCCTGCTTACATGGATCGGTATTTCAGGGAACAGGGGATTCATATAAAGATGGAAGAAAACGACCAGGATCTTTTAAAGGAAGGACGCGTGGATTATTATACCTTTTCATACTATATGTCTAATTGCGCTACTGCGGACGAAGGACGTAAGAAAGCGGAAGGGAATATGTTCGGAGGTATCGCGAACCCTTATCTGAAGGCCAGCGATTGGGGATGGCAGATCGACCCGAAGGGGCTGCGCTATACGTTGAATGAGATTTATGACCGTTACCGGATTCCGCTGATGGTGGTGGAAAATGGATTAGGGGCTTATGATGAGCTGGAGGAGGATGGGAGCATCCTGGACGATTACCGCATCGATTACCTTCGCCGGCATGTGAAGGAGATGCATGAGGCGGTGCTTGATGGGGTGGATCTGATGGGCTATACTCCCTGGGGCTGCATTGATTTGGTAAGTGCATCTACCGGGGAGATGGCAAAACGGTACGGCTTTGTTTATGTGGAGAAATATGACGACGGCAGTGGAGATTATACGAGGAGGAAGAAGAAATCTTTTGCATGGTATCAAAAAGTGATCGCTTCTAACGGTATGGATCTGGATTAGCTGATATGTTGCTTATGCGGGATTTGGCGCTTCCTGGGAAAATGCTTTTTGGCATGGACCCGGGAAGCGCTTTTGCATGAAATAAGCAGACTGCGTGAGAAAAATAGGGAAACCGTCTAAGGGAGTTGAAAGGCGGGAATATTTTATGCTATGCTGGTCATATATCACATGTAAAGAAGTGGTGGGAAAGAGAGGTATGCAGATGAAAGCTTTTGATTATGTAGTGGTCAGTATAGAGGGGGATTATGCGAATTTAAGGCGGCTGGATGAGGAAAGCGATGAATTGAAGCTGGTGGCCCGCGCGCTGCTGCCGGAAAACATTGCGGAAGGGACTAAGCTTCATTATGAATATATGGAATATACGGTGATATAGTAAAAAGAAGTAATGGCGGACATTTCTTTATGTCTTTACGAATAAAATATCCTTCCGGCGTCATAATAAAATAGATGGATGAAAAGACCCGGAAGGAGAAGCGTTAAAATGGCAGGGGAAGTTGTTTATTTGAAGGCGGAGCGGAATGTGGAAGTGATGCAGGACGATGTATTTTTGAAGGATATGGCGAAAGTGTATTGCGCCGACAGCCATATTGCGGCCAAGGCGAAAGCGATCAAGGTACATCGTTTCTCATCGGAAGAGCAAAAACGGCAAGTGTTTGGCGTTTTAAGGCTGATTGAAATGATCCAGCAGGCATGTCCGAACGTGACGGTGGAAAATCTGGGGGAGACGGATGTGCTTGTGGAGCGTGTGGATGTGAACCGGCATAAGGGGGCCGTCCAGCTATGTAAGATTGTTTTTGTGGCGTGCATCAGCTTTTTTGGCACGGCTTTTACGATTATGGCGTTCCATAATGACGTAGGGATCAGTAAAGTATTCGGCAAAGTATATGAACTGGTGATGGGGCAGCCTTCCCCCGGATATTCCATATTGGAGTTTACTTATTCGATTGGCCTGGCGGTAGGGATTATCGTGTTTTTTAATCATATAGGAGGGAGACGTATTACGAAAGACCCGACCCCTATAGAGGTGGAGATGCGTGTTTATGAGAAAGATGTAAATGATGCGCTCATTGAAACGGCGGATAGGGAGGGGAAGACGATTGATGTTTCTTAAACAGTTATTTTTAGGGATTGTGGGGACGAGCTTTGGGGTGTTTGCAGCGGGCGGCGTGTTTACGGTGCTGATATCCGTAGGCCTGATCCCTCGGTTTGCCGGGAAAATGCACGTGAGCAAAAAGGTTTTTCTGTTTGAGGAAGCGGTAGTGCTTGGTACGTTGGCGGGAGATTTCCTAAGCGTGTTTGAACGGCATGGACGCTTTGGGGATTTTATTATAAAAAACCAGATATTCGGAAAGGGGAGGACGGAAGAAATCTGGTATATCATAGGAACGGCGCTGATTGTCGTTTTCGGCTTATTTGCCGGGATCTTCGTAGGATGCCTGGCTTTGGCCATTGCGGAAATGCTGGATACGATCCCTATTTTTTCAAGAAGGATCGGTTTCCGTCATGGGCTGGGCATTGCCGTTTTGGCTATGGCTTTGGGGAAGGCGGCGGGGAGCATTCTTTATTTCGCCAAGGCAGTCTATCTTCATGGAGGGATGTAAAGGATGTGAATGCGCGGTGTTTTTTATATTGTTATCACATGGATGTCTGACCAAACCTTGCATAATTTTTACTGGTTTCGAGATACTATAAGAAAGTAAAGGATAAAGCGAGGGAAAAGATTGAAAATTAACATTTTCAATCGCGGGATTTGTGTCTGCGCGTTGCTTGTCACAAACCCGTTATGCGCAACAAGCAGCGCAGAAATGGGGAAAAATATGGATGAACAGATCAAGCAGGAATATCAGGAATATGTGAAGGAAGTGACCCCGACGCATAATTTATGGCTGCAGATGGTTAAGGCTTTCCTTGTAGGGGGCGTAATATGCGTTATTGGCCAGCTTATCTTGAATTATTGCACGGATGCGGCAGGGCTGGACAAAGAGACGGCGGGAAGCTGGTGCTCGCTGATTCTTATTCTGGCGAGCATCTTGCTGACCGGCTTTAATATATATCCGTCAATCGTAAAATTTGGCGGCGCGGGAGCTTTGGTGCCGATCACGGGTTTTGCCAATTCGGTGGCGGCGCCGGCGATTGAATTTAAAAAGGAGGGGCAGGTCTTCGGGATTGGGTGCAAGATTTTCACCATTGCCGGGCCGGTCATACTTTATGGGATATTTACAAGCTGGGCGTTGGGATTCATTTACTGGGCCGGGAAGTGTTTTGGGGTTTGGTAGGAAAATCAGTTGATCGGGTAGGGAAGGCAGAGCGACGGATGTTGGCTCTGCCTTTTTGTATGGCAACTTGTGCATGGGGGAAAAGAATGGTATATTGTATCCGTAAGGGAAGGTATTTTGGGAATTTTTGTGTGTTGGGCAGGAATGGAGGGTTAACGTGGATCTTAGACTAAAAAATAGTGTTTTTTTGGTAACCGGAGGCAGTAAGGGGATTGGGAGGGAGATTGTGCTGGAACTGCTAACAGAAGGGGCGGCAGTGACGGCTTGCGCGAGGAATGATAAGAATCTCCGGGAACTTTATGACGGCATACCCGGCAAATCCCGGGAAAATCTGTTGACAGTAACGGCTGATATTTTAAACAGCGGACAAATGGAGCAAGTAGTTATGAAAACAGTTGCACGTTTTGGTAAACTGGACGGAGTGGTGGCAAGTGCAGGAAGCGGCTCGCTGGGTACTGTTTTGGAAACAAAAAATGAGGAGTGGCGCAATCAATTTGAAATCAAAGTCTGCGGGATTTTGAATACGGTCAGGCCGGCAATCGATGAGCTTTTGAAATCCGATCATCCCAGGATTGTGATTATGAATGGGATAACGGCTAATATTCCTGATATGGAAATGGCGGCGGTAAAGCAAATTGCTTATATGCTGGCGAACAGCCTCGCGCCTAAAATATGTGTCAATACGGTTAATTTGGGGGCCGTTGACACGGAGCGGCAGTCCGATAAATATCAAAAAGCAGGATCATCCTTAAGTTTTGAGGCATGGAAGGGGCAGGAAGCGAAAAGAAGGGGAATACCTTTTGGAAGGTTTGGGCAGGCCAAAGAAGTCGTTCCTATGGTTTTATTATTACTTTCACCGCTTTCTTCGTATATAACAGGAAGCTCGATCAATATAGACGGAGGCCTGAACGTTTGCCGGAAATAAAGATACGGCCGGGGAACGGTATTTGATGCCCGCGGGCAATGAGCCAGTGACTGCTTGCAGGCATTTGGCGACTGCCGCGAAGGCCGGCAACCCCGTATGCCCTGCACCGGGGTTGTTGGCTTTGCAGGAGCTGACGTGGCGCTAAAGCATAGGGAGAAATATACAAAAGGAGAAGCATAGGATATGGAAGGTATAAAATGGCTGCATTTATCGGATTTTCATACGGGAAAGGATCATTATGGGCAGATAAAATTATTTAAAAATATACATGTACATATGAAAGAGCAAAAAGAGAAGGGGGTTGTGCCGGATCTTATTTTTATTACCGGAGATATAGCCAACAAAGGCAAAAAGGAAGAATATGAGACATTTGTAAATGAATTCCTGCTTCCTGTCATTGATATTTATGATGTCCTGCCTAAAATATATATCGTTCCCGGCAATCATGACGTAAACCGGGAAAAATGCGAGGTGATAGAGCTTTCCTTATACGATATCCTCCGGAAAAAGGCCGGTTTTTTTGATGTGGATGAAAAAGGGAGGGAAATGCGGCAGGGGGTTTTTGAACGGTTTGCCGGGTTCCGGTATGGTTTTACGATGGATGAGCTTTGTTTTCCCGTAGAAGGGATTTTCCGGAAAGAAGGTTGTTTTGATACCATATATGAAAAGGGAAAGTACAAGATAGGTATTGCAGGGGTGAATACGGCATGGCTGTCAAAATCCGATAAAGATAAGGAGCAGCTTTCGCCCGGAAAATGGATTTTACAGGAAGCACTGGAAAGGCTGGAGGGATGCGACTATAAACTGATCCTTGGCCATCATCCGCCGGACTGGTTTCAGGAGGAAGAAAGGAAAAAGGCAGCGGTATTGCTGGCAAGGCATAAAGCGATTTATTTACATGGGCATATGCACAAAAACAGCGGGGGCTATATGGCGGCTACCGATGCGGGCTTTTTATCCCTTCAATGCGGTGCGGGCTTTCAGGAAAGGGAGGATGATGAGATCCATTATAACTCTTTGTATTGGGGGTTTTTGGACTTTGCCAAAGATACCGTCAGTCTGGCGCCAAGGCGTTGGTCGTCCGATAATGACAGATTTGTGTTGGATGCCTCCGGAAACCTTCCGGAAGATTTCCGGGAGGAAGGCAGGGATATATGGGTATTTCCCTGTACGGTGGCGCCTATAGGGATGAAACATAAAGAAAAAGGGAAAGAGGAAGCGAAAGTCCCTGCCGGCTGGCATCTGATAGATGATAAATTTATCAGAAGCAGGAAAGAGCCGGAAAAGAAGGACATTTTAAAATATTTTGATGGAAAGGAACCTTCTTATAATGATATTTTTTCATCTTATATCCCGCTTAGGAAGATAGTATCCGATTTGCAGGACGAGTTCATCAAATGCAATGAGGAAGAGCAGACGAAGTGTATTCTGTTATCTGCGGCGGGAGGGGAAGGGAAGACGACAATCCTGCTGCAGACGATCCGGGAGCTTTGCAGGGAAAACGGGTGGCGGGCATTGGTTTTGCGGCAGCCTGAAAAAGAAACGCAGCTTTATGAGGAGCAGTTGTTGAACTATACAAAAGAGGGAAATTGGATTATTGGAGTGGACAACTGCTTTCCTGTGGCGCATAAACTGTTTGGGTTAATAAAGAGGTTAAAAAAGAGGAAATATCAGCACGTACATTTTTTGTTATGCGCCAGAGATACCGATTGGATCAACAGCGATGCGGATAAACTGCAGTGGCGCAGTATATCCAGCTTCAGCAGGCCGCGCCTGAAAGGCATTGATGAAGACGATGCAGGAAAGTTTATAGATGCATGGAAAGAATTAGGGGAAGAGGGGCTTGGAAAGCTGAAGGGCCTGACGGCGGAGGAAGCAAAAAAACGTCTGATTCAGTCTTCCCGGAATGAAGAGGTGAATGAGCCGGATGAAGGGGCGTTGCTGGGCGCTATGCTGGCAACCCGTTATGGGGACGACTTACACAATCATGTACGGGAGATGCTTCGGCGGCTGGAAGAAATACCGCTTTATCGTGAAACTTTATTGAATGCTTTTGCGTATATTGTGGCGATGCATTCAAAAAAGCTCTATTTCTTATCCAAGCCGGTTATGGCTCAGATTTACCAATGCGAGGAAAAGGATGTTAAGAAAAATATCCTGGGTCCTTTGGGGGATGAAGCCGCCAGTACGGTAAGCGGGGATATGATCTATACCCGGCATGGATCGATCGCCAAATCCGCCAGAAAAATATTGGATGAGGAATTTCATTATGATTTTGATGAAGTCTATATCGAAATGACACAGGCGGCGATAGAGGCGAATCAAAAGGGAGAATATATCGAAGCCCTCAAAAGATGGCGGTTTATGTCGGATAATTTCGTAAATGAGAATAATAGGCTGGCAGTCCGGATAGACAGGCAAATCCTGAAGCTGGATCCATTTGATGAACATATTATCGTTCACTTATCAAAGCTGTATCGAAAAGTTAAACAGCCGGAACAAGCGCGGCAACTGTTCCGGGATGTCCGTTATGTGGTGGAAAACCGTTCCTTTTTCTGCGAATGGGCCTTAATAGAGGCCAATATAGGGAATAAGGCGGCAAGCATCTGTCTGTCGGCGATTGCTTTGTCGGATGAAGTGGAAAAAAAGCCGATTGATATAAAGAATGCACATATCAATTTGTATTCCACTACATTTACATTTTTGGAATTATACCGTTTATATGGGAATGAAATCTATTTTGCGGCAATGGCATCGGCCTTTTGCCTAACGGAAAGAATTGACTGGAATGAAGCAAAACATAAGCAGCCCGATATGTCCGAACAGGAAAAGTTAAAGCTGAAAAGGTGGAAGGAAGAAGAACGGAATCCGGAACAGGATCTGAAAAAAGGAATTATGACCGCATGGACGTATCGTGAATTGGAATTTTGGGAAGGGATACCCAAAATACCGGCTCTGGAATTCAAAAGATTGTTTATGTTAAGCGGAATCATGGAATAAAAGTTTTTGCCGCCGTAAAAAGCGGATGGAAACGATCCGTTTGCGCATGGGCATGACATTCGAGGAGGAAAAAGGGAAGGCAGGGGGATTTTTATGATACATTTCAAAAAATTGGAAGAGACAAAGATTTGGCAGGCTTATAAGGAAAAAGAGGGATCCGACGACAGGCGGAGCGGTTGGGTGGAGGAAGTTTATCAGGCGGCGGCCCATTATCTGAAGGATGTCCGGCTGACGTTCCGGAATTATACGCTGCATGATGAAACGCATATATTGCGTGTGCTGGACGCTATGGGCGGGCTGCTGGGGGATCAGATCGGACGGCTGACAGCCGGGGAGCTGGAACTTTTGATCCTGTCAGCCTGTCTGCATGATTTGGGGATGGTATATACGGAAGAGGAAAGGCGGCAGTGGCAGAATGACAGGGAGGCCTGCAGGGATTTTACGAGGGAATATTGCCCGGAACTGATGGGCTGTCCGGCGGAAAGCTGGACGGAGGATACCCGCCAATGGTATTTGCGCACGTTGCATCCTTTCCGTATTGCAGAGGCGTTGCAAAATGAGGGATGGAAGGAGTTGATCCGCAGACGTCCTCTGGAAGCCGTGCCAATGGGTTGCGTGCTGGCTGTCTGCCAGGCGCATGGGGAAAGCCCGACGGAACTGGCGCACAGCAGGGAACTGGGATATTTGCCCGCCAATGATGCGGATCCTTTGTTTTGCGCGCTTTTGCTCCGTTTGGGAGATTTGCTGGATTTTGATGACGCCCGTGCGCCTAAGGTGCTGTACGGTTATACGGCCTGTAATGAGAAGAGCCGCAAGGAGTGGGACAAGCATCAGGCTTCGGCAGGGTTCCGTTATCCGGATTCCCCTTCTGCGGACGATCTGCCTTATAAGGCGCGCTGTACGGATCCGGGCGTGGAACATGCCGTCAGGGATTTTCTGGACTGGGTGGACGAGGAGTTTGGCAACTGCAGGAAGCTGCAGGAACATTGCCATGCGGACTGGCAGCGGCGCTTTGCCTTCCCAAGGGCGGTCCTTAGGGAGGAAATCGAGTCGGATGGCTATATGAGCGGCGATTTTTGCCTGACTATGGATCAGACGCAGATTTTGAGCCTTTTGACGGGAGAAAACTTATACGACAACCGGGATGTTTTTATAAGGGAATTGTTGCAAAACGCCATTGATGCGACTTTGTTGAGGGGAGAAATGGTGCCGGATTTCGATCCGGAAAACGCCCGCGTTGATTTATGGGAATGGAACGATAAAGAAGGGAATGTCTGGTTCCGGATCGACGATCAGGGGACAGGCATGACTCTGGGGATGATGCAGCGTTACTTCTTAAAGGTAGGCAATTCCTACTATAATTCTAAAGAACTGGACAGGGATCTGCGGGATCATGGGCAGGAGGGAAAGTATTATGGGATCAGCCGCTTCGGGATCGGTTTTTTATCGGTGTTCCTTTGCGGGGATTATGCGGAGGTTTCCACCCGTTACTTTGATCCGGAAAAGAACCGGAGGGAAGAAGGGGGCCTGAATTCCTGCCGGACGACGCGTTATGGTTTGCGTTTGCAGATTACCGGGTTAAGCGGTTATTATATTTTAAGGAACCAGTCGAAGCGCCACGCGTCGGAGGAGCCGTGGCCGGCGCCGGGTTTTCCGGATGGGAGCGGGCTGTCTGACTTTGACAGGAACGGCTACCGCACCGGGCCGGGAACCTCTATTGCAGTCCGGCTGGATCCGGGGAAGCTGGGTGCACTGAATCTGAGGGAAACGGCGGAAAAATATTTGTGCGGCGCCAGAGTGCCGGTATATTATAATAAGGTACGGATCGGACGGACGGAGAAGGAAGTGATGCGGGCTGCGCATGAAGAGGCGGGAGAAAAGCGGTATGAACTGACCCGGGAGATGAAGGGGCAGTTCGACCGCAATTTCCCGGCGGTCTGCGGGCAGTATCCGGAGATCGCGGTAACTGTGGTTCCGCTGGATACGGAGGAAGACCGGATCGTGCCGGATTTGTCCGGCGTATTGGTGAAATATCATGTGCATTTTGATAAGGAGCCGCAGTGGGAAGTAAAAGATCAGGTTTATGAATTAGAGGGAAGGGTTAGAATGGGGGAAAAGGATCTTCTGCTTGCATTCCGAATTCGGAACAAAGGGGGGGATTCTCCTGATAGGATGCGATGGAAATGGATGAAAGAACATTATGATACGGAAAAAATAGCAGCCCTGGAAGAGGAATTCGATAAATACCCGGTTTGCCCTGAATCGGCAGAATTGGCAAAGGAGGTGCGACAGCTATTTTATGGGGGGATGAATCTGTATGAGGCTTGGACAGCTTACTGCGATATGCGGCAAGGAGTGGGGAGAGAAATGAGCTTTTCCGTCAGGGAATGCGGATGCCCTGACATTGCGGCGTTATCCGGAAATGATTTGTATCGGGAATTTATATGTGCATATCAGGGCGTTGTGGCTGATGGCGAAGAAGGGATTCATTTTATGGAAGACGATACGGGTTCGGGTGCGATATTTTTTTTGGGAGGCCGTTGGAAACCGATGGTGAAAATGAGCCGTTCTAAGATCTCCGGACTGCCATTGGAGGTTCTGGTAACAATGAATAGCGTTTTTTATAAATATCAGATGTCAAAATGGTTGCGGAGCTATGTGGTGCGTTTTGACGGATGGGAAGAAAGAACATTGAAAGAATGGAGGAGGGTGCGGAGTTCCGGGATAGGGGAATGGATGCGGAAGAACCAGGAGCATTTTCCGGCGGAATACAGGGAGGGGCTGCGGCAGCCTCTGCAAACGGATCTTGCGGATAGATTCTGCATACAACCGGGTTATTATGATAAAGAAGGTATGATATATAGATATTGGATGGCTTACTTTCAGGATTGTTTTCGGATGACGATCAATTATGAGGAAGGGCAGAAAATCCTTTTTTATGAAAAAGAAGACGGGGAGAGAGAAGATGCCTTGGATCTTTTTCCGCCTATGATGTTTTGCAAAGCGGCCGGCAAAGAGAGCCGCCGTTATCTTTGCAGCAAGAGTCCTTCCTTGCGGAGAGGGATTACGGCGGATCATCCGTTTGCCCTCTGGCTTCTGGAGAATGCCGTCCTGTTGCAGAAATATTATCAAAGGCAGTTTCAGTGGATGGTGGATTGCCTTTGCGCCTATACGGGTGAAAGCATAGCGGAGGAATGCAACAAGATCCGGGATCAATTGACCGCTTTGCCGGAGCGTCACGGCATAGATGTGGCCGCTTTCCCCCGGCTTACCATGGAAGACTTCTGGGTCTATAGGGAAAAAGAAGAATAAGAAATCAAAAAGCTAAGGCGGCGGCTTTTCCATGCCATTCGGCTTTTCCATGCCGATGCCTTAGCTTTTTTCAGGATGATTGGATTGGGTGCTGTTCAAATAAGATAAATATTTCATCATTTCTTTTTTATTGTTTTTGTTGAGCTTTCTTAGACTGATAAGGACGTCTTTGAGCTTGACTCCCTGTAGGAAAGTGGCGTTGAGGTCATAGGAGCCTGCCCGGTCGGGTTCTACGCCCAGGATATAGTCGGTACTCACATTATAAAGCTTAGCCAGCCTCACCACATGTCTGGACGGGAGTTCCCGTTTATCCAGCTCATAGTAGGAATACGCCTGTTGGGAGATGCCGAGATAGTCTGCGACCTGCCGCTGTTTTAAGTGGTTTTCATCTCTTAAATTCTTTATTTTAACATGGACTTTTGTCAATCGGATCCCTCCCTACTTCAATGCGTTGTGATTTTGGATGAAGCGATGATATCATACGGGCTATCATAGTGTATGGAATTACATCATTTTTATGTGAGAATAATTCTTGTGACAATGAAAGGGAGTAAAAGACGTCTTGAAATGGCTGCGGACCGGGTTTATTTTGCGGCTGGCTGTGTGCTGCTTAAGTAGGACAAAAACTTCAAGATTTCCTTTTTATTGCTTTTATTAAGCCTTTTTAAGCTGATCATTACGTCTTTTAACGTGACGCCTTGCACAAATGTTGCGTTCAGGTCAAAAGAGCCGGCCCGTTCCGGTTCTATGCCAAGAAGGTAATCGGCGCTGACATGGTACAGTTTTGCCAGGTTTACCACATGCCTGGAGGGGATCTCCCGTTTATCCAGTTCATAATAGGAATACGCCTGCTGGGAGATGCCCAGGTATTCGGCGACCTGGCGTTGTTTGAACTGTTTTTCTTCCCTTAAGTTTTTGATCTTAACATGAATGCTTGTCAAAGAAACTCCCCCTTACTTCTTTCCGTTGTGGATGGAACGGCCAAATCATAGCATAGGATCGACGTTCCCGCCCGGAATAACGACAAATTTATGTGCATATTTATAAATTAAAAACAAAAGATTGTAAAAATATACAAAACCGGAAGGGATGGAGAGGGACGGGAAGAAGTGGTTTCGTGAAAAATGGCTATTGAGATTAGAGGGATGGAATGATACAATAACAATGTTGACTACAAAGGATAAATTACGGATAGGATTGATATATATGGTATCGTTTACCAGTCTGGAATTTTTATTCCGGTTTTTTCCGGCGTTTCTCGCCGTTTATTATATAACGCCGGCCAGATACAGGAATACGGCGCTGCTGCTGGGGAGTATTGCCTTTTATGCAATGGGAGAGCCGTATTATGTGCCGCTTTTGCTTGCGGCGGTATGGCTGAATTATTTTTTTGCCAGGAAAATATATTCCTGCAGGAATACCCGCAGGGGGATCAAATGCAGGAAGGACAGGCTTGTTGCCGTACTTGTGCTGGATGTGGGGCTGCTTGCGGCCTTTAAAGCGGTAGGGGTATTCCTGGATGGCAGCATCCTTCCGCTGGGATTAAGTTTTTACCTGTTTAAAATGATTTCTTTCCAGGTGGATATATTCCGTAAGGAAATGACGGAACTGCCTACGTTTAAAAGGACGGCGGTTTATTTTACGATGTTTCCCCAGATTGTGTCCGGGCCGATCATGCGTTTCCATGAGGGCAGTTTTTCGGTGGGGAAGCGGGAATGTTCGTTGGAGAAACTGGAAGAAGGGATGCAGTATTTCGTGGCAGGGCTTGGGACGAAAGCGCTGTTGGCGGATCGGCTGGCTATCTTATGGAAAGATATCCATGTGATAGGCTATGAAAGCATATCGACGCCGTTAGCCTGGCTTGGGGCGGCGGCTTATTCCATGGAGCTGTATTTTGATTTTTGGGGCTATTCCCTTATGGCGTCGGGGATCTGCGTCATGTTAGGATTTCCTTTTATTAAGAATTTTGACCACCCGTATGCCTCTAAAAGCATCAGTGAATTCTGGCGGCGCTGGCATATGACTTTGGGAAGTTTTTTCAGGGATTATGTTTATATACCCTTAGGGGGGAGCAGGGAAGGATTGGCCAATACGGTGAGGAACCTTTTGATCGTGTGGCTCCTGACCGGTCTGTGGCATGGAGGGGGCCTGAACTTTCTTTTGTGGGGGCTTGTGCTGTTTTTACTGATTGCGGCGGAAAAGCTGGCGCTTGGCCGGGCGTTTGAGAAGGTTCCGTTGGCCGGACGATTTTTTACCTTGCTTTTTATCCCGGTCACCTGGGTTTTTTTTGCAGTAACGGATTTGGGGCAGCTTTATCTATATCTGGGACGCCTTTTTCCCTTTATGGGGGTTGGGGAAACTTTAAACTCAAGTGACATATGGAAATACCTGGGCATGTACTGGCATTATCTTTTGTTGGGGGCGATCTGGTGCATCCCGGCCGTTTCCCGCTTTTTGCAAAAGCATAGGAAACATCCGGCGGTAGTGGTAATGACGGTCCTGGCGTTCTGGCTCTCCATTTACTGCATTGTCAGCATGGAAAGCAATCCGTTTGCTTATCTGAAATTTTAACGGTGCATTCATTGGTTAAGTGGGTATGATTATGAATTGGATAAAAAAATGTCCGGCGTTCTTTTTACTGGCAGCCAGTGGTCTTGTTTTGACATTCATAGGGTTTGCCGGGCGGTTTTCTGTTTATAAAGATTATGAATTTGATATAGTAAAAAGGCCGTATCTTTCCCTTGTGATGGAGGGGGCGGCCAAAGGGGCCATGCCCTGGAAGGCGGCCGGGGCGGTTGGCCTTGGGGACGATGAGTTTCCGGGATGGGTCATTGCCTTGTTAAAAAAAGATGGGAAAGAAGGCCAGAGCATTGGCTATGCGGATGGAGAAGAAGCTTTGGAAGCCCTTGGCGGGGCAAAATCAAGTTCCGGCATGGAAAAGGCTCCTGGCGCAACGGCAGATGATGCGGCGGCGGATGGAAGCGGAAAAGCCCAGACGTCCGGCGTCCGGGCGGAAGAAAGCGGGCTGCAGGGATCGGAGGATTTGTCGGGCAGCGATGCAGCTTCCGGTAAAGAGGAGGGATGGGAGGAAGCAAGCGGCCGGGAGGGGATGAAGAACCGGGAAGAAGCGGACGGGCATGGTACACCTGACCAGCCGGAGACGGCCGATGACGGGCTTTCGTATGAATTCAAGGCGGTGACTGAGGATTACTTTAACGACGCCGCGTTTATCGGGGATTCCCGTACGGTGGGCCTGTTTGAATACGGAGGGATAGAGGAACGGGCGGATTTTTATGCAAAGATCTCCCTCACTATTTATAATGTGTTCACGGAACAGTTGGCGAAGGAAGAAGGGACGGGGCGGAAAATAACGCTGGAGGAAGCGCTTTCCCAAAAGCAGTACGGCAAGATATATCTGATGCTCGGCATCAATGAACTGGGGACGGGAACGACGGAGACTTTTATGGAAGAATACCGGGCCGTGGTGGACAGGATCCGCCAATTGCAGCCCGATGCCGTTATCTTTGTGGAAGGGATCATGAAAGTGACGGGCGATAAGGACAGGGAAGACCCTATTTTTAATAATACCAACATTGAAGAAAAGAATGCGGCCATCGCCAGGCTGGCCGATAACCGGACGGTCTTTTATATTGACGTGAACGAAGCCGTATGCGATGAGGCGGGGAACCTGAACGCGGAATATACGATCGACGAGGTGCATTTAAAAGCAAAATATTATGAAATATGGAAGCAGTTTTTATTAGCGCATGGAATTGAGCGTTAAAGAAGCGGCAATACTATACAAAGCGGAATGCGGAAAAACGGCGCCTGAAAATACCGGGTATTTTGGAAGAAGCGCCGGATTGGAAATTTATGGATTGCGGAAGGAGCTTAGTATAGTATGAGTCAGGAAAAAAGGGAAACATGTATGCTGGGAAAGCAGAGCATAGAATTAAAAAACCCTGTTTTTATCAGGGAAAGCGCAAGCGTGGTGGGAACAAAGGAGGGGCAGGGCCCTTTGGCGGAGCTTTTTGATATGATAGGGCAGGATGATATGTTCGGCTGCGCTTCCTGGGAAGAGGCGGAAAGCAGTCTGCAAAAAGATGCGGTATATCTGGCTTTGGGAAAGGCCGGGCTGAAAAAAGAAGATGTCCGGTATCTTTTTGCCGGGGATCTGCTGGGGCAGTCCATTGCCAGCAGTTTTGGGCTGGCCGGTTATGAGATTCCCCTCATAGGGCTTTACGGGGCCTGTTCTACTTGCGGGCTATCGTTGAGTATGGGGGCGATGGCGGTCAATGCGGGCTATGGGGAACATGTCGTGTGCGTGACTTCCAGCCATTTTGCCAGTGCGGAAAAAGAGTTCCGTTTCCCTTTAGGATATGGGAACCAAAGGCCGCTGTCGGCTTCCTGGACAGTGACGGGAAGCGGGGCTTTTGTCTTAAGCGGCACGCAGGGGAAGAAGTCCCGGGGGAAGATCACAGGCCTGACTACCGGTAAGATTATGGATTATGGGCTGAAAGATTCCATGAATATGGGGGCGTGTATGGCGCCTGCCGCCAGCGATCTGATTTATCAGCATCTGAAGGATTTCGGAAGGACGCCTTCGGATTATGACAAGATCATTACCGGCGATCTGGGGAGTGTGGGCCAGCATGCATTGATCGATTTGCTGAATGAGAAGGATGTGGATATTTCGGGACGGCATATGGACTGTGGGATTGAGATTTATGACGCAAAGGAGCAGGACACCCATGCAGGAGGGAGCGGCTGCGGGTGCAGCGCGGTAACGCTCTCTGCGTATATCCTAAAGAAGATTGAAGAAGGGGTATGGAAGCGCGTGCTTTTCGTTCCTACGGGCGCTTTACTGAGCAAGACCAGCTTCAACGAAGGGCAGACGGTGCCGGGGATTGCCCACGGGGTGGTGATTGAAGCGGTTTGAGGATGGGAAGCAACGGTTCAGCTTTGTTCTATTTTGCGAGTAAAATTGCCCGGTATGCGATTTTGCGAGTCGGATCAGCGCCAAGCGGTAGAAAATGATTGAAAAAAATGGAAAGCGCTAGTAAAATAGTGCGGTAAGGGGCGGAGAAGGGATTGCGGCAAAGCGGAGGGGAGGAACGGGCATGAGGGAGATGGAGTTTAAGATGGAGAGGCAGGGGCTGCTAAAAGAGGGGCAGCGCATAACGGTAACGGAAGGCATGCTTCCCAGCAATTATTACTATACGATAGACCCCGCTCTTGCCATGTCGGGGAACTATCCGTTCTGCGAGCGGATGCTGGCAAGGGAAGGCATTGTAAAAAAGATCATAGAAAATGAGAGAGGCTTTTACGTCATGGCGGAGTTTGAGGAATGACGCCATGCGGCGGGAGCCGCATCTTTAGACAAAGGAAGAAAAAGGAGAGATATGCAATGATGAAGAGGAAAATCGCAACAGACAAAGCGCCGGCGGCTATCGGGCCGTATTCCCAGGGGATTTTGGTGGGCAATACGTTGTATGCTTCCGGACAGATACCCATTGACCCGGCGACCGGGGAGATAAAAGGGGAGGATATAATCGGTCAGGCGGAGCAGGTAATGAAAAATGTAGGGGCGATTCTGGCAGAGGCCGGTTGCAGTTATGAGGATGTGGTAAAGACGACCTGTTTTTTGGCGGATATGGGAGACTTTTCGGCTTTTAACGGAGTCTATGAGAAATATTTCACGCAAAAGCCGGCAAGAAGCTGCGTGGCTGTAAAGCAGCTCCCAAAGAATGTGCTTTGTGAAGTGGAAGTGATCGCATATCATGAATAACGTCGTTTTGATCGGTATGCCGGGGGCCGGGAAAAGCACGGTGGGAGTGGTGCTGGCTAAACGCCTTGGTTACCGGTTTATCGATTCGGATCTGGTGATCCAGGAAAAGAAGGGTATGCTTCTGCATGAAATCATTACGGAAATGGGCGTTGAAGGTTTTCTCGCGGTGGAAAATGAAATCAACGCCTCTTTGGACGCAAAGAGGAGCGTGATCGCAACCGGAGGAAGCGTGATCTATGGAAAAGAGGCCATGGCGCATTTGAAGGAAACGGGAATTATCGTATATTTAAAGCTTTCATACGAGGCGATTGAAAAACGTCTTGGCGATCTCAACGAGCGGGGCGTGACGGTGAAGGAAGGGCAGACTCTCAAGGATTTGTACGAAGAGAGGATTCCTTATTATGAAAAGTACGCGGGGATCGTCTTAGATTGTGAAAACAAGATGATAAGGGATATTGTTGCAGAGATCATGGAGATCCTGCATAAGGGAAAACGCAGGAAGCCCGTACTATGAAAAAATTTTTCACAGGCAACTTTGTGCCTGAGGCCCAAAGTATGCGGGCCATAGAAGGAGGCGTGTTTATTACAATGAAGAAATCAAGAATCGGCAGCAGCCTGCTTTTATTTTTGGCTGCCTGCATATGGGGAGTTGCTTTTGTGGCGCAGAGCGTAGGGATGGATTACATGGGCCCGTTGACCTTTAACGGCGCCCGTTTTTTAATCGGCGGCACAGTGCTTCTTCCGGTTGTCTTTAGCAGGGTGCAAAAGAAAAAAAATACGCTGCGGCGGATTGAGCCGGCGGTGACATGGAAAGGGGGCGTATGCTGCGGCCTGGCCATATGCGCCGCGTCCACATTCCAGCAGATCGGGATTATGGATACGACAGTGGGAAAGGCGGGGTTTATCACGGCTTTATATATCGTGATCGTGCCGGTCTTAGGTCTGTTTTTGCATAAAAAGGCGGCGGGGAAAGTATGGATAGGGGCTTTAGCCGCGGCGGTAGGGATGTATCTGCTTTGTATAAATGAAAGCTTCTCGATCGGAAGAGGGGATGTATTTGTATTTATCTGTGCAATCCTTTTTTCAGTACATATCCTGGTGATCGATTATTTTTCCCCAAAGACCGACGGGGTGGCGCTTTCATGCATCCAGTTTTATACTGCGGGCCTGATCTGCATGACGGCTTCGCTTATTATGGAAAAACCGGCCATGGATCAGATCCTGGCGGGCATGGCGCCCATCTTATATGCGGGCGTGATGTCCTGCGGGATCGCTTATACTTTGCAGATTATAGGACAGAAGAATCTGGAACCGGCCGTAGCTTCCCTGATCTTGAGTATGGAATCCGTTGTTTCCGTCCTGGCAGGCTGGGTGATCTTAGGACAGGAGCTGTCGGAAAGGGAATTGTTTGGCTGCGCCCTGGTGTTTGCGGCGGTTATCCTGGTGCAGATGCCGGAAAGAAAGGGAAGCAAGCAGGATATCCATTAGGCACGATATGCAGGCTTGCGCGTATTGATAAATTAGAGAAAGGCAGAGTTTTTTCCGGTGGCATACATCGGGAGCCTGCCGGGAAAAGAGAGGATTTATGAATATGCGCGGAGTGGATGTATCCAGCTATCAGAAGAAGCCGGATTGGAGCGAAGCAAAAAAAGGCGGCGTTGAATTTGCGATATTGCGGATCATGGACAGCAAGGGGGAGGACGTTTCTTTTGAGCATAATTATTCGGGTTGCAGGGAGGCGGGCATCGCAAGAGGGGTTTACCGGTATAGTTATGCCCTTTCCAAGGCGCAGGCAAGAGCGGAGGCCAAAGGGGTCTTGACTTTTATGGCCGGCCGGAAGCTGGAGATGGGGGTCTGGCTGGATCTGGAATGGGGCAGGCAAAGGGAACTCGGCAGGAGACGGGTAAGGGATATTGCCGATATATGGATGAGGGCTATCCGCAGCGCCGGCTATGAATGTAACATTTATTGCAATCAGGACTGGTATGAAAATATTTGCGGCGGGATGGATGCAAAATATTGGATCGCCCGTTATCCGGCAGATGATACGGGTATCTTAAAGCCGGAATTAAGGCCAAAGCTTGGGGAGATTGGATGGCAGTATTCCCAAAGGGGGAAGGTCCCCGGCATCTTGGGGGATGTGGATATGGATATATGGTATAGTGAAGCAACGTTGGAAGAGGGGAATCCTTATAGGGAGCCGGAAAAACCGTTGAAATATATACCCATACTGACAGGGATGATCCGTCAGGATGTAAAATGGCTTCAGTGGGAGCTGAGGGAAGCGGGGTATGATATGATTGTGGACGGAAGATTCGGGCCTGTCACAGATATGGCTTTGCGTGCGTTCCAGGCGGAGCATCCGGGAACCTATTCCGGAGAAATACCGGACGGGGTCTGCGGGGCAAAGACGAGGGCGGCGTTAAAGGCATCATAAATAAAAGGCAAAAAAATTTGGAAAAACGGAAAACGGGAGGGAATAATTTACGGAAAAAAACGCATAATAAGAATGGTTTTGATAAGTATAAATGCATGGCAGGAGGTTGGCATGGATTATTTAAATGCGTTTTGGGTAGGAGGGTTAATCTGCGCCCTTGTACAGATATTGATGGAAAAGACGAAGATGATGCCGGGGCGGATTATGGTTCTGCTTGTCTGCCTTGGGGCTGTGATAAGCGTTTTTGGGATTTATGAGCCATTTCAGGAATTTGCGGGGGCCGGTTCGTCGGTGCCGCTGCTTGGTTTTGGGAATGTATTGATGAAAGGGGTAAAGGAAGCGGTGGATAAGTCCGGTTTTATCGGGATCTTCCAAGGTGGTTTTAAAGCGGGGGCGGTAGGGACCAGCGCCGCATTGGTATTTGGTTATCTGGCGAGCCTGGTTTTTAACCCTAAAATGAAAAAATAAGAACGGCGCGGGATTAAAATACTTGTTTTTATTTCTTCGAGGCATCCTATGCATCTTCCCAGGAAATGTGACGGTTGGTTAAAAACCTGAGAAAGGCGTCATCCCAGAGTTGTTCAGGGGTTTTGTCCATGAAAAAGGTATTGGTGGAAAGCCCGGTCATCAAAATTACGTTCGATCCGTCGTATTTTATGGTCAGGGTAAAGGCTTTGACCAGGCTGCCGTTATCCGCAAAACCGTTTTGCTCCAGTATCTTTCCCGTGTGAGAGGGCAGCAGGTGAAGGACGAATTTAAAGCTGAGAGGGGTGCGTTTCCCCTTTATCAGTTGGAAACATAAGGGGCGGATGTCTTTCCATAAGGAAAAATCATAAGGGCAGAGGTTTTCATCCTCCTGCTCTTCTTTTGTGTAAAACTCTTTCCGTATATGCCCATCGATCCGGAAAGCATTGGCGGTAACTACCGTGCCTTCTTCCAGGAGGAAATAGTCGAAGGTATCGGAAAGGAGCAGTTTATTCATAAAATCTTTTAAACCGGAAATTTTGTAAACTTTCATAAGTTCCTCTTTTCTTCTCTTTCTTCTTACACATTATAGCGCAAAGAAGAAGAAGACGCTATTTCTTTTTTTAACCCGGCGGCCGCGCTTGGCGGAACATACGTAACAGTCCAGCCTTCGGCTTCGCTGTTGCAGACATACAAAAAATTGGAAAATATTCTTTACAATATGCAGTTAGCCGTGTTATCATATGTAGTAATAAAAACTATATTAAAAAGTTATGATTGCTTATGTATTTGATATACTATAGGGAAAGGCATGGTTGTTGGAATGAGTTATAAAATCATATTGGACAGTTGCGGCGAGCTGCCGGCAGAATACAAAGCGGATGCAAGGTTTGCAACCGTTCCCCTGGGGCTGGAGGTCGGCGATTATCAGATTATGGATGATGAGAATTTTAACCAGAAGGAGTTTTTGGCAAAGGTGGCGGCATGCCCTACATGCCCCAAATCTTCATGCCCTTCCCCTGAAAGATATATGGAGGCTTATCATTGTGAAGCCGATCATGTATATGTGGTGACATTGTCTTCCAAATTGAGCGGCAGTTATAACAGTGCCGTATTGGGCAGGAATTTATATCATGAAAAGTATGGGGAAAAGGATATCTTTATCTGCGATTCCCATTCCGCAAGCTGTGGGGAAACCCAGATTGCCTTTAAAGCGATGGAACTGGAAGAGGAGGGGCGTCCCTTTGATGAGATTACGAAGGAACTGGATCAATTCAGGGATGGCATGAAAACATTTTTTGTATTGGATAATCTGGAGACCTTGAGAAAAAATGGGAGGCTTTCCAAAGTAAAGGCATTGGTAGCCAGTACGTTGAGCATAAAGCCGTTGATGGAAGGGCAGGAAGGGGAGATTGTCCAGAGAGGCCAGGCGATCGGCATTAAAAAGGGGCTGGCTAAGATGGCGGACACTTTAGTGAAGGAGGCCGTCGATACGGAAAGGAAAAAACTGATGATTACCCACTGTAACTGCCCGGATAGGGCGGAGCTTTTGAAAAATGCCGTATTGAAGGAGATTAAAGTAAAAGATGTGATTATTATGGATACGGCAGGCATCAGCAGTATGTACGCAAATGACGGAGGCGTGATCGTCACTTTATGATTAGTGTGAGAAGTGCTTCTAACCACTCGCAGCAGAGGCTGCTTTGTGGAGAAGCACTAAGTCAGCCAAGCTGACTTTTCTCACACGGGAGAATGCCTAAAATACGGCATTCTCCGCACAAATCCTTTTGTGCCATCTGCCAGACGGGGCCGCCGGATGAGGCTTTTGACACCCGAATCATCATAGGAAATTGCCCTGCAATTTCCTATGATACAAAAACCTTCCGGGAGGATGCGCACTGCGCGCAAGAGGGAAATGGCTGCTGTTGCATCTGCGCTCCGGCGCGAGTGTGCGTTTTAACGCACACTTTTTTAAATTACATGATTTGTATTTGCACCGGGGAATTGAGGATGGCAAGGAAAAGGGCTATCTGTAAGGCCAGGATGACCGGCAGCCCATAGACAAAATACCAATGCCTTGTCTTATGGCGGAAGATATGCATTCCGATAATGCTGCCAATGCTCCCTCCAATAATCGCGATAATAAATAAGGTGGATTCAGGAACCCGCCATAAATGCTTTTTCGCCCTATATTTATCCAGCCCCATAAGGAATAGGCCGATAAGGTTTACGGAAAGGAAATAAACAAGCAGTAAGGTAATGACATCCATATTAATAACCATGCCTTTCTCTCGTCCCGCAGGCTTGATGCTTGTTGACTGCAGCGGGGTTTTTGTCATTTCGCGCTCTTTTATCGTACTTTATTCCATTTCTTTCATTTTCATAGCGCGGACTTTACAGGAAAGGCCGAATAGGTTGATAAAGCCTTCCGCATCGTGGTGGTCGTATAAATCGCCGGTGGTGAAGGACGCAATGCTTTCGTTGTAAAGCGAATAAGGGGAGGAAGTCCCGGCTTTTATAATATTGCCTTTATAAAGTTTGAATTTTACTTCGCCGGTCACATATTGCTGGGTGGATTCTATAAAAGCCTGTACGGCTTCGCGCAACGGGGTAAACCATTTCCCCTCATAAACGATCTGCGCCAATTTATTGCCCATATCCGCTTTTAAAGCATAAGTGTCCCTGTCGAGAATGAGTTCTTCCAACTGCTGGTGGGCTTCGTAAAGGATAGTGCCGCCGGGGGTTTCATATACGCCGCGCGATTTCATGCCTACCACGCGGTTTTCCACGATGTCTACGATGCCGATGCCATGTTTTCCGCCCAAGGCGTTCAGCTTGCGGATAATATCGGATACTTTCATCTGTTCGCCGTTTACAGAAACCGGAACGCCTTTTTCAAAAGCCATGGTAACATATTCGCCTTCGTCAGGGGCTTTTTCCGGGGTGGTGCCAAGGACGAGGAGATGTCCAAAGTCAGGTTCGTTTGCAGGATCTTCCAGTTCAAGGCCTTCATGGCTGATATGCCACAGATTGCGGTCGCGGCTGTAGGAAGAATCGGCGGAGAAAGGAAGGTCGATGCCATGTGCTTTGCAGTATTCGATTTCCGATTCCCTGGAGTCCATATTCCATTTATCATTTCTCCATGCGGCAATGATTTTTAAATCCGGGGCAAGGGCTTTGATGCCCAGCTCAAAACGGATCTGGTCGTTGCCTTTTCCCGTTGCTCCGTGGCAGATGGCGCTGGCGCCTTCCTTGCGTGCGATTTCCACCAGTTTTTTGGCGATGACCGGCCTGGCCATAGAAGTACCCAGCAGATATTTGTTTTCATATACGGCGTGTGCCTGGACGCAGGGCATAATGTATTCATCGCAGAATTCATCGGTGACGTCTTCTATGTATAATTTTGCAGCCCCGCAGAATCTGGCCCTTTCTTCCAAACCGTCCAATTCTTCGCCTTGTCCGCAGTTTACACATACGCAGATAACTTCATAATCAAAATTCTCCTTTAACCAGGGGATGATAGCGGTAGTGTCAAGACCGCCGGAATAAGCCAAAACAACTTTTTCTTTCATATTAATAACCATACCTTTCTTTCTAATATTGGCAAAACAAACAAGCTTATCTTGCGGCGCAAATGTCAGATTTGCATCGGCTTTTCAGGCAATTTGTGATGCTTCAGCGCAAATTGCTGTTTGTTTTTGTACTGCAAACAATATACAACATTCCGAAAAGAAATGCAAGGAAGAATTTGTGCATAAAAAATTAAAAAAATTAGAACAAATGCATATAAAGAAAAATAAGTTGAATATTATGCAAAAATATAGTATATTTATAATCCATAAGAAATAAAACCGCATCTTATGCGACTGGCATTTGGGATTCTTGGAAGCGTAGTCTTTGTTCGTATCATAGGATTCGGATGTCAAAAGGCCCATCCGGCGGCCCCGTCTGGCAGATGGCACAAAAGATTTGTGC
>CAOKPU010000015.1 GCA_948470755.1 uncultured Lachnospiraceae bacterium | reverse complement strand
AGTTTGAAAAGCTCATTGCCACCATAAGGAGCCGGGAAATATCCGCGTCAATCATTCTGCAATCACAGAGCCAGCTAAAAGCCATTTACAAAGATAACGCGGACACGATCATAGGGAATTGCGACACCACCCTTTTTCTTGGCGGCAAGGAGAAATCCACGCTAAAGGAAATGTCGGAGCTTTTGGGGAAAGAAACCATAGACAGCTTCAACACGTCCGAAACGAGGGGACGGGAGCTTTCCCACGGGCTGAATTATCAGAAATTGGGAAAGGAGCTTATGACGCAGGACGAAATCGCGGTCATGGACGGAGGGAAATGTATCTTACAGGTACGCGGGGTACGCCCCTTTTTCAGTGATAAATTCGATATAACGAAGCACCCGAAATACAAGTACCTCTCTGACTATGACAAGAAAAACGCCTTTGACATGGAAAAATACATCAAACGCCGCCCCGCTATCGTGAAGCCGGACGAGGAATTTGATGTTTACGAAATCGACGGGGCAGATTTACAGGAGGACGCAGACAGTGAATAAGCGTATCAGAAAGAAACGGGAACAACGGCAGACAGCACAGGCAGTCCGGCAGCTTACCGCCTGTTACCGCCAGTGGGAACAGGAACGCGAAGAAAAATACAGGCGGCTTGAAGCAAAATACGGGATTGCCCTTGAAACAGACCCGCAACACCCCTTTGGGCTTCCGCTTGTCCGCTTCCCCACCGGGGAGGTAACAGCTTAATGAGCAGACACCCCAGCACAGAGAAACGGCGGTTTACGGTGCTTGTCAACCCGAAAATCCGGGAGGAACAGCAGCGGCAGGCTGCCTTACGGAAATTTATCAAAGATTGTGAACGGCTTTACGAGAAAAACCGGGCGCACAGACAGGAGGACACAGGCAATGAATAAGCGGATCAGAAAGAAAAAACAAAAGCAGCTTGAAAAATGTCTGCTGGATTTGGCGACCGCTATTGACGCGGGAATACAGGAGTATTGGCGGTGGCGGGAAACCATGCAGCGGCACTATGCACAGCTTTACGCAGAGGAATTTGCCCGCCGCATGGGGCTTACCCCGAAACAGTGACAGGGCTGAAAGGATTTGCGGCATGGAAATGTGGATAACAGGCTATGGGGGCTATGGAAAACACCATTCACAGCACATGGAAAAGCTAAAATGCAGCTTTCCCACGTCCTGCAAACAGCGTTTCCCACAGCCCCCAAAAAAGCAGCCAGTTACCCACATTCCCACACCGCCGACTAAGACGGAAAAAGACCCTTTCCTATCTGTCATTCATAAAAGCAAAAAAGAATAAAGGAGCTGATGAAACATCAAGAACGTAAACACGGGCTATCTGATACGCGCCCCTACCGGGGGACGTACCGCCCAAACCTTACAACTGAATACCGCCGCGCCGCAGGACTTACGCGGCGTGGGGACACCGCCTTTTATACAGGGCGGTTTTTTTATGCGGCGGCGACCATACGCTGACCGCCTTTTGTCCGCTTGCCGGACAGCCGCAGACGCGGCAGAAAGGATTTTACATGGCATTTTTTAATTCAGCAGTAGGCGTTTTGCAGACACTTGTGATTGCTCTTGGAGCAGGGCTTGGCATTTGGGGCGTGATCAATCTCATGGAGGGCTACGGCAACGACAACCCCGGCGCGAATGCTTGTGTGTCGTAGAGTAGCAATCTAACACCATAGGACGGCCAGCCCCGCTATTCCAAGCCTCTCCAACACACACGAGTTTTGGATAAGAGAAGTAACTTTGACAAAAAACGTCTTTGTGTAATTTGAGGGCTGTGGAGTACAATCTTCACAGCTCTACTAATTAACTTGCTATTCCAAAACAAAGCAATTATACTGTCCTTGAGCATTTCTTGAGATTTGTACGGCAAAATAGCAGTAATATTCCCATAGGGGGTGTCTGAACTGAAAGAAACCATATTGATTGTAGACGATGAACGGGGCATCGTTGATATGATGAAAGCCTATTTTTCCCCACGGTATGAGGTTTTGACAGCGTACAGCGGAGAAGAAGCAATCAGAAAAGCCGAAAAGCAGCCGGATTTGATTTTGCTGGACATCAATATGCCAGGAATAGATGGGCTGACCGTCTGCCAGACCATACGAGAGCATATCACCTGCCCAATCCTGTTCCTGACGGCCCGTATTGAATCGGTTGACAAAATTAACGGCTTTCAAGCCGGGGCCGATGACTATATCGTAAAGCCTTTTGACCTGGACGAGTTGGCGGCGAGGATTGTCGCCCATCTGCGCCGGGAACAGCGGAGGCACAGCCAGTCTATTGTGCGCTTTTTTGGAGAACTTGCGATTGACTACTCTGCCCGGACTGTGACCATTCATGGTGAATCAGTCGTACTCTCTAAGCGGGAATTTGACATACTGGAATTACTCTCCTTGAACGCAGGGCAGGTGTTTGATCGGGAGAGAATCTATGAAGCTGTATGGGGAATTGACGGGGATGGAAACAGCGATACCGTCATGGAACATATCCGAAAAATCCGGGCAAAGCTGTCAACGCATACGCTCCACAGCTATATCGAAACAGTTTGGGGGTGCGGCTACAAATGGAACGCTTAAAAAATATGGGTCTGAAGAAGTCCTTTTTCTTTCTGTCTGTATGGTGCATCCTGATTTCCTTGCTGCTGGTTTTACTGGTGTTCCTCGTGTGTAACACCATAAAAAGCAGCTATCCATCCGGCGGTATGGAAATAAGACCAGACGGTGTTGCAATACTTCTGGAACAGCCGACAGCGGCCCAACAGCGGGTGATAACTCTGCTGACTTATTTTCAATGGCTATCCTGCATTATACTCCCTGTCAGCGGTTTGGGGATCGCTGCCGCCCTATTCTACCGTATCAAGTTGAAAAAGCCGATTGATTTGCTGCGGGATGGCACAGCGCATATCCTGGCGCACGACCTTAACTTTTCTGTTCCCACCGTATCACCAGATGAACTTGGACAAATATGTGCGGCCTTTGAAACCATGCGGCTTGAGCTTTTGAAAACAAACCAAGAGCTATGGCGGCAGGCCGAGGAACGCAAACGACTCAACGCCGCGTTTGCTCACGATTTGCGGAATCCCATTACCGTCTTAAAGGGCAGCATCAAATTATTGCGGCAAGATACAGCCGATACACAGGTCCTTGATCGGATGGAAAACTACACTTTGAGAATAGAACAGTATATAGAGGCCATGAGCAGTATTCAGCGTATGGAACAGATGCCGGTGCAGAGCAGCGAAGTGACAATCTCTACTTTGCGGACAGAGTTAGAGGAAACATCCAGATTACTCGCACCGAATTTGGATATGACACTTTTTACGCCGGATATGGGTACAATCCGAATTGACCACGGAATATTCCTGACGGTGGCGGAAAACTTGATTGGAAACGCGGTGCGTTTTGCTCAAACGAAATTAGAACTTATCCTCACCCTGAAAGGAAACGTCCTATCCCTTTCAGTTATAGATGATGGCCCCGGATTTCCTGCCGAACTGCTCAAAAGCGGGCCAAAACCTTTTGGGAAGTTGGAAGAAAGCGCCGGACATTTCGGCATGGGGTTGTATAACAGCAATCTTCTTTGCCTAAAACACGGTGGAAACCTCCGACTGGAAAACAGCCCAGCGGGAGGCGCGATTGCTACGGCATCCATTCAAATAAATTCTAAACCTTGAGCGTTTCTTGAGATTTGGAATGTAAGCTCTCCTTATCAACAATAAGGAGGGCTTTTTTATGAGAATTGAAGCCAAGGATTTGTCTAAAATTTATGGCAGCGGCGAGAACCGTGTCGTTGCTTTAGATAAGGCCAATCTGGAAATTGACGCAAATGATTTTATTTCCATCATGGGGCCGTCGGGCAGCGGCAAAAGTACCCTGCTCCACCTCTTGTCCGGGTTAGACAGGCCGACCTCCGGCAACCTGATTTATGACGGCAAGGACATTTACAGTTTTAGCGACAAAGAACTGTCTGCCTTTCGCCGCCAGCGTATCGGCTTTATTTTCCAACAGTTCAATCTTCTTCCTGTTTTGACGGCAAAGGAAAATATCATCATGCCGGTACTTTTGGATAAAAAGCAGCCGGACGAAGCGTATCTGGATCAGCTTTCGCAGATGCTTGGTATCCATGACCGTCTGACACATCTGCCCCATGAGCTTTCCGGCGGACAGCAGCAGCGTGTCGCAATCGCGCGTGCGCTGATTGCAAGGCCCGACATTATCTTTGCCGATGAACCGACTGGAAATCTGGACAGCAAAAGCGGCGGCGAGGTTATGGAAATGTTGCGGGATGTTTGGAAAAAGACCGGCACAAAGCTGGTTGTCATTACCCATGACAGCCGGGTGGCGCAGATGGCTGACCGACAGTTTGTGATCGTGGACGGCGTTCTTTCGGAGGTGACAGCGAAATGAAATCCTACCATGCGCTGGCACTGAAAGAAATTAAGGCGCAAAAAGTTACCTTTATCCTGATTTTGATTGCCATTATCCTTTCAACGATGATGACAACTGTTATTGGTCAGTCTGCCGGAGTGTTGTCCGCTATGCGGCAGCAACAGGCCATCACCTTGGGCGGCGACCGCTATGCCACATTCGTTCAGGTAAATCAGGAGCAGGTTAAAGCTCTGCAAAATGATTCCCGCCTGTCCTTTGTTGGAGGATATGTCACTTTAGGAACATCAGAACTTAATTCATTCCTGTCACTGGGACTGAATGAATATCAGTATGATGTTACTGCGGTATATCCGACTATCTCCCAGCTAAAAGAGGGTCGTTTGCCGGAGGCCCCGATGGAAATTGCCCTACCAGAAGATGTGCTGCACTATCTCGGATTTACGGGGAATTTGGGAGATACGATTCCGCTCTCGCTCTCAAAAGCCCTGCGACATGGAGTTGAACTTTCCTCTTATGACTTTACTGCGGATTTTATGCTGGTAGGAATTACCGGAAGCAACTATCTGAATTACACCAGCGGCGGAGTGACCGGCATTGTCGGGCCAGGGACGGCAGCATCCCTATTGCCAGATAACTATTTTTACTACAATGTAGATTTTCGGACAGCAGATAAAAACACATTTCAAGGGACTGTGAACGATTTAGTTTCCACGCTGTCTATCCATGAATTGGATACGTTATATAACACGCCCTATTTGGATGCTCTGGGTATCCAATATGATGCTGGTGGGGCTAACACGCCCAGTCAAGGGTTTTCACTCATGTTGACGGCAGGAATTATGGTAGGGCTGCTACTGTTGCTGGCAGCGGGATTGGTAATCTATAATATTTTGAAAATTGCAGTATCTGAACGAATCAAGCATTATGGTACTCTACGGGCTATCGGTGGGGAGAAAGGGCATCTTTATTTTATTGTGACCGCGCAGGTGCTTCTACTCTGTGCCATTGGTATCCCTGTCGGGCTGCTGCTGGGAGCTTTCTCTGCAAAAGGCATCTTGACTGCTGCAACCAGCCTGTTGTCTCCGAACATTTTCTTAGTGCAGAGCAGGGAGGAACTAAACCGCCTGATTGCAGAAAACCGTTCTGATAATGGCCTTTTCTTGTTTGCAAGCATACTCATTACATTGATTTTTGCGTTTATAGCGGCTATCCCTGCCGCCCGATACGCGGCGAAAGTATCTCCCACCGTAGCTATGGCCGGGCGAAATATTACGGTCAAACGGAGAAAGCGGAAAACGAAGAAGATTCGCAATTTTGAGGCGTTCTATGCGAGGCTTAATCTAAAACGCAACCGTGGGCGTACAGCAGTTACAATTCTGTCTCTGGTTATGAGCATTACAGTTTTTATTACTTTGCAGGGATTCACCAATATGCTCAATGCGGCCAGCGGTATGGAGAACAACCATTTTGGCGATTATGCCATCGCTAATGAAACAGAGGGATTTTCCACGGACATATTAGACACTATGGAGCAAAATGAAATGGTGCAGTCTGTCGCGACGATTCAGTTTTCTATGTATTTGCCGGATGCAGATAATCAGATTTCTGAAATCGACATTGGATTTCAACTGCAACCTGGAGAAACTTTTCAAATTGCCGGTTTGAATTTCTCTTATTTGACCCGCTTTGCAAACGACTGGCTTTCCGCAGAAGAAATTGAGCGTGTCAAGGCAGGAGAAGCCTGTATCGTCCGTAATCCGATTGCTATAAATTACGGTGATGAAGAAATGGCACATTCTAATTTTGAAACTGGGGACACTATCACGATTGCAGGAAAGACAATCCCAATCATTGCTACTTTGAACGGCTATACCAGATACATTGGAATCAGTAACAGCGGGTTTACAAATGGCGTTCAAGTAATTGTTTCTGACCAGCTATATCCTGAACTGACGGGAACATCTGCATACAATGAACTGTTGCCCACACTTGCGAACAGCGCAAACCGAGAATCGTTTGACGCTGTAATCGAGCAGCTTTGCCAGGATATTCCCGGTACAACATATCTTTCCTACGAGGAAACAGACCGACAGCTTGCAGAGAGCTTTGAGCAGGTGCGCCTATTGGCGTGGGGGCTAATTCTATTTGTTGCGCTGATTGGTCTGTTGAATATCATCAACACGGTCTATACCAATATCCATACTCGCGTTGCGGAAATTGGTATGCAGCGAGCTATTGGTATGAGTGCAAGGAGTTTGTTCAAAGTGTTCTTGTGGGAGGGCGCTTATTATGGCTTGTTTGCTGCGGTAATTGGAAGTATGGCAGGATATATTTGTACGATTTTTGTAGATGCTGCAACGACAGATACTATTCAGTTAGTCGCTATTCCCATTATCCCTATCGCGCAGGCAACAGTTCTCTCGATTGGAGCCTGCTTATTGGCAACGTGCATCCCATTAAAGCGAATCAGCGGAATGAGTATTGTGGATTCTATCGAAGCGATTGAATAAGAAAAACGGTCTGCCCAGCGGCGGAAAAGAAAAAAACCGTTGCTGGGCAGGTCTATTTCCCATGCCTTAATATTCTCAGCGGCGGTTTTGACTTTCAAAGCCGCCGTTGTTTGCATTAAAAGGCGGCACATAGGAGGATGCCGCCATGCGATTACATACAGATAGGCACTTATCAAAAAAAGCCTGTCCCCCGTAGCGGCGCATACTACCCGTACTTGCGAAAATAGTCGTTTCCAGTCGGCTCATACTGTTACCCCCAGCGAGGGTGTCGCAAAATCATTTGATTAGATGGTGGAGCGATGCCCTCGCTCCATGTTGTGAAAAAATCCAGACAGAATCTTCCGATTTGAGGATTCTGCCCGGATTTTTAACGTACTTTAATAAAGCCCTTGCTTTTTCTTTGCTTTATGCGGTTTCTTTTATCTGGAACAGATGAGCTCCTATCCGTTCTTTCTGTATTTTTGAGTGAAGTTTATTGAGATTATAGCCCATGCACAGCAGAAGAAGCTCCAGTTTCACTTTGGTTTTCCCGCGGAGCAGAAAACGCTGGAATTCATAATCATTTTTCAGAACTCCAAATGCCCCTTCCGCCTGGATGGAACGGTTCATCCGGTATAAAATCCCTTTTTCGCTTAAGATGTTTTCATAGGATTCCTGACGTTTTTCTAAAAAACTTTTGGAAATATACAGTCGTTTATTTCCCCTTGCTTTCGTACATTTTTCTTTATAAGGACAGCCGGTGCAGTCTTCGCATTCATAGCCGCTTTTGCTTTTCTGTTTCTTTATGAAAAGAGGTTTCAGTTCTTTCCCTGCATGACAGGTGTAGATATCTGCCGCTGCATCATATCCCATGTTCTCCCGTTTGCTGATATCCTTTTTGAAACTCCGCTTTTTCCATTTTTCATAACTCTGGGGCTTGATATAAGGCGTTTGTTTCTGCTCTCTCAGATAAGTATACGCTTCCTCGCTTTCATATCCGGAATCCGCAGTCACGCTCGGATAGCGGAATCCCAGCTTTTCCTCCATCCGCTTCAGAAACGGGACCAGTGTCCACACATCATTCCGGTCCTGGAAAACATCAGCCGCCACGATATATTCGCTGTCTACTGCAGTCTGGACATTATATCCCGGTTTGAGCCGGGCATTGCGCATATGGTCATCCTTCATGTGCATAAAAGTGGCATCCGGATCTGTCTTGCAATAATTATTCCTGCCCTGAAAGCTGGCTGTATGCCAGTCATAGACTGCCTGCCGTTCCAAAAAGCGCCGGAATAGCTCCAGGTATTCCTGATTTAACAAAGCCACTGCTTTCTGGATTTCCAGAAACATTTTTGCCTCCCATTTCCCTACGGATTTTTTCCAGACAAACGTATATTTGTTGGCGCATGCTTCCAGTTTTGTTCCATCGATAAAAACAGTCTCTTTTGACAATCCGCCGGCTTCTGCCAGCCGTTTTACCATCTGATAAAACAGATTTTCACAGGCATCTGCTAGAAATCCGGTACGGAAACGGGCAATGGTGCTGTGGTCTGGTGCTTTTTGACCGGCAAGCAGCCACATAAAGTTGATATCTCGTCTGCATGCCGTTTCAATCTTTCTGGATGAATAAATGTTCTGGGAATACGCATAGGTCAGGAGCTTGAACATGGTCTTTGGGTCCACTGCCGGATTTCTGCCTTTGGCAGAGTAAGCCTGATACAGCAAGCTGTAATCTAATTCCTCCAATTCATGGCTCAGCAGTCGGACAGAGTCATCATCAGGAACCAAACCTTCTAAATTTAATGGCAAAACCAGTTGATAAGGCTCGCCGAATTCGGTATAATTTTTATGGTATTTTTGGTTATTAGGCATATCTAATTATACCATGGATGGCGGACTCTTCGGAGTCCGTTTTCTATTTTTAAGCATAAAAGTGGAGCTGCTGCTCCAGTAGATTATTTATCTACTTTTGCAACAGCCCCTTTTTGTGCTTACTAAAATGTAGGTGCAAAGAAAGTTTACCACTGACCGATATGTGGTATATAAATGGTCGGGTTGAAAGTTTACCGCTGACCAATATGCGGTATATAAGTGGTTGGGTCGAAAGTATAGTCCTTCGCCGTAAGGTGGGGGACTTTTTACATAGTGAGGGCGGAGCGAATGAAGAAAACAGGATTTTATATTATCAAGGACAAATTTTTTGAGGATATGTCTGATCCGTACCTCAAAGGAAATAAGGCAGGGAATAGACCGCATTATTATTGCGTTGAAGATACAAGCATAGGCATATACTGGATGATGACCGGAAAAGCGCATTTTTGATACAGGATATGTTTCCAATAACCGAGGAATATATAGAACGAGAGTATACCATAGCCGGAAATCATCTGATACTGACAAGTGAGCATACGGCTAAGGAGATTGAGCAGAAGGCAAAGAAAGTTATAGGTATGCTGAAACGTGGCGTGAAGTTTACACCAACACAGCCGGATGTTATGGCTATACTGGAAAAATTGCAACAGAGAAAATAATTTTTCTTGTTAATGCAATATTACATGATGCTAGCATCATGTAGATATGGCAGTCAAATGATGGAAATAGGAAGTAATATGTTAGTTAAATCTGTTCATAGCATTCACGTAATCCTGCAAGCCGTTTGCCTGCAATGCGTTTACGGTTTGTGCCAAAGGGTATATAGTTTCCTTTTTGCCGACAACGCAGATATGATTATAGATGCAGGAACGCACGAAGTAATCTTTCTTCATCATTCCGCTGGCAAGAATGCGTGCCTCAATTTGTTTGCGCTCAGCGTCAGTAATTCTGAAGCTGATGGTTGGATTTTTATGTTTGTTGCTCATGGTAATGCTCCTTCCGGTTTGATTGTGGCGGCAGGCGTTATGGGATAGCCTGATAGCCATAGGAAATTATTTGTTTTGAGTAATGTAAAAAGTAGATTATATCATGCCGATGGATGATATAGTAGGTAGTAAGTACTAAGTACTGCTACTAATTTGCTGCTAAAAATTTTGAAAACGGTGTGAAAAGAGCAATATTTTACGAACTACACGTACCCGAAATGTAGGAAATATCAGCATTTGAGAGTTGCTGATAAAAACTTCGGGAAGAGATTGTATGGAAGGTAGGAAATCCTTTTCAGACAAGAGAAAACAACGATAAAGACGGTGTATAGTCCTGTTTATAGTCGTATTATTATGATGTGATTAAAAAGGGAGTTTAGAGTGGAGGAAACGGAAATGAGCATAGTCGTGAATATCTATTATACCAGTACAAACGGTAATGCAAGAAAATTTGCGGAAGAGATGGAAAACAGTGGAACCGCTACGGCAATCCGCAAAGAAGTGGGTAATCTTCGGTATGACTATTTTTTCCCAATGACAGATCCGGAAACGGTATTGTTGATTGACTGCTGGAAAGACCAGCAGGCTCTTGATCAGCATCATGAGTCCCCGATGATGGAGAAGATTGCGGAACTTCGGATAAAGTATGACCTTCATATGAAAGTGGAGAGATATGTATCTGACGAGGGGGAAATACCGGAAACAGACAGCCATTTCATAAAGGAATAACAACTTGTGTTCGGTATCAGTGAAATAATTGGCCGCATTATGTATGTTCGGGCGGAAATCCAGGCGGATGATGGCAGGCATATTCCTATTATGACTTTTGAACCAATTAGTATCGCGCCGGAAAACAAAAGGCAGGGCTGTGGAAAGATTCTTTTGTAGTATTCTATGGAAAAGGCAATGGCTTTGGATGTCGGCGCGCTCACTTTTTGTTTAAGGAATTAAAGAAAGGCTTCCTGGATGGAATTACCGGGATTTATCATATGCCGATATGTAAATTATTTATACAATTTGCATAAAATAAAATATTTATTGTTTTCGATTATATAACATTATATCCATAAATAATCAATGTAAACATATAAAGTATAAAAAAATAATAAAAAAAATATAAATAGAACAAACAAATTGTTAAAATTTACAAAGACGGGCCGGGTGTAAAAGGGATATAATAAATATGGCTTATGATTTGGATGGCATATTTGAGAAAGGAGGGATGGTTATGCCCAATATTTTATTAACAAGGATTGACAACCGGCTGATCCATGGACAGGTAGGGGTAACATGGACTATGACGTTAGGCGCGAATCTGATTCTTGTGGCGGATGACGAGGCAGCCGGAAATGAGCTGATGCAGCAGCTTATGGCGGCAACTGCCAAATCATCAGGGGCAAGCGTGAGATTTTTCACAATTCAGAAAACAATCGATGTGATTCATAAAGCGGCAGACCGTCAAAAGATTTTTATTGTCTGCAAGACGCCGGCGGATGTCCGCAAGCTGATCGAGGGCGGAGTGCCGATTAAAGAGGTGAATGTAGGGAATATGCATTTTTCCCAGGGAAAACGCCAGATTAGCAAAAAGGTGTATGTAGACGACGCGGACATGGGGGATTTGAAGGCTATCCGGGATGCAGGGGTTGAACTTTATATTCAAGATGTTCCCGGAGATGCAAAAGAACGTATCAAGGAAATCTAAACGAGATAAGAGAAAGGGACTTTTTTATGGAGATTACATTGATGCAAGGCATAGGCCTGGCGATTATGGCGATTATTGTAGGTGTTGACTTTTGGCTGGAGGGATTCTTCATTTTCCGCCCGATTATTGTAAGTACGTTGACCGGCCTTATTTTGGGGGATATCCAGCTTGGGCTGATTACCGGGGGCATTACGGAACTGGCGTTTGCAGGGTTGACCCCTGCCGGCGGGACGCAGCCGCCGAACCCGGTCCTTGCGGGGGTAATGTCTACGGTCATTGCGTATACGACGATGACGGAGGCGACCGCCGCTATGGCGCTGGCGCTTCCGTTCAGCTTCCTGATGCAGTATATTATCCTGTTCTGCTATTCAACATTCTCCTTCTTTATGAAAGGGGCGGATCAGGCGGCGGAAGAAGCTGATACGGCGAGGATTGTAAAGATAAATATGATTTGTACTGCAATTATTGCATTGCTGTATGGGCTTGTTGTCTTCCTTTGTACATTTGTGGCGCAGGATGCCATGAAAGCCTTTGTGGAAGTGCTGCCTGCATGGCTGACCCATGGTTTTGAAGTAGCCGGCGGGATCCTTCCGGCAGTCGGTTTTGCGATGCTGTTAAAAGTTATGTTGAAGGCAGAGTTTATTCCGTACCTGTTGATTGGATTTGTAATTGCCTGCTTCCTGGATTTCTCGAACCTTCTGCCGATCGCGGTAGTCGGCGTGGCAATGGCGCTGTTTGTATATAATATGGAAAAGAGCATAAAGACGGGTAGGGCAGTTCAGAATGTGGCAGAGGAGGAAGAAGAAGATGGCATCTGATAGAAATAAAGTTTTGGATAAAAAGGATATTAACCGGTTAGCATTTGATTCCATGTTCCTTCAGGCTGGTTTTAACTATGAGAGGATGCAGTCCTGCGGGTTTTTAATGGCTCAGCTTCCGGCATTAAAAAAGATTTATAAAGATGATAAGGAAGGGTTGTCCGCGGCTATGACGGATAATCTGGAATTTATTAATACACATCCCAACCTGGTAGGTTTCCTGATGGGGTTGTTGATTTCCATGGAAGAATCCCATGCGGACAGGGGGATCATCAAAGGGTTGAAGGTAGCGCTGTTTGCGCCGTTGGCTGGTATCGGCGATGCTATCTTCTGGTTTACCCTGCTTCCTATCGTGGCGGGCATTTGTTCCTCGATGGCAATGGAAGGAAGCGTTCTTGGGCCGATTATTTTCTTCTTAGTTTATTTGGCGATATTTGCGATGAGGTGGTTTTGGACGCATCTGGGTTACAATCTGGGAGTAAAGGCGGTAGCGCAGATTACGGATATCTCCGAGGTGCTGTCAAAGGCGGCCACGGTATTAGGGTGTACGGTTATCGGCGGGCTGATCGCTTCATATGTAAGCATTAACGTACAGACGCAGATTGTTGTTAATGAGGCGAAAACGGTTGCGTTGCAGGCGGATTTCTTTGATAAGATATTCCCGAACATTTTGTCTATTGGATATGTGTTTTTGATGTATTATTTCCTTAAGAAGAAAAAGGTGAGCCCGGTAGTGCTGATCGTTGTTACTTTCGTGCTGTCGATCGTTCTTTCCTTCTTTGGTATTTTATAAAATGCGGGATAATAAAATTGTATTGTTTGTCAGCGATATGGATGGAACGCTGCTTCAGGAGGACTTTACCATAAGCCCCGGGAATCTGGCCGCAATAAGGCGGCTGGAGGAAGCGGGGGTCCGGTTTGCCATTGCGACGGGACGGACTTATTATGATGCGGAAACAATATGCAGAAAGCATTTTTTAAATCCTTATATTATTTCCAATAATGGGGCCTGCGTATTTGGTCCGGATGGGACATTGCTTTTCGGCAAGGAGCTGGAAAAAGAATTTGTATCCGCAATCGTAAGTTATCTGGAACAAGAGAAGGTGTGCTATGGCTTGGAAGAAAGCGGGGGATATATCGCTCCGAAAGACTGGATGGAAGTCTTTGATGAGGAAATTGCCAGGTTGAGGAATAAGGGGATGGCGATTCCGGAAGAGAAGGTATTGTTTGCCAAACAAGAGACGCAGGGGCAGAATGGGATCCGTATTGTGGATAATATGGAAGAATATCTGAAACGGGGGGAAGCGGTGTACAGTATTTCCCTGATTACATATGATGAAAATGTGCTTAAGAAAGCAGGCGGGTGGGTGTCCCGCTACGGGGGGCCTGCAGTTTGTATATCGGGGACCCATAATGCGGAGATTATGTATCAGGACTGTACAAAAGGGCAATCTTTGGAGTTCTTGTGCGGACATCTTGGAATCTCCCTGGAACAGACTTCGGCAGCCGGCGACAGCCTGAATGATTTGGACATGCTGGAAAAAGCGGGTTTAAGTTTTGCTATGGGCAATGCAAGGGAAGAGGTAAAAAAGGCGGCTGATATAGTTACGAAGATAAGCAGGGAAGATGGCGTGGCAGAGGCGGTTTGCCGGATCTTGGGACGGATAGGATAAGCATATAAAAATAGTTGTAAGGACGGGGCTGTCGGGAAATAGATAGCTTCAAAAGAAAAAACAAGCATATCTGCCGGAATATCCTTGGCTGAAAAGCAAGGAGTCCTGCAGGATATGCTTGTTTTGGCATAGGAGCTTTAAAAATCGGTATTAAACGACAGAGGCATTGCGTTGGAAAAATTGCCGGAAATGCCTTCCGGTAAAATAATTGCATGATATAAAAAAATAATGTATAATTATGAAAAAATATGGAAAGGTGTGTTGGGATGGAATATGTAAAATTAATTGGTATTTTAATTATTGTGCTGGGATTTGCGTTTAAGCTGGATGTGCTGGCTGTTGTCCTGGTGGCGGGGATTGTGACGGGTCTGGTTTCCGGCCTGGATTTTGTGCATATCCTGGAGATCATCGGGCAGTCTTTTGTCAATAACAGGCTGATGTCTATTTTCCTGATTATTTTCCCTGTCATTGCGATCATCGAAAGGTACGGGATGAAAGAGAGGGCGGCCTATCTGATCGGGAAGATTAAAAATGCTTCCGCCGGCAAAGTATTGTCGATATGGATGGTGATACGTTCGGTGGCGTCCGCGCTGAATATCCGTATCGGAGGCCATGTGCAGTTTATCCGCCCTCTGATCCTTCCGATGACATCGGCGGCGGCGGAAGCTTCAAAAGGCGGCAGGCTGACGGAAGAGGAAGAAGAAAAGGTAAAAGGGCTGTCTGCGGCAACAGAAAACTTTGGGAACTTTTTTGCTCAGAACTGTTTTCCGGCCTCAGCCAGCGTGGTATTGATCCAGTCCGGCTTAGCACTCGCGGGATATGATGTATCTTTGTCGGATATTGCGTCTTCCGCAATTTATGTGATGATTATTTCGATTGCGCTTACGGTAGTGCAGGTCATGCTGTTTGACAGGAAAGTGAAAGGGGGAAAGAAATCATGACTGATTTTTTAGGGGTTTATTTTCCGGAATTCTTTTACGTGCTTTGCGGCCTGGTTTGCTTTGATACGGCAATCCGTGCAAGGAAAAACGAGGAGGCAAAAGCAGGGACGATGCTTTTTTGGACGTTGACAGGCCTTATTTTTATGCTGGGTAAAGCGTTGCCGTCTGCCGTAGTAGGAGGCATGCTTGTTGTGATGGGCTGTTTGACGGTGACGAAACAGGTAAGGATCGGCAGGTTTACAGAGTCTACGCAGGAGGCAAGGAAGGCGGCCAGCGAGAAAATCGGCACAAAGATCTTTCTGCCTGCTGTTTCCATAGGGGTGATTGCGTTAGTATTGTCTTTCGTGAAATATAATGTTGTGAAAGACGGGACGGTAACGCCGACTGCGTTAAACGGCGCTATTATGACAGGGGTGGCATGTTTGATTGCGTTGGTTTTAGCATTTATAATCTGCAAACCGAAAATCTCGGAAACGAGGGAGGACACTTCCCGTCTGCTGATGCAGGTGGGGGCCGCCTGTCTGCTGCCGCAGCTTTTAGGGGCGTTGGGGAGCGTATTCTCCGAAGCCGGCGTAGGGGAAGTGATTTCAGGCATGATATCCTCCGTAGTGCCGCAGGGGAACATTACGGTGGGCATAATTATTTATGTATTGGGTATGGTAGTGTTTACGATGATCATGGGGAATGCGTTTGCCGCGTTTACGGTGATCACAGCGGGAATAGGGGTCCCGTTTGTTATTTCCCAAGGCGGGAATCCGGCAGTGATCGGCGCGCTTGGTATGACGGCGGGATATTGCGGAACGTTGATGACTCCTATGGCTGCGAATTTTAATATCGTGCCTTGCGCGGTATTGGAGACAAAAGACCCGAAGTGGTCTGTGATTAAGGCGCAGCTTCCGATGGCGTTGATCATGATCGTCATTCATGTCATTTTGATGTTGGTATTAGGATTCTGACAAGGCCAGGGGATGCATGGAAAACGGGAATGGAGGTTAAAATGAAAATATTAGTGACTGGATTTGATCCATTTGGGGGTGAGCCGGTAAACCCTGCAATTGAAACAGTAAAAAGGCTGCCGGATGCGATTGCCGGGGCGGAAATCATAAAATTAGAGATACCTACAGTCTGCCATAAATCCCTTCGCGTTATTGACGAAGCGATTGCAAAATACGGCCCGGATGCCGTGCTGTCCATCGGACAGGCAGGGGGCAGGCCGGATATTACCGTAGAACGCGTAGGCATTAATGTGGACGACTGCAGGATACCGGATAATGAGGGGAACCAGATTATCGATGAACCGGTTTATCCGGATGGGCCGGATGCATATTTTGCAACAGTACCGATCAAGGCGATGGTGCAGAAGATACAGGGAAGGAATATCCCGGCATCCGTTTCCAATACGGCGGGAACTTTTGTATGCAATCATGTGATGTATGGAGTCTGTCATTTGATTGCCACGAAATATCCTGGGAAACGGAGCGGATTTATCCATATACCGTTTTTGCCGCAGCAGGTCATAGATAAAAAAAATATGCCTTCGATGTCGCAGGAGATGATGGTGGAAGCGATTGAAGCCGCGGTTGAGGCGATTGTAGAGACGGTGGAAGATATCAAGGTAACGGGCGGTGCGACACACTGATGAAAAAGATGTTTGTTTATGGGACTTTGCGCATAGGGATGTACAACTATGAAAAATATTATAAAGGCTGTGATTGCTTTCTGGGATACGGTTATGTAAAGGGAGCGTTATATACCATAAAAGGGAAGGATTATCCGGCCTTGATAACGGGAAATGGTATGGTTTTAGGAGAAATCCATGAAGTGCCGGACGAGGTGCAGGATAAGGTGGACTGGATGGAAGGTTTTTTTGGAGAAGGGGATCCGGGGAATGAATACGACAAAGTGGTCAGCGTCATTTATGATGACGAGGGCAAAGAGATCGGCCATCTCCCCGTTTATTTTTATAATACAGGGAATCCGGCGAACGACGGACTCTTAGGAGATTCCATTGAATGTAATGATTATGTAAAATACATGGGACAAAGAGGAGGAATGCTTTAAGAACCCTTCAAGGTGAAGGAAGCGCAGCTTTATATATGCCGAAGCTGCGCTTTTACCGTTTATCGGGCGGTATCGGAAGAAGCGTTTAATATTTTATCGATTTCGGCTAACAGCCGGTCTTTGACCGGAGGTTTTAAGAAATATCCGGCAGGTTTCAGCTTCAATACCGCTTCGATATTGCTGCGGTCATTGATGGCGGTTAAAAAGACAACGGGGATATCCTTCATATCTTCGTCCGCACGTATCATTTCCAGTGTCATTTTTCCATCGCAGACGGGCATTTCATAGTCCAGCAAAATCAGATCAGGCCTTTTTTTGCCGATGGATGTCATGGCCTGGGCGCCGGAAATGGCTATGGCGACTTCGTAATATTCTTCCAGAATGGCTTTCATCGTCCGAAGCGCCGTGCCGTTATCGTCAACCACTAAGATCCGTTTTTTCTTTTGCGATTCCTGGATTTCCTGCGTATTATTTTTGTCTATTTCCTGTTCGCTTAGGTTAAGCCTTCTGCATATGGCTTTTTTTATTAAAGTATTTTCTACCGGGCGGATCAGGTTTTCAAATTGGCCGTTTTCATAATATTTGAAAAAGGAGCTGGTTTCTTCCTTTGTGCCGATGGTTAAGACGGGAATCTGCGCATATTGGTCGCTTAACATAAAGAATATGGAAGTGTCGATATCATAGGCGCCCACCAGACTGATCAAAACCAGGTCGGGGTCTACTATTTTCATCATTCCTTCCAAGACTCCGGCATTCTCCGAACAAAGTTGCACATGAAAAAAACGGGATAAAAATTTACTGGTTTCCTTCACGATGTTGTTCAGTTTTCCGATTAATAAAATCTTTTTCATTTTTATTACCATGTTCCTTTCTCTTCCTGCGGATGTCTGTTTCCGGCTGTAATCAACAGGCCGGCAAGACGGTCTGCCTCTTCGGGATCCAGATTGGTGACTGCATCTGCCAGTTCCCTAATATTTTGTCCTATATCTTCCGGATAGGAATAAGACTGTAATTGTGTTATTAGTTGGTCGGCTTGATCGATATCCATTTCCTGCATACTAATCCGTATCATCTCCGCGAGAGCCTTTATCATAGAATAATCAGCCGCTTCCTGTTTTGACGCAGTCCCTATGTCAAAAACGCCTTGTAATTTCTGTCGGTAACTGCACCATTCTTCTAAGAACGGCGGCGTTAGGGATAGGATCAATTCTATTTTACCATCTTTTGCTGCATATTCCAATATTTTTGCAAGCCCGGATAAAGGCATGACGCCAACCGTTGCTGCCAGGCTTTTCATAGCGTGTACCTGGATCCGGTACTGTTCAAGATATTCCGGCTGTCCAATCTGCCCGTACGCCAGCCTGAGGCGATCCGCGGCGGGATCGATCTGCGCGTAAAATTCCTTTATCGTATATTTCAGAAGTTCCATATCGGGCAGATGCAGCCAGGCGTATTGCCAGTCCAGACCGTCTATCTGGGGGAGATCGTCCGGGGGATATTCTGCCTGACCCGCATCGGCTTGCCGGACGGAAGGCGTTTTAGGATCGTTGGCGGCAGATGCAGGATGCGTTTGCTGTTGTAATTCCTCCGGCAGCATCTGCCTTATCATATTTTCAAGTTTTTCCGGAACGATAGGCTTGGAAAGGAAATTATCGAATCCTTCCGATAAATATTTTTCTTTCGCCCCGGCCACCGCATTGGCCGTCAGGACAATGATGGGAGTATCTTGACATGGAAAGCAGGAAAGTCCCTTTATATGGCGGAGGGTTTCTATCCCATCCATGCCCGGCATCATGTGATCGAGAAAAATCAGGTCATAGTGATCTTCCTGTATTAGCTGCAGGCATTCCATGCCTCCTTCCGCCTCCGTTATTTGTATATTGGTTTCCTTCAGAAGGTTCTTAAATACTTTCCGGTTTACTGCGTTGTCATCCGTAACTAATATCTTTGCGTCCGGCGCATAAAGCTGCGTGCTGTAGCAGTAATCTTCCGTAATTTGATGTACCCGGGATTCAAAGTCCCCGATTGGCGTATCGTCGATGATTTCCTGTTCCAATTCAAAATAAAATTTCGAGCCTTTTCCATAGGCGCTTTCCACTTGCAGCCTGCTGCCCATCAGGGAGAGGAGCTGGATGGTAATATTTATGCCCAGGCCGCTGCCTTCGATATTGCGGTTCCTGTCCTCCTCAATACGTTCAAATTCTGCAGAAAGTTTGGGTAGATCTTCTTCTTTGATTCCTATGCCGGTATCTTCGACTTCAAATGTAAGGATGGCCGTTTTTAATGTCCGGCGGCTGTGGATGCGCAGCCGGACGGCGCCTTCGTGGGTGTATTTGACCGCATTGGTGAGTATGTTTGTCAATACCTGGCGGATGCGTACATCATCGCCGTACAGCCGGGAAGGGATATTGTGATCGACTTCCAATTCCAGGCGGATCTGCTTTTCTGCCGCCCGCTGTGAAGCCATAGTGGACAGGTCATGGATCAGGCTGCTGATATCATATTCCACCGGTACGATTTCCATTTTGCCGGAGTCGATCTTGGAAAAGTCCAGGATATCATTGATGAGCGCGAGCAGTGTCTGCCCTGCCGTATAGATATCCATGGCGTATTCTTTTATATGTTTTTCTTTTGATTCACGAAGGATCATTTCTACCATGCCAAGCACCGCGTTGATGGGAGTGCGGATTTCATGGGACATGCGCGCCAGAAATTTCCCCTTTGCCTCATTGGCTGCCAAGGCTTCCTGTCTTGCAGCGTCCGCATCGTGTTTTGCCTGGGTGAGCAGAAGGTTCTGCTGCTGTGTTTCCTTGATTTTTCTTTCCGCATTGGCCCGGTATTCTTTGGAAAGCTGTAAGACATGCATCACGGCCATCATAATGCTGAATATGGTCATGCTGTATTGGCCTGCTATATTGCCGTAGGGATCCCGGAACACGGTATTCATGATTACATTCGTGATCCCTCCTGACAGCAGTACCAGCATGGAAAGAACGGACAATAACGTCTGATAGCGTTTATTCCTGTAGTCGAGCTGCACCAGGCTGATAATGGCGGTCAGGCAGACGGCCCCGATGACGGCCGCAGATATATTAATCATATTTTTTAGGTCTTGTATGCCTGATATCTGCAAAACGATCTGTACGGCGGCATGGATTATGACAAAGCATAACAATATGGAAAAGCGGCGGGGGTATTGGGTATGTAAGTTCCGCTCAAAGTAAAGGGCTAAAAACAACGGGATCAACAGCACTAAGTATTCCTGCATTTCATAGGCTTCCTGTACATCATAAAAAATGCTCAGCGTGTCGGTTCCGATAAAGCAGTAAATCCCGGCGGCCAGCCCCGCCAGCCCCAGGAATGTTTCCCCTCTGCCCGGCTGGCTGGTATAGTGCCGTATCATGGCAAGGACAAACATAATAATGGCCATCATGACAATCAGAAGGCAGCAGCCGATATCGGCGATATTGGCTCCCATCAGCCCGATGAATGCGATATCCCTGGTTTCGATCTTCATATTCCCAAGGGCAGCCGCTGCATTGGGATAAGGGGAGGTCAATACGATCCAGAGTTCCCCTTCCTGGAATGTGTTGGGGATATTTACAAAATTCTCGTAATCTCCAGGTATATCGCTGTCCTTTAATTTGTGCTGGTAAATGATTTCGCCATCCAGTATGACCAATGCGTTGGAGTCTGTGGAAAGGAAGTTCAGCGTCAGCCCCGCGTATTCTTTGGGCAGTGTGTTGATAAAAACGATCGTGTCAAGCGTTTCGCTTTTACCGGCATAGGGCAGGGTTATCTCCTGATATTGGTTTCCGGACAGGGTGTCCTTTACCAGTTCCTGCAGTTTGTCGCCGTCGTTTATATCCGCCGTGCCGTTTAGCTTTGCTATTTTCCAGTCTATGTTGAAATAGTATTCAAACTGGCCAGGCAGCAGGATTGATTCCTCTTCCGCCTGATATTGGAATAATGCGATAACCATAAAAATGAGTATTAAAAGAATGGCAATCCCTGCTAACTTCCGTAAACTTTTCATATCTTTCCCGTCCGTTTTTTCATTTCTTAAAAATAAGGAGATCTGTTTTGATCATTGCTTGGCTGAGCCAAATGAAAGCCCTAAAACTTCTGCTTTCATCTTACCATAAATTCTTTCTATTGCCCAACATTTGTTTTGATAAGATTCAGGTGTCAGAAGGTATTTTTTTATATCATAGGATCCGGATGTCGAAAGGCCTATCTTATTTTTATTTTTTTGTTGCCATGTATCTTGTGTTGTGCTACAATATCCATCGGTGGCATACAGATGTACGCATCAGGGAAACAAGGAAAGGAAAGAATTGTAGGTGTTTTGCATGGATTCAACGGGCAATTATTTTGTTGTAAGGAAGAAAGCGGTGCCTGAAGTGTTGCTGAAAGTCGTGGAGGCCAAGCGCCTTTTGGAGACCGGTAAGGCGGCGAGCGTTCATGAGGCGGCAGAAAAGCTGGGCATGAGCCGGAGTTCCTTTTATAAATATAAGGACGATATTTTCCCATTTCATGACAATTCCCAGGGAACGACGATTACCTTTACGCTTCAGATGAATGACGAACCGGGGCTTTTGTCGGATGTGCTGAAGGTGATTGCGGATTATAAGGCGAATATATTGACGATTCATCAGAGCATCCCGATCAACGGGATCGCATCGCTTAGCCTCAGTGTGCAGGTATTGCCGGCAACGGGGGATATGTCGCGGATGCTGGAGCTTTTGGAGCAGCAAACGGGCGTGCATTATGTGAAGGTACTGGCAAAGGAGTAAATGGGCTGCAAAGCCGGATGGGAAAAAGATGGCGCCTGTCCGGGAAAGACGCAGTGAAAGAAATAGAAAATAGGCCGCAGGGCGGCATGGATAGGAGGATGCATAAAATGATAAATGTGGCAGTGCTGGGATATGGAACAGTGGGAAGCGGCGTTGTGGAGGTTATTGAAAAGAACAAGGAGGAAATTAACAAAAAGTCGGGGGAAAAGCTGAATATCAAGTATATTCTTGATTTGCGGGATTTCCCCGGGGATCCTTATGAAAATAAAGTAGTGCATGATGTGGAAATCATTATGAATGACCCGGAGGTCCAGGTAATCTGTGAGACGATGGGAGGCATCCATCCGGCCTATGAATTCTCAAAAAGAGCCTTGCTGATGGGGAAGAGCGTTTGTACTTCCAACAAGGAACTGGTGGCAAACCATGGCCCGGAATTGATCCGTCTGGCGAAAGAGCATAAATGCAATTATCTGTTTGAAGCCAGCGTGGGAGGAGGGATCCCGATCATCCGGCCGATTAATTACTCGTTGACTGCGGAAAAGATTGACGGGATTACAGGCATATTGAATGGAACCACAAACTATATTTTATCTAAGATGGCGGCGGAAGGCGCCGGGTTTGAGGAAGTGCTGAAGGAAGCGCAGGAGAAGGGATATGCGGAGCGCAACCCGGAAGCGGATGTGGAAGGGCATGATGCTTGCCGTAAGATAGCGATCCTTTCTTCTTTGATGACAGGGAAAAACGTAAAGTATGAGGATATATACACGGAAGGGATTACTAAGATTACCGCAGCCGATTTTGTTTATGCGCGGGCGCTGGAACGTTCCATTAAGTTGTTAGCTATGAGCAGGGAGTGTGAGGACGGCAGTTTTTATGCAATGGTGGCGCCGTTTATGATCCCGGTAAGCCATCCGCTTTATAGCGTAAGCGGAGTGTTTAATGCGGTATTTGTCCATGGCAATATGCTGGGGGATTCGATGTATTACGGAAGGGGGGCCGGCAAGCTGCCTACGGCAAGCGCAGTGGTTTCGGATGTGGTGGACTGTGCAAGGCACATCGGAAAAACAATTATGTGTTTCTGGGACGACGAAGATGTAAAACAGGCGAACGTAGAGCATATCAAACACCGGTTTTTTGTAAGGACGAAGGCGGCGCTTGAAAAAGAAGCGGTGGATATCTTTGGCCTGATCCGGGTAGTAGTGGCCGATGTGAAAGATGAATATGCGTTTATTACGGAAGAAATGAGCGAGAGGGAGTTTAAAGAAAAAGCACAGAAGCTGGGATGCGTGATCAACAGGATACGGCTGGAAAGTTAGAAGGAAAATGCTTTCCTATGAAATAAAACCCTCCGTGCGGCCCCGCCTGGCAGATGGCACAAAAAATTTGTGCGCACTCTGTTGCACGGAACATTCCGATGAGCCTCGGAAAGCAAAAATCGTGAAAAAGACGTTTTTTACACCGAAGAATACCTAAAAAACGGCATTCTTCATCAGGATTTGTGCCGGAGCGTCACAAATAGCCCTGAGCAGTTTCGTCGCATAAACGCTCCGGAATGGAGATTGAGATGAAATATATTGTTGTGTTGGGCGATGGAATGGCGGATGAGGAGATAGAGGCGTTGGGAAACCGGACGCCTTTGGCATACGCGTCCACGCCGGAGATGGATAGGCTGAGTAAGATGGCGGAGATTGGGATGGTGCATACCATACCGGACGGGATGAAACCGGGATCGGATACGGCGAATCTGGCAGTGCTTGGTTATGATCCGAAAATTTATTATTCCGGACGTTCGCCGCTGGAAGCGCTTAGCATAGGAGCGCCGATGAAGGAGACGGATGTTGCTTTGCGTTGTAATATTGTTACCATTTCGGAAGAGGAACCGTTGTTTGAGGAGAAAAGGATTCTCGATCATAGCTCCGGCGAAATCAGTACGGAGGACTGCGCAGTCTTGTTGGAGGCGGTTAAGAAGGAATTAGAAACAGAGGGGTATCATTTTTATACGGGAACAAGCTATCGTCACTGCCTGATTTGGGAAAACGGGGAAGCGGTGGATCTGACGCCTCCCCATGATGTGTTAGGTCAGGTAATAGGCCCATATCTTCCTGTAGATACGGTTTTAAAAGAAATGATGAAAAAAAGTTATGATATTCTGGTAAACCACCCGCTTAACCAAGAGAGGAAAAAACTTGGACTCAATCCCGCTAACTGCTGCTGGTTCTGGGGGGCAGGGACGAAGCCCAAATTGGATTCCTTTGAGGAAAAAACAGGAAAACGTGGAATGATGATCTCGGCGGTGGATTTGTTAAAAGGGATCGCGGCCGGAGCGGGGATGGGCGTCTGTCAGGTGGAAGGAGCTAACGGCGGCCTGGATACAAATTATGAAGGTAAAGCGCAGGCGGCTTTGAAGGCCCTTTTGGAAGATGGGTATGACTTTGCCTATGTCCATGTGGAAGCCCCCGATGAGATGGGGCATCAGGGAAGCGTGGAAAAAAAAGTGCGGGCCATTGAGTATTTGGATCGCAGGGTGTTGAAGCTTTTGACGGAGCGTTTGGATAAGGAAGGGGTGGATTACCGGCTGTTAGTATTGCCGGATCATCCAACCCCCATAAGGGTACGGACGCATACTGCGGACAGCGTTCCCTATATGTTATATGACAGTACGGCGCCTTTGGCCGGAAACCGGGATTATAATGAAAAGTCGGGAAAGGACAGCGGGAATTATGTGGATCAGGGCTATCAATTGATGGAACATTTTTTTACCACCGGACGTCAAAAGTGATTTGCCCAGACTTTTTTGTGCGGTCTGTAAATAATATTTCCGGACGGGGTTTTGTCTGTCAAGGAGTGGGCGGCAATCATAGTTTAAGTATAAGAGTAGAAAACAGAACGGAGAAAATATTATGAAAAAAGTAGTAAAGTTCGGCGGCAGTTCCTTGGCCAGCGCAGAACAGTTCAGGAAAGCAGGAGACATTATCCGCAGCGATGCGGAAAGAAGATATGTGGTCCCTTCGGCGCCGGGAAAGCGTTACGATAAGGACACAAAAGTTACGGATATGCTTTATAGCTGCTATGCAAAGGCGGAAGCAGGGGAAGAATTTAAAGAGGATTTAAAAAGCATAAAGGAACGCTATGAGGAGATTATAGGCGGCTTGAAGCTGGAGCTGTCTTTGGAGGATGAATTCAAAACGATAGAGAAAAACTTCCGGAAAAAAGAAGGGGCGGATTATGCGGCGTCCCGGGGGGAATATCTGAACGGCATTATAATGGCGGCTTATTTGGGATATGAATTTATTGATGCGGCAACGGTGATTTTCTTCGATGAACAGGGGGAATTTGAATCGGAAAAAACAAACAAAGTCCTGGCGGAGCGTTTAAGCCGGACGGAACGGGCGGTTGTGCCTGGGTTTTACGGGGCTTATGAAGATGGAAGGGTGAAGACTTTTTCCAGAGGCGGTTCCGATATTACAGGATCTATCGTATCGAGAGCGGTCAAGGCGGATGTATATGAGAATTGGACGGATGTATCCGGTTTCCTGCTGGCGGATCCCAGGATCATAGATAATCCTCCGGGAATCGAAAATATTACGTACCGGGAATTGCGGGAGCTTTCTTATATGGGGGCTACTGTCCTGCATGAGGATGCGATTTTCCCGGTCAGGAGGGAAGGGATCCCGATCAATATCCGTAACACTAATTGTCCTGAGGCAAGAGGCACATGGATTGTGGAAAGCACCTGCCAGAAATCCAAGTATGTGATTACGGGTATTGCCGGGAAAAAAGGATTTTGTTCGGTCAATATTGAGAAGGATATGATGAACGCAGAGATTGGGTTTGGAAGAAAAGTCCTCCAGGCTTTTGAGGATTATGGGATTTCTTTTGAACATGTGCCGTCCGGCATCGATACAATGACGGTTTTCGTCCATCAGGATGAGTTTATGGATAAAGAACAGAAGGTGGTTTCCGCAATTCATAGACTGGCGGATCCGGATACCATTGATATTGAATCGGATCTGGCCCTGATCGCTGTAGTGGGGCGGGGGATGAAGTCCACGAGAGGGACTGCGGGAAGGATATTCTCCGCATTGGCTCATGCGAACGTTAATGTAAGGATGATCGACCAGGGTTCCAGCGAACTGAATATTATTATCGGTGTTTCTGATGATGATTTTGAAAATGCGATCCGGGCGATCTACAAGATATTTGTAGAGCTGCAGTTGTAAGAAATGTTTGCTAAAGGGCGGCATCCATAAGACAATATTAGAAATGTTTTTGGGGAGGATCATTTTATTATCCCGGCAATGGCCGCAATCCTTGCAGCGCTGACTGTTTTAAGAAAACCGATGGAGGGCGGTCCGGAATGAGCCTGGCAGAGCAGATTATTGTAGTTGTTATGGTGATTCTGGGGACAATGCGGACACGTTTTCTGCCATTCCTTATTTTTCCTGCCGGGAAACCTACTCCCCAATACATACGGTATCTGGGTAAAGCGCTGCCGGCTGCAGTGTTTGGGCTTTTCTTAGAAACGGTTGGCATGGAAACGCGGCCGGATATTCGGTTTGGCAGTATCGAAATTTATTGAACATTCAAAAGCCCTCATAAAGATCCTGAAGCCGAAGGTCGCTTGCCCAAATTAGTTCGCGGTCAGGTATTGAAGGAAAAGGCGGCTAAGATCCGCACGGTTTGAAGTGTTTACGAAGCCGAAGATGGGAGTTGCGTCTATGCCGGCATAGCATTTCCATTCGGCAAGCTTTGCGGAATCCTTCAGATAGACGCCCACTGGCACCGGCTCTTCCATGGCAGCGGGGCCTGCGGGATCTTCCGGGCCGGAGGGGGATTTTGCCTGCCCTTCTAAGGGGACGTTTTCATCCATTGTATTTTTTTCTTCTATAACGGCGGCGTCGATATAGTAAAAATAAGGCTCGTACTTTTTATATTCTTGTTCGGAAAGGACTTCCCGCAGGTTCAGGAACATCATTGCTTCCGCATAATGCTGGAAAACCGAGGGATCGCTGACGAAAGCGTCCAAGGCGTTTGTCTGCACCTGAGCGGCGATGCGCTGGGAGAAGGCAAAGTCAAGCTGGGTCATGGAAGTAAGGGAAAATGTGGAAGATGTATCGATCATGCAGTGGTAATCGTCCGTATCGATGCCGGCATAGGCCGCAAAATCTTCCTGAAAACTTTCCTGTGTTTCAAAACCGTAGGAATTTAAGATAACGGCGGAAAAAGCCGTATCTTTACTGCTTATCATATCCTTAATGAAAATCCCTGCCGTAAAAATGACAAACAGGCCAACTATGGTATGTATTTTATAATAATCCCAGAAATATCCTAGTTTTTCACGGAAAGTCTTTCCTTTTAATTTTTGCTGCTGTTCTTTTACTTCGTCCCTCATGGCCATAGTAATCCTCCATTCCTGCTCAACCCGCGAATCCGGGCATTAGCATAATGCATGGTAAGAGAATAAGTTCACTTAGTACAATGCGCTCCGTATCCTGTGTAAGGACCCGCCGATAGACGGCAGTCCTGTCAGGCGATATTTTCAAGCGGGGATTTGCCCCCGATCATTATAGTCCATCATAGCCGTAAAAAAATTAAGTGTCAATGAACAGGGAAAGAAATATTGTAAAAAAAGAATAAAAGGAATCAAAACGGCTGCCGTTTTTAGCCAATTGCCCCTTGAAAGTTTGTGCGATTTATAATATGATAATCCTATTATACAAAAGTCTTCCAAAGGGACGCGCTTTTTTATTTTAATAGGATTCAGGCGTCAAAAGGTTTATCCGGCGGACATGAATGAAATCACATAATCAGGGATAAGGTGGTAAAGAATATGATGAGCGAAACATACGTGGAATGCCTTGTAAAGAAAAAGACAAGCACGGGGATGCTGTTTCTTAGAATGTTGACGATAGCGATGGCAGTAGTCTTTTTGTTTGTAGGTTTCTGCCTTTTTATCTGGCCGGCAATGCTGATCGGCTTAGGAATGGCCGTAGCGGCTTATTTTGTTTATATGAATTCCGATCTGGAGTATGAATATCTTTATCTGGATAAGGAGATTACGATTGATAAGGTGATGGCTAAGACGAAGAGGAAAAACGTGACGAAATATGAGATAGACAGCATGGAAATCCTTGCACCCATCAAATCGTGGCATTTGGATGAATATAAGAACAGGACGGTGAAAACGTTAGATTATAGTTCCGGGGTGGAAGGCCAGCCGGATAAAAGGTATGCCATGTATTATGACGGCGGGATCAAGGTCATTTTGGAACCCAGCATGGATATGGTAAAGGCAATGAAAAATATTGCGCCGAGAAAGGTATTTACGGATTGACATAGTGATGTAAGTTTGATAAACTTTTTCAAACTTACATCACTATTCATTTATAAATTGGACGGCTGAAACATAGAAAATGCTGCCATTTTCCGGAAGGGGCGGCATATAGGACACAATAGGAGGATAAGAAGATGGGTCAGATAATTGGCGAAGGGATTACTTTTGACGACGTGCTGTTGGTGCCGGGCTATTCTAAAGTAATTCCCAATCAGGTAGACTTGACAACATGGCTGACAAAAAAAATCAAACTGAATATCCCGATGATGAGCGCAGGGATGGATACGGTTACGGAACACAGGATGGCTATTGCCATGGCGAGACAGGGGGGCATAGGGATCATCCATAAGAACATGTCGATTGAAGACCAGGCGGAGGAAGTGGATAAAGTAAAACGTTCGGAAAACGGCGTTATTACGGATCCGTTTTCTTTAAGCCCGGAGCATACTTTAAAGGATGCGGATGCTTTGATGGCGAAGTTCCGCATTTCAGGAGTGCCGATCACGGAAGGGCGGAAGCTGGTAGGGATCATCACCAACAGGGATTTAAAATTTGAAACGGATTTTACGAAGAAAATCAAAGAGTCGATGACTTCCGAGGGGTTGATTACTGCGCGGGAAGGGATTACCCTGGAGGATGCAAAGCAGATCCTGGCAAAGGCAAGAAAAGAGAAACTTCCTATTGTGGATGAAAACTATAATCTGACCGGGCTGATTACGATTAAGGATATCGAAAAGACAATAAAATATCCGCTTTCCGCAAAGGACGGGCAAGGAAGGCTGCTTTGCGGGGCAGGGGTAGGCATTACGGCGAATGTGCTTGACCGTGTAGGAGCCTTGGTGGACGCAAAAGTGGATGTGATCGTATTGGATTCCGCCCATGGGCATTCGGAAAACGTGCTTCATTGTTTAAGGATGATTAAAGAAAAATACCAGGATGTACAAGTGATTGCGGGAAATGTGGCGACGGGAGAAGGGACCCGGGATTTAATAGAAGCAGGGGCGGACGCGGTAAAAGTTGGAATAGGCCCCGGCTCCATCTGTACGACGCGTGTGGTGGCGGGCATTGGAGTGCCGCAGATCACGGCGATCATGGATTCCTATGCGGTGGCTAAGGAATATGGCATACCGGTGATTGCAGACGGCGGGATAAAATATTCCGGCGATATGACGAAGGCGATTGCTGCCGGAGGCAATGTATGCATGATGGGGAGCATGTTTGCAGGCTGCGATGAAAGCCCGGGAACTTACGAACTGTATCAGGGGAGGAAATATAAAGTTTACCGCGGCATGGGGTCTATTGCGGCAATGGAAAACGGCAGCAAAGACCGTTATTTCCAGGCGGACGCCAAAAAGCTTGTACCGGAAGGAGTGGAAGGACGAGTGGCCTATAAAGGGACGGTGGAAGATACGGTATTCCAGTTGATGGGAGGCCTGCGTTCCGGTATGGGTTATTGTGGTACCCGGACAATTGAGGAATTGAAGCAGAATGGAAGGTTTATGAAGATTTCGGCTGCATCCTTGAAAGAAAGCCATCCCCATGACATCCATATAACAAAAGAAGCGCCCAATTACAGTGTGGATGAATAAGGAAGCTCCAGGCTTGATTTTACGATGCGTTCATGATGCGGCTTTACATGATATAGGGAAAAGTTCCTGACAGAAGAAAACGGCAAGATAAACCAGGGGAATAGACTATTTGCTTAGTTGATTCCATTTTTGTATCAAATTTTATACAATTAATGCAATATTTACAAATATTGGTAATTTTAGGATTTGCGGTACAAAGGATAATGGTGATAAGAATGCCGGTTGATTACGTGAAATTGGGGGCAAGGGTAAAGGCGCGGAGGGATAAAGCGAGAATGTCGCAGGCAGAGTTGGCATCGGCGGCGGATTTATCAACTCAGCATATTAGCAATATTGAAAATGCAAAGACAAAGGTGAGTTTGGAAAAAATTGTAGATATAGCGAATATTCTTGGTTGTTCGGTAGATGAGCTGCTTTGCGACAGTGTCGTAAAAGCCAAAGTGATTTATATAAATGAAGTTGCAGGATTGATGGAATCTTTTTCGGATGCTGAAATGAGGGCTTTGCCCGAGTTCTTGCGAAGCTACCGGCATTTCAGCAAACTGTTGGAAAAGTCCATACAACAAGATGATGTGTAATAGCCATTGGGTGGGAAGCCTGATGGCTATTTTTGTGCCATCTGCCAGACGGGGCCGCCGGATGGGCCTTTTGACGCCCGAAGAAGGTCCTTCGTAAAGCGTCGAAGTTTTGCCGATGAAAAAATTAATCTTTATTATTTATATTTTTTATGATAGTATAATTATTAATTGATTAGTATTGATTGTCAGATTAATAGATTTGAGGAGGTAGTCCCGTATAAACGGAGGCATGAATCACAACGGGCATATTTTATGAGTGAGATGGTAAATACAGAAAACGGACAGCTTCAAGAAGGGGAAAAAGAGACGGTTTCCAGAAATTTTATAGAGCAGATGATCGACAAGGATCTCGCGGAAGGCATCTATGACAGGGTACACACCAGGTTTCCGCCGGAACCTAACGGATATCTGCATATCGGCCATGCGAAGAGCATTTTGCTCAATTACGGATTAGCAAAGCAGTATAACGGGCAGTTTAATATGCGTTTTGACGATACGAACCCGACGAAAGAAAAGACGGAGTTTGTAGAATCAATAAAAGAGGATATCGAATGGTTGGGGGCCGACTGGGAAGACCGGCTGTTTTTTGCTTCCGATTATTTTGAACAGATGTATGAAGGGGCCGTGAAACTGATCAGGAAAGGGAAAGCGTATGTATCGGATCTGACGGCGGAGCAGATGAAGGAATACAGGGGGACGTTGACGGAGCCGGGAAGGGATGATCCGAACCGGGGCAGAAGCATAGAAGAAAACCTGAAACTGTTTGAAGAGATGAAAAACGGCGTTTATCAGGATGGGGAAAAAGTACTCCGTGCGAAGATTGATATGAAGTCGCCGAATATCAATATGCGTGACCCGATCCTATACCGGGTGGCACACATGGCGCACCATAATACAGGGGAAAGGTGGTGCATTTATCCCATGTATGATTTTGCCCATCCGATTGAAGACGCTATTGAAGGGATTACCCATTCTATTTGTACGTTGGAGTTTGAAGACCATAGGCCGCTCTATGAATGGGTTGTAAGGGAACTGGAATATCCTAACCCGCCCAGGCAGATTGAATTTGCAAAACTGTATCTGACAAATGTGGTGACAGGGAAAAGATATATTAAAAAGCTGGTGGAAGACGGCATTGTGGATGGCTGGGATGATCCCAGGCTTGTATCGATAGCCGCATTGAGGAGAAGGGGGTTTACGCCGGAATCAATTAAAATGTTTGTTGACTTATGCGGTGTATCCAAAAGCAATTCCTCCGTAGACTATGCCATGCTGGAATATTGTATCCGGGAAGATTTGAAGTTGAAAAGGCCCAGGATGATGGCGGTTCTTGACCCGGTAAAACTGATTATTGATAATTACCCGGAAGGGCAGACGGAGATGCTGACGGTAGCCAATAATATGGAGAACGATTCCATGGGTACCCGGGAAGTACCGTTTGGAAGGGAATTATATATCGACAGGGAAGACTTTATGGAAGAACCTCCTAAAAAATATTTCCGGTTGTATCCGGGCAATGAAGTAAGGCTGATGAACGCCTATTTTGTAAAATGTACAGGATGTATAAAGGATGAGGACGGGAAAGTGATTGAGGTCCACTGTACGTATGACCCGGAAACAAAATGCGGGACCGGGTTTACGGGGAGGAAGGTAAAAGGCACGATACATTGGGTGCCTGCTTTGCAGGCAGTGAAGGCGGAAGTCAGACTGTATGAGAATATTATTGATGAAGAGAAGGGGGTATATAATGAGGACGGTTCATTAAATCTGAACCCCAACTCCCTGACAGTATTAAAGGACTGCTATCTTGAGCCGGGGCTTGCAGATGCAAAAGAATACGACAGCTTCCAATTTGTCCGCCAGGGGTATTTCTGCGTGGATTGTAAGGACTCCAAAGAGGGTGCACTTGTCTTTAACAGGATTGTATCATTGAAAAGTTCTTATGTATTGCCTAAATAACAGTTTACCTGCAGCAGGAGGAGGGGCATTGGCCCTATGCGGCAGCCGTCAGGGCCGGGCATGGCCTGGGCCATCGTATGCGGAAGAAGGAACGGAAGGAAAGAATGCGGTTTTGGAGGTTTAAAATATGGCAGGATTGTTATCTGGATTGAGCCGGTTTGGGCTGGGAGCCTTGGAAAATATGGATTTATATGAGAAGCCCAAGGCGGATGATAAAAAGGAAGCGGATGCAAAGGCGGCGCTTCCTACGTTTCATGAGCAGGATTTTTTATTTAATAAGTCGCATACATGTCCTATCTGCGATAAAGAGTTTAAGGTAAAAACAGTAAAAGTAGGGCGGGTAAGGCTGATTGGCAGCGATATGGATCTGCGTCCGAAGTATGAGCATATGGATACGCTGAAATATGATGTGATCTTATGCCCGCGCTGCGGCTATGCTGCATTAAGCCGTTATTTCAAGTTTTTGACGTTGCCGCAGGCGAAGTTTATTAAAGAAAAGATTTCGGCTAATTTCCGTCCAAGGGATGAGGATAAAAGGGAAACGTATACGTATGACGAGGCGCTGGAGCGGTATAAACTGGCTTTGGCCAACGCGATAGTAAAGTTGGCAAAGCCGAGCGAGAAAGCATACATCTGTTTAAAGACGGCATGGCTTTTGAGAGGGAAAGGCGAACACCTAGATAAATCGGAAGAGGGATATGCGGATAAGAAAAAGAAGATAGACGAAGAAGAAAAGGAATTCCTAAAAAGCGCGTTGGACGGTTTCCTTACGGCGAGACAGTCGGAAAGTTTTCCGATGTGCGGCATGGATGAGTCTACGGTCGACTATGTGATCGCCGTTACGGCAATGAAGTTTGAACAGTTCGATGTGGCTGCCAAGTTAATCGGCGGCGTCATCACGTCGCCTAACGCCAACGCCAGGATGAAGGATAGGGCCCGTGCGCTACGGGATCAGATTATGAAGCAGATTAAGATGAAGAATGCGGCCGGAAGCGGTGGACAGGGATGAATGATTTGACAATTGCCCTGCGCCATGACGCCGGGAAACATTTATATGAACAAATTTATTTGCATATTAAACAAGAAATAAGGGAAGGGAAGTTTCTTCAGGGGGAGAGGCTTCCCTCTGTCCGTTCTCTGGCAGAGTTTCTTCAGGTGTCGAGGAGTACCGTGGAACTTGCTTATGGACAGCTTTTATCCGAAGGATATATTGAGGCAAGGCCATACAGGGGGCATTTTGTCTGCCAGGCGGAAGGGCTTTTTAATCTGGGCGAAGAGAAGGATGTCCGGGAGATATGGAGGGAGACGGAAAAAAAGGAAAAAAGAGGGATTGTCTATGATTTTTCCCCCAATACGATCGATATGTCGGCTTTCCCTTATGCGACCTGGAAAAAAATTACTAAAAATATCCTGGTGGATGCCAACAGCGATATTTTCATTTCCGGCTCCCCAAAAGGGGATTATGCCCTTAGGGAAACGATTGCCCATTATCTTCATAATTCCAGAGGGGTGAATTGCCTGCCGGAACAGATCATCGTAGGGGCGGGGAACGATTATCTTCTTATGCTGTTGGAAAAAATCCTGGGCAGGCATGTAAAAATTGCTATGGAAAATCCCACTTACCGAAGGGCATACCGGATTTTTGATTCATTTGCATACCGGATCTGTTCCATTGCTATGGACGATAGCGGAATGAGCGCCAGGGGGCTTTATGAGAGCGGGGCGGATGTGGCTTACGTGATGCCTTCCCATCAATATCCGACGGGGATTGTCATGCCGATAGGACGCAGGATGGAACTGTTAAAGTGGGCGGGGGAAGGGGAAGGCCGTTATCTGATAGAGGATGATTATGACAGCGAATTCAGGTTTAAAGGGAAACCGGTGCCATCCCTGCAGGCTTCCGACAGGGCGGGGAAGGTAATTTACATCGGGACTTTTTCCAAATCGATTGCGCCGGCTATCCGCATCGGCTATATGGTCCTTCCATTGCCTTTGCTGCAGATTCATGAAGAAAGGTGTTCCTTTTACTCCAATACGGTTTCCCGGATAGACCAAAGGATTTTGAATGAGTTTATAGGGAAGGGGCATTTTGAACGGCATCTTAACAGGATGCGGAAGATTTACAGGGAAAAACACGATTTGTTGTTAAACGGGCTGAAAGGCATGGAAAAAAACTTTGTGATTTCCGGCGCTGATGCGGGGCTTCATATCCTTTTACAGGATCGGTCAGGCAGGAAGGAATGGGAGCTGACAAAGGCGGCGGCAGACGCAGGGGTAAGGGTGTACGGGCTTTCTGAATTCTGCGTGGGGGAGATCGCCCCTCAGTGGAAGGCGGATACCGTGATAATGGGTTATGCGTCTCTTGAAAAAGAGCAGATTGCAGAAGGGCTTAGGCGGCTGCGCGATGTCTGGGGAGCCGGATGAACATTTTAAGGCCTTTCCTATGAAGATTCGGGCGTCAAAAAGCCCATCCGGCAGCCCCGTCTGGCAGATGGCACAAAAGATTTGTGCGCACTCTGTTGCACGGGACATTCCGATGAGCCTCGGAAAGCAAAAATCGTGTTCAGCAGAGGCTTCCACGATTTTAGAGTCTCCTCTCCATCGTGCAAAAGCCGTTTGCACAAATCTAGTGTGCCATCTGCCAGACGGGGCCGCCGGATGGGCTTTTGACACCCGAATACTATGAAATAAAAAATAAGAGCTGCATAGGGAACGAGAATGTCCCATGCAACCCTTAAACACAGACGTTTTCCTTGCTGCCTGCGGGAAACAAATACCCCGCGGCAAGCAGCGGCATTGGGGTTAGATAGAATTGGCGGAATTGTCATCGTCATCGTCGTCGAAAAACTCTTCTACTTTTGCTTCTGTCGTTTCGGCAACATCCTTTGCAGCTTCCTTTGCCGTCTTTGCGGCGTCTTTTATAGCTTCCGCAGTTGTCTTTGCGGTATCTTTTAGAGTTTCCGCCGCTGTTTTTGCAGCGTCTTCTGCTGTGCCTGCCGCATTGGAAACTGCGTTTTCAGCTTTTTCCAGATCAAGGGCTACATAATTGCGGGAGCTGTCATCGTCCTCCGCGTCATCATCCAAATCGCTGCTGAAGCTGTCATAATCATCATCGTCATCCAAATCTTCCGGATAAGAAGAATTCTTATTCTGCAAATAATAATAAGCGCCTGCTGCGGCTGCCCCGGCGAATGCAGTAAACAATAAAAATTTACCGAACTTTTTAGCCATACATGTACTCCTTTCAATTTCACAGTTATAGGAATATATTAATACTATTTTCTCAAATTGAAAAGAGATTATGTATAAAAATATCTATTTATTTTTGGAATTCTTTCTTGTACGCATGTGTCAAATATGTTATATTAAAGTCTGACTCATAAAGTCAATATCTGGATTTCCAAAGAAGGAAACTATAAATACAAATAGATTGAAAGATAAAATGTTTTGAGGAAAACATATGAATGAAAAATTTTTTGACTTAAAAAAAGAAAAACAGGACAGGATGATCAATGCGTCCTTAAAAGTATTTGCATTGAACGGCTACCGTCATGCGAGCACGGATGATATTGTGGCCGAGGCAGGGATCAGCAAAGGGCTCCTGTTCCATTATTTTGTGAATAAATTAGGGCTGTATACGTTTTTATATGATTACAGTGTGCGTTTTATGCTGCTGGAGCTGTCCGGCTGTATGGGCGGGGGGGAAGATGATTTTTTTGAGTTGGTCAGGAAGCGTGAAAACGCCAAGATGCAGGTGTTAAAAAACTATCCTTATATGCAGTTGTTTTTAGACAGCATCCGCTATGAGGATGTAAAAGAAGCGTTATATGCTACGGAAGAAAAGAGGAATGCTCTTCCGGAAGCGGAGGCGGCTTTTATGAAACGGGCGGACATGGCGCGGTTTAAGCCCGGGGTGGATGTGCGAAGGCTGAATGCCATGATCCAATATACGTTGAGGGGGCTGATGGAAGACCGTTTTTTAGAGAATTCCTTTCATCCGGATATGATGAATGAGGAAATAAAGGCATATCTTGACATGCTGAAAAAACTGACGTATCGTTAAGCGAGGGCCAAATACCCCGCTGTTTGGCGGCGCTGCAATCCTGATACCCCGTTGCTTGCAGAAGGGTCTTTGATTTGGAAGCTGCCATGCCCGTGCTTATCATGTTCTATGTCCTTTTACGGATTCTGAGCCTATCGGCGTTTTTAATATCCACATGATACTGTTAAAAAATGATATTTTGCGATAGGATTTATGTGCGAATGCAGATAAGCATAATTCTGTGCTTGACATAAGTATGATTTCGTACTACAATGGCATCTGTACGATTTCGTACTAAAGGAGGCAATGTCATGAGCAGGAGCGATTTCAAAAAATTAAAAAGGTATAATTATCTGTTTGGGGAAACGGAAGCGGTTTATCATGAGATTTCCTTAAAGATGGGGCTTTCGGACAGCGCAATGAGGGTCCTTTACGCTGTCTGCGACCGGGGGGACAGCCGCCTGCTGCAGGAAATCTGCCGTTATTCCGGCTTGAGTAAGCAGACTGTGAACTCGGCAGTCAGGAAGTTGGAGAAGGAAGGCGTATTGTATCTGGAAAGCGCCGGGGCAAAAGCGAAGAATGTCTGCCTGACGGATGCGGGGAAAGATTTAGCGAGAAAAACAGTATTACGTATTATAGAAATGGAGAACGATATTTTTGAATCCTGGACGGAAGAGGATATGAAAGCTTATCTTAGGTTCACGGAGCAATTTTTAATGGATTTAAAGAAAAAGGCGGAGGAGTTATGAAAAAGAAGATTCAATTGTCAGATCATTTTAATTATAAAAAACTGCTGCGGTTTACTTGGCCGTCTGTGATTATGTTGGTGTTTACTTCCGTTTATGGAGTGGTCGATGGCTTTTTTGTATCGAACTTTGTTGGCAAGACCTCGTTTACTGCGGTCAATTTTATTATGCCGTTTTTGATGATATTAGGTTCCGCCGGCTTCATGTTCGGGACAGGAGGCGGAGCCCTCATTGCGAAGACGATGGGGGAGGGGAAAACGGAAAAAGCAAACAGCCAGTTTTCCCTTATTGTCTATACATCCGCCGCCTGTGGGATGGGGCTTGCGGCTGCAGGTATCTTGTTTATCAGGCCGTTAGCCGTTTTGCTTGGCGCGGGAGGGCAGCTTCTGGAAGACAGCATCATTTATGGACGCATTATCCTTATAGCGATTCCCGCCTATATTCTTCAATATGAATTCCAATGCCTGTTTTCCACGGCGGGAAAACCGGGCCTTGGCCTTGCCGTAACGATTGCGGCGGGAGTAACGAATATGGTATTGGACGCTTTATTTGTGGCGGTATTTGGATGGGGCCTGGAAGGTGCGGCCGCAGCGACGGCGATCAGCCAGTTTGTAGGAGGGGTCATTCCTGTCCTCTATTTCCTTGGGCCTAACAGCAGCCTTTTAAGGCTTGGAAAAGCGGAGTTTAACGGGCAAATCCTTGCAAAGGCCTGCATAAATGGCTCATCGGAACTGATGAGCAATATCTCCATGTCCGTAGTCAGTATGCTTTACAATGTGCAATTGTTGAAATATGCCGGGGAAGACGGCATAGCGGCTTATGGAGTCCTGATGTATGTCAGCCTGGTATTCCAGGCGGTTTTCATCGGTTATTCGGTGGGAACGGCCCCGGTGATCAGTTATCATTACGGTGCGGGGGACAGCAACGAACTAAAAGGCCTTTTAAAAAGGAGCCTTATGCTGATGGGAGTATTTGCGGCAGTCATGTTTGCGGCGGCCTATTTGTTGACGGAGCCTCTCGCCCGGATATTTGTAGGCTATGATGAAGGGTTGTTTGGCCTGACCGTCCGGGCTTTTGGGATTTTCTCTTTTTCATTCCTTTTTGCAGGGTTTGCGATTTTGGGTTCGTCCTTTTTTACGGCTTTAAATGACGGGCTGGTTTCCGCCGCAATTTCTTTTATGAGGACTTTGGTATTCCAGATATTGGCCGTTTTGATTTTTCCCATATTCTGGAAAGTGGACGGGATCTGGGTTTCCATTGTGGCGGCAGAAATAATGGCGGTGACCGTTGCGGCGCTTTTTCTTAAGATCAAACAAAAAAAATATCAGTATTAAGATTGGGGCGTCAAAAGGCCCATCCGGCGGCCCCGCCTGGCAGATGGCGCACTAGGTTTGTACGCACTCTATTGCACGGGACATTCCGATGAGCCTTTTTGACGCCCGGATTGTATGAAAAGATTCCTTCATTATTTCATTTTATAGGGGTCGTCGGCAGGGTAGCCTCCGGCTAATTTCTGCATTCCTCTTTGCACTGCGTCTTTGGAGTTTTTCCAATCCGCGGCATGGTTGCGGTAATCGAATTTTTCTACCAGCCATGCTACGTCGTCGGAAAGCCGCTGCATATTTTTTTCCATCAGCGAAAAAATCGTAGGATAGAATTCGGATTTCTCTTTATCGTTCAGTTTTGTTTCCGCCGCCGTGCATAAATCCCCAAAATGAGGAAGGCAGAACCCTTTTCCGGATTGTATGCGGCTGCGGAATTCCCCGTCCTTTTTATACATTACAAAGAATGTGTCCAGATAACGGTCATAAGTGTCCGCAAAACGTTTGCATATATAGCAGGATTTTTCCTGCTCGTCCACCCAGACGCCGATAGGGTTCCCTGATCCGGCGTTTTTTTTCAATTTCCCCATCAGAGGGGTTTTTTGCGGGGTAAAGGACTGGAACCGTGCTTTCATTTCCTGATTGATATGGATAAAATGGGTTTTTAAAATCCAGCCGTTCCCCAAAGTGTTGCCGTAGTCAAACATTTTTTTGAAATGGTTCCGGCAGAACCCGGCCTGGTCAGTAGCTTCGCGCACATCGCTTTCCATATAAGAGGAGCCGGACCCTAACACGAAATCCAGCAAGTCCTGTTCCACGTTTCTTTCAATAAAGCAAAATGGGCATTCATCATCGGCATTTATGGCATCATTTAAAGGGATCGTATATAATTGTTCTTTCATAGGAAGGCCTCCAATGTTTTTTTTCTATTATACACGATTGAAAAAGGAAAAGGTAATGGAATATACAGTTTGAGGTAAAAAGATACTATGCCTTTAAAAAATTAACTTTACCCCCTGTGCAGATTTTATATTTTATTATATAATAAAAAGAATTATGTTCAGCCCTTTCCGAAGGGCCGTGGATTATATGTTTAAGAAGGAAATGGATACAAGATGGAAAAAAAGAGAACGATCAAACAGCAAATTATTTTTTGCGTAATGTCGGTGTCGCTGCTGCTTGGCGTGTTGCTGACGGCGGCAATGATAATCAGCAATTTGTTGACGACAAGGACGCTTTTACTGGACAATATGCAGATGCTGGCTAAGGTGTCATCCCAGAATATCAGTTCCAATCTGCATCTTTTGACAGACAGGATGGCGAACCTGATGCTGGAAGAGGTCTTGACAGACGATACTGTGGATGAATCGGGCAAGCAGGAGGTTTTGGATGAGCGGGAAAGCCGGATAGAATTTGTCTGGCTGGCGGCTTACGACATGGAAGGACAGAAGCTTTACGGAGATGAAGAGGCTCCCGCTTCCATTAAAGGGAGGGAATATTACGCCAAGATCGCGTCAACGAACAATATTGTCATAGGGGAGCCTGTTTACGAGGACGGTATCTGGCAGATTGCCGTAGCGGCGGCTATGAAAAAGGGCGAAGAGAATTATGCGTATTTGATTGGCAGTTATAAATATGATTTGCTTGGCGATGTCCTTGGCAATATTAATATAGGAGCCAATGGGGAGGCATATATCATTAATGCAGAAGGGGATATTATTGCGGACAGGGATGGGGAAAATATGTCCGAACGGAATAATATCTATGATCTCTATGGATCTAAGAAAAATAATCAGTTATTGGATGCGATGACAGATTTCCAGACGGGAGCTGCCGGGATGCGTATGCATGGGATTTATCATTATGCGGCTTATTCACCGGTGGCGGGGACGAACTGGACATTGATCGTGGATGCGCCTAACAGTGATTTTATGGGGACGGTGCTGTTTACCGGTATTGTGAGCCTGGTTCTCGGAATCATATTGATAATGGGAGCTGTAGTATATAGCGGCAGGGTAAGCAGCCGGATATCGGATTCCCTTTCTTTGGCGACGGACCGCCTGGCCTCTTTGGCTGAGGGGAACTTAAAGGATGAGGTGGCGATTGCGCGTACGGGGGACGAAGCCCAGATTCTGACCGAGGCATTGGCGAAGACGATAGATAATGTGGATGCATATATAGAAGATTTGGGGCGTTCGTTAGGCAGCCTGTCGGAAGGGGATTATTCCAAAGAAGTACCGGATGGGTTCAGGGGGGATTTCCAGGCAATCCGTGAGGCGCTTTGCGGCATTACGGATTCTTTGAATGAAACGATGCGTCGGATCCATGCTTCATCAAAAGCGGTGAGCAGAAATTCGTCCGAGGTGTCGGATTATGCGGAGCGTCTTTATGGCGGGGCGGCAGATCAGGAGAAAGCATTGGAGCGGCTGGATGGCAGCATCCGGCTGATAACGGACGGAATAGGGCGGATTGATGAGAGCGCATCCAGAGTAAAGCAGTTTGCGGCAGGGGCGGAAGAAAAGGCTGATGTAGGGAAAAAGCAGATGGATACGATGTTGGATGCGATGAACGATATCTATGCTGATATGCAGGAGATTATCAATATCAGCCATATGATCGAAGAGATTTCCGACCAGACGGGCCTGCTGTCATTGAACGCGTCCATTGAGGCGGCAAGGGCGGGGGACGCCGGAAGAGGGTTCGGCATTGTTGCCCAGCAGATAGGGGTTTTGGCGGAACAGACGGCGTCCGCGCTACAGCGGACGGTGGAGATTATCGGCCAGACCAGCCTTTCCATCAATAAAGGGATGAAGGCGGCGGAAACGACTGCCGGTTCCTTTATGGAGATTCACGAAGTGACAAAGGAATTCACGGATATTTCCAGAGGAATCGGAAAGATCGTAAAAGAACAGCAGGAAGCAGTGGCCCAAGTGTCTGAGGAAATCGAAAGGGTGCAGGAAGTGGCGAGTGCGAATCAGGAGCTGTCCAGGATGACGGAGGAAACGGCGGCTAAGTCGTTAAAAGAAGCGGGGGAACTGGAAGAACTGGTAGAAGCCGTAAAGCTTCGCGTCGGTTGATAGGGAACAGCAGGCGGCAGCGAGATAAAGAATAGAAGGATGGAAATTTTGCAGAAGAAGGAAATAGGAGGGTCATACAATGAGAAAAACAGCAGTAGTGTTGTCCGTGTTATGTTTGTTGGCAGCGTTGGCAGGCTGCGGATCGGAAGGGAAGATGGAAAATGGGTATTATACGGCGGAAATGGCGGATTTTTCCCATGGGTGGAAAGAGTATGTATGCATTTATGTAAAAAATGATAAGATTGTTTCCGCAGAATTCAATGCAAAAGATCCCAGCGGTTTTATAAAGGCCTGGGATAATGAATATATGCACAATATGCAGGCGGTGACGGGCAATTATCCAAATAAGTATACCAGGGGCTATGTACAGCAGTTAATCGACGGGCAGAAGGATACGGAAGTGGATACGCTTTCCGGGGCCACCAATTCCGGGGGCAATTTTGCTAAGCTTATTGACGCCGCGATCGGGCAGGCGCAAAAAGGGGATTTTTCGGCGGCGGTAGTCCCGGTGGAAGAATAAACCGGGACAACGAAGGCCGGGATAGGAAAAAGAGGAATATTGTATGGGAAAGTTTTTAGTGGCCGGCGTGGTGCAGCGGGAGACGATTGTCAAAGTGGACAAAATCCCGGTGGAATATGCAGGCATTACAGGGCGGCCGGATACTATTTTTATGAGTACGGGCGGGGATGCCTACAATGAGTCGTTGGCATTGCAATGGCTTGGGAATTCGGTGGATTTCATGTCCATGGTGGGACGTGGGGAGAGTATGGGATTGATCAATCCACCGGGATGCGAAGTAAACCTGGTGACGGATTATGTACTTCCAAAGCTGGCAGGGACGCCGGCGGCGGTAGTATTTTATGATGAGAACAGGAAGCAGCAGATCTTTGAGGATATTAAGGATCTTAGGGATGCTTCTTATGACGCGGATCTGTTCCGGGAACGCGCCGGGCGGGCGGAGATGTTAGTGGTGTCCAACGCTAATTTCTGCAGGCCCTTAATGGGGATAGGCAAGGATCTTCGCAAGCCGGTTGCTGTGAATATCAGGGAATATACGGAAGAAAAATTATGTTACAATGAAGATTTTTTAAGAGGGGCGGATATACTTTACATCAGCGACGACTGGCTGAGGGAAGATCCGTATGATTTTGTAAAATCTTTGGCGGCAAAGTACCGGCCACGGATCATTATCCTTGGGCAAGGGGCTTTGGGGCTGATTTTATATGATAAAAATAAGAACATTATTGCCCATTATAATACCGTAAAGACTCACAAAACGGTCAATACGGTGGGGGCCGGGAACGCTTTGTTTTCCTGTTTCCTCCATTTCTACAATAAAACCGGGGATTCGGTGTTTGCGGTGAAGAATGCGATGCTGTTTGCGTCTTATAAGATAGGGTTTATGGGAACCTCCAGCGGGTTTATGACCGAAGAGGAGATTTCCTTATGGCGGAACCTGATCTGGCGGGATGGCAGATAGGGCCGGGAATGCGTATTGCGCGCAAGAGGGAAATATGGCCGCTGTCGCAGCCGCGCTCCGGCGCGAGTGTGCGTCAGGACGCACACTTTTTATCCTATAGGAAATCCCGTCGTCAGACGGACATAAATTGACGAAGGACCAGAGGTTCTTCTGAACACAATGCCGAAGGCATTTTGTTCTAATAATACGGTAGGGATATCGGATTGATGTTCTATACAGGCATTGGTTTTGATTTTCTGAATATAAACGATACGGAGGATATAAGAATGGGTAGTAAAAATCAAAAGGCTGTAATCGGCGAGGAAGGCATTTTTGACGCCAGACAGTTAGGGACGCCTAAAATGCTGGTTCTGGGGATACAGCATATGTTTGCAATGTTCGGGGCTACGGTGCTTGTCCCGGCGCTGACCGGGTTAAGCGTATCCACAACGCTGTTGTTTGCAGGCCTTGGAACGTTTTTGTTCCATTTTCTTGCAAAAGGAAGGGTTCCTGCATTTTTAGGCTCGTCTTTTGCATTTCTGGCGGGATATTGGGCGATTGCGCCGAATGGGGAAGCCGGGCTGCTTCCATATGCCTGTTTTGGCGTGGCCTGTTCCGGCATATTATATTTGATTTTGGCGGCGTTTATCAAAGCTTTTGGAACAGGAAGGGTGATGAAGTATTTCCCGCCTATTGTCACAGGGCCGATTATTATAGCGATCGGATTGAATCTTTCCCAGTCGGCCATTAACAACTGCGAGGCGGACTGGTGGATTGCGTTGGTGGCTATCGCGATCGTGGTAATATGCAATATCTGGGGAAAAGGTATGATAAAGATTGTGCCGATCATTCTTGGAGTGGTGGGTTCCTATCTGGCGGCGGCAATAACCGGCAATGTGGACTTTACACCGGTGAAAGAAGCGGCTTGGATCGGCTTTCCGGTTTCTTTTGACCGGACGGTATTTGCAATCTTTCAGGAGCCGGATGTTTCTTTGCTCGTTACTTCCGTGATTACGATTATGCCGATCGCCCTTGCAACGATGGTGGAGCATATCGGCGATATGTCTGCTATCTCTTCCACGGTAGGAAGGAATTACATCAAAGACCCGGGGTTGCACAGGACGCTTTGCGGGGATGGGCTGGCAACGATGATCGCGTCTTTGTTCGGCGCGCCGGCCAACACTACGTATGGGGAAAATACAGGGGTTTTATCGCTGACGAAGGTATATGACCCAAGGGTTATCCGCATCGCGGCGGGATTTGCTGTGCTGTTTTCATTTTCCCCCAAGATAGCGGCAGTTATTTCCGCTATGCCTACCGCAACGTTAGGAGGCGTTTCCCTTGTGCTTTATGGCATGATCTCCGCAGTTGGAGTGCGTAATGTGGTGGAAAACCAAGTGGATTTTGCAAAGAGCAGGAATGTGATTATCGCGGCATTGATACTTGTCCTTTCGATAGGGATTAATTTCAGCAACAATGCAGCGGTAGTGTTCCAGTTAGGGAGCGTGGCGATTCGTCTGTCGGGGCTTGCGGTAGGGGCGCTTACGGGGATCTTGCTGAACGCTGTCCTTCCGGGGAAAGATTATATTTTTGACGAGGATGCGCCCTCGGATACTTGCGTGGATATGAGCGGGACGAGGAAGACGACGAAGCGGTGATCTTGTTCCGTTAAGTGGCGTATGATGAGGCTTCCGGCATATATTATATAGCCGGGGGCCTTTTATCTCCTATAAGGATTCGGGTGTCAAAAGGCCCATCCGGCGGCCTTTTGACACCCGAATCCTTATAGGAAAGTCCGTCATCAGACGGACATCAATTGATGAAGTGTCGAAAGCGTTTTTTTACCGCGAGCAACGAGGCAAGTGAATGCCGTCGCAGCCGCGCTCCGGTAGGATTGGCCGTTTATAAAAGGAGGATGGATATGAAGACGGTGGATATGCATTGCGATACGGTTTCGGAACTGTATAAGAAGAGAAAGAAGGGGAGCCGGGAAGGGCTGGCGGAGAATGGCGGGCATGTGGATCTGCGTAAGCTCAAAGAGGGGGATTCTTTGCTGCAGAATTTTGCATTGTTTGTGGATTTGGGGAAAACGGATGACCCATGGGAAGATGTGATGGGGATGGCGGATTTGTATGATAAGGAGCTGGAAGACAATAAGGAAAGGATCGCGCCGGTTTATTCTTATGGGGATATAGGGAAAAACAGCGGGGAAGGGAAGATGTCCGCGTTGCTGACTGTAGAAGAAGGAGGGGTCTGCAGAGGGGATCTTGCCCGTCTGCAGCGTTTATATTCCCGGGGGGTAAGAATGATGACGCTTACCTGGAATTATCCTAATGAGATAGGGCATCCGGCAATCAATGCGCGGGCCGGATGGAAGGGAGATGCTTTTTTTTATAAAAGGGCGGACAGGGAACATGGGCTGACGGAAAAAGGGAGGGAATTTGTCGTGGAGATGGAACGGATGGGGATGGTGATTGACGTTTCCCATTTGTCGGACGGGGGGTTTTACGACGTTTTGCAGTTGACAAAGAAGCCCTTTGCCGCGAGCCATTCCAATGCAAGGGCCATATGCCCCTGGGTAAGGAACCTGACGGACGATATGATAAAAAAGCTGGCGGACAGAGGAGGGGTCATGGGGCTGAATTTCTGTCCTGATTTTTTAGAGGAAGCGGTTCCTGGGGAACAGAATCCCGGAAGCATTGCCGCAATCGTAAGGCATGTAAAGCATATAATCCATGTGGGGGGAGTGGAGTGTATTGGTTTGGGAAGCGATTTTGACGGAATCGGAGGGCATGGGGAATTGCCGGATTTTTCTTTTATGCCCAGACTGTGTGACGCTTTGCGAAAAAGCGGGCTGAAAGAGGGGGAAGTGGAAAAAATATTTTTTAAGAATGTACTCCGCTTTTATAAAGAACTGCTGTAGATAAACATATCATAGCCCGGTTGCACCGATGCGGCCTCTGTAATCTATAGAAGGGCTTTTGCCATCCAAATCCCAAGATAAGACAAATATTCGCATACTTATCTATACCGTTATCCGGGTTTAAAAAGATAGAATAGGCATAACGGCAGGAAATAGGCGGAAGCCGCCCGGGAGCGATATATAGACAGTACTGCGGATATCGGTGGCGTATATGTGCGGGCAGGCGGCGAAGGGACGGAGGATTGGGATGAAATATGGTTATTTTGACAATGGGAAACGTGAATATGTGATAGACAGGGTGGATGTTCCCGTATCGTGGACGAATTATCTGGGGGTGGAGGATCTGTGCGCGGTAGTAAATCATACGGCAGGGGGTTATCTGTTTTATAAAACGCCGGAATATCACAGGATTACCCGTTTTAGGGGAAACAGCGTGCCGATGGACCGGCCGGGCCATTACGTGTATATAAGGGATAACGAGGATACGAAACCAAGGGACTTGAGTTTATTTTCTTATTGTGAGTTTTCTTTCCATCATATTAATATTGACAACCAGAATTTTCAGATGAGCTTGTATTGCTCCGGTTCGTCTTATGAAGACGAAATCATTGCATATGATTTGTTTTATGAGGAATGCGGGTATCAATATTTTACATCGAATGTGATGCCGGACGGGTTCGACTGTTTAAGGGATAGATTTATCGGCAGTTATCGGACGGAAGATAAGCCGGAGGCGGTGGAACTGGGGCGGTGCAGCGCCTCCCATGAACTGGGGAATAACCGTTGCGGTTCCCTGCAGAGAAATATCCGGCTGATGCCCGGCGAGGAAGCAAGGATCCTTTTTCTATTGGGAGAAGGGGACGGGGAAGCAGGCAGGAAGGCGAGGGAAAAATATGGTGATTGGGATAAGGTGGATAAGGTATACGAGGATTTGAGAAGGTTTTGGGATGCGAAGCTGGGGAAACTGCAGATCCGGACGCCCAATGAAGGCATGAGTACCCTGATTAATATTTGGACGCTTTACCAGTCCGAGATCAATGTAATGTTTTCCCGGTTTGCATCGTTTATAGAGCTGGGCGGACGGGTCGGGTTAGGATACCGGGATACGGTGCAGGATGCGATGACGGTTCCTCATTCCAACCCGGGCAAATGCAGGCAGCGGATCATAGGACTACTGCGGGGACTTGTTTCCGATGGGTACGGGCTTCACCTATTTCAGCCGGAATGGTTTGAGCCTGACCCATGGGCATGGGCGGCGGAATGCAGGCTGGGAAGGGGGGATAAGGCAATGAAATATTATAATGCCTTGTGTCCTTACTGGCAGAATGATAAAATAGAAATAAGGGAGGCGGAACCTTATTCTTATTGCCAGTTTATAATGGGAAAAGATCATTCGGCCCACGGCAGGGCAAGGCATCCTTTTATGACCGGCAGCGGCGGGGAGCTGTCTATGAGATCGAAGTGACTAATCTGGATGGGGTGATGAAAGGCATAAAAGAGCTGTATCTGGACGGGGAGAAAGTAGAATGCATTCCTGTGGCGGAAAAAGGAACGGTATATCATGTAAAAGCAGTGATGGGAAAGGAAGGAAATGCAGATGATTAAATTTGGCACAGGAGGCTGGAGAGCGATTATTGGGGACGATTTTACCAAGGCAAATATACAATTGCTGGCGAAAGCTCTTTGCAGCAAAATGAAAACGGAAGGAAATGCGGATAAAGGGATTGTGATCGGCTATGACAGGAGGTTTTTGGCAAAAGAAGCAATGCAGTGGGCCGGGGAAGTCTTTGCGGAAGAAGGGGTTAGGGCTTATCTGATCAATAAGTCTTCGCCTACGCCTTTGATCATGTTTTATGTAATGAAACATGGCTTCCCTTATGGGATGATGGTGACGGCCAGCCATAATCCGGCTATCTATAACGGCATCAAGGTATTTACCGCCGGGGGCAGGGATGCGGATGAAACCCAGACAAAGGATATCGAAGAATTTATCAGGAATACGGATGAGGCGGACGTGAAGGGGATGGAGTATGAAATGGCGTTGTCTCTTGGGTTGATCCAGGAAATCTATCCATTGAACGAATATCTTGACAATATCATATCCGCAGTAAATATGGATGCAATCAGGGCAAAAGGGCTTAGGGTAGTGCTGGATCCTTTATACGGTGTGAGCGAGACTTCCCTGGCAACCATTTTACATACGGCGCGATGCGAATTGACAGTGATCCATGACAGGCACGATACATTGTTCGGGGGTAAACTGCCTGCGCCGAATGCGGTGACGCTGCGGCCGCTGCAGAATGCGGTGATCGACTATAAGGGGGATATCGGCATTGCTACCGATGGCGATGCGGATAGGATTGGGGTTATTGATGATACGGGGCGCTTCCTGCATCCTAACGACATCCTTGTGCTGCTTTATTATTATCTGGTGAAGTATAAAGGGTGGGAAGGGCCTGTCGTGCGTAATATCGCTACCACTCATATGCTGGATAAAGTGGCGGACAAGTTCGGGCAGAAATGTTATGAGGTCCCGGTAGGTTTCAAACATATCTCCGCTAAAATGAATGCGGTAGGGGCGGTCATCGGCGGGGAATCTTCCGGCGGGCTTACCGTACGCGGTCATATTAACGGTAAAGACGGCATTTATGCCGCCGCGCTTCTGGTGGAAATGATTGCGGTAACCGGGAAAAAACTTTCCGAAATTTATAAAGAAATCGAAGAAGAATGCGGATCCATCTTTATGGAGGAAAGGGATTATAAATTCAATCAGGAAAAGAAGGATAAGATGCATAAGACCCTGATGGAAGAAAAGAAGATCCCGGAGCTTCCTTTTGAAATAGAAAAAGTCTCTTATCTGGACGGCAGTAAGGTATACTTTAAAAACGGGGGATGGGTAATCGGAAGGTTCTCGGGAACGGAACCGTTGATCCGTATTTTCTGTGAAATGCCGGATATCGGGATGGCGAAACGGGTCTGTGATATATATGAAGAATTTTTAGGACTGGGAAAATATGCTTAGGGAGTCATGAAACGGTAGTTTTTTTTGGATATGGCGCATTTTTCCCGTGTTTTTAAAAAGCAGATGGGAGTATCTGCCAATGAATATCGGAATACAGTCTGTACGCCTCAAAAGAAGTAGGATAAAGAAGAAATTTGAAAAAATTATGTAAGGAAAAATAGAAAAAGTATTGACATCTTGTAAAATTTGATGAAAACTATAAATAGAAAAATTATAGGCAAAATTAATTTGTCAATATAAGAAGACGAGGTTAAGTATATGGCTGTGGGAAAGAAAAAAGCAGTACTTATGAAAGCGGTTTCAGAGTTGAAAGAAACAGATTATTCTAAGATGCCGGAGCTGGAAAGTATATACAGAAGGCTGTCGAGCGGAAGAGAACAGTTTGCGGAGGTGCTGGATAAGAACATTAAAGCGGTTATGCAGATCAGCTCCCTTGATCTGACGATGCAGCATCACACGGAACGGATCATAGAGATTGCTGACAGCGTGGCGGCGGCTACGGAGGCTATGTTTGGGGCAATAGAAAACCCGGCGGTTTCCAACGGCAGGACAAATAGCCAGGAAGAGCTGACGAACACGATCATCCACGTTTCCGAAGAGATGAATGAGGTCTATAAAAAAATAGAAGTAGGTCAGGAAGAGCTGACATCCATCAAAGAGCTGTCCAGCCAGACGATTGAAATATCCCGCGAGATGCAGAAGGATATGAACGAGCTGTTTGAGGTGATCAATCAGATGAATGAAGTGATTGCAGGGATTGACGCTATATCGATGCAGACGAACCTGCTTGCGTTGAATGCATCTATAGAGGCGGCCAGGGCCGGGGAAGCCGGCAGAGGCTTTGCCATTGTTGCGGATGAAATCCGGGGGCTGGCGGAGCAGACTCAGAAATTAACGGGCGATATGGGAAATTTTGTGGAAGGCATTAAGACGGCTTCCCAGAAAAGTACGAAGAGTGCTACGAGTACGATAGAAGCTTTGGATACAATGACGGGCAGGATCGGCCATGTGTGGGAAATCAACAGTGAAAACCAGCAGCACGTATCCAAGGTGGATGATTCCATCAGTTCCCTTGCGGCGGTCAGCGAGGAAATCAGCAGTTCCATGGCGGAGATGGAGAACCAGATTAAAAACAATACGATTGTGATGCGGGATGTGAGCGAGAAGCTGCAAAAGGCGGTAGAGCCGGTAGCGGAGATAGAAAAGACCCTGGACAGCGCAGTAAGGCAGATGGGCGGCATGACGGAGGATGCTTTCTTCCATTTGGAACGCCGTGAGTTCGCCCAGTATCTGTCCAATGCAATCAACGCGCACCGGGTATGGCTTAGCAATTTAAAGAAGATGGTTGACGGAAGGGAGATTATCCCGCTGCAGTTAGATTCCTCCAAGTGCGGGTTCGGACATTTTTATTATGCCATGTCGCCGAATATACCGGGGATAGAGAACGTTTGGAATGGTTTGGGAGCGAAGCATCAGAAATTCCATCAGTTTGGCGCAGCGGTGATCCAGGCTTTACAGAACGAGGATTATATGAAAGCGGAGCATATTTATCAGGATGCGGAAAGTTTTTCAAAGGAACTGATATCGGATATAGAGTCAATGATACAGCTTTCCAGGGCATAAAGAAAAGATTGACGGGCAGCGGGGTTCCGCTGCCTGTTTTTTAGATTGTAGGATTCGGGCGTCAAAAGGCTCATCCGGCGGCCCCGCCTGGCAGATGGCACGATAAATTTGTGCGCACTCAGTTGCACGGGCCAATCCGATGAGCCACGGAAAGCAAAAAACGGGTTCAGCAGAGGCGTCCACGAATTTAGAGTCACCT
>CAOKPU010000014.1 GCA_948470755.1 uncultured Lachnospiraceae bacterium | reverse complement strand
CGGGACGCTTCCGCTGGTGGCGGCAGTGGATTTATCCTATCTGTCCGATAAGGAACAGGAAACGGTGTCCGGTCTGGCGGAACAAGGGAAAATCAAGCTGGACGCAAAGACGGCAAAGTGCATCCGGGGCATGGCCGGGAAGGTGACGGAGAAGAGGGTGCTGGAAGTGCTGGATGGTGGGAAAGGGAAGAAGGCTTCTGCCGGGAGGAGCATTAAGCTGTCGGCGGATGTGTATGAGAGGTATTTTGCCGAAGTGAAGTCTCCGGATGCGGCAGGGATTGTGGCGGATGCGCTGGCGGCATGGTTCGGAAAGGTAGGGGAGGCGGATGTTCCGAAGGGAAGAGAGTGAGAAGCTGGATAAGACTTATTTTAACATTATCCTGGCGGAGGATTATGATGTGACGGTCCAGTCAAGGAATACGGGGCATATCTGGTATATCCATAACCCGGAATATCCGGGGGAGGGGGAATGTATCATTTTTCATAAGCATAAGGCGTCCCATCCGTATCATCAGCATGGCAGGGCCAGGAATCTGCGGCAGGCGGTGAAGAGTATCAAGGGGCATGATGTGTTCCAGATGAATGGAAGAAGATGTCCATAAATATATGGCTTGAAGATGAAACGGGGAAAACTCTGGCATGTTGATATATGTTGGAGTTTTTTTATTGGAAGTATGTTATGGATGCAAATGTGTTATTTGGTTTTTGATAAATGCCTGGAAAGCACGTTCCATTTGCTGAGGATATACTGTATAATAAAATCTGTTATTAAAGATGAACGATCAGGGAGGAAGAAAAATGATCTGCAAAATAAGAAAATGGGATCTGGCAGATGCGGCTGATCTGGCGGCGGCTCTTTCCAATAGAAAAGTACAGGATAATCTCAGGGATGGGTTGCCATACCCTTATACGGAACAGGATGGGGTGGATTTTATTTCTGCCATGCTGTCTGCGGATGAAAATGAAACCTTTGCTTTTGCCATAACAGCAGATGGACAGGTGGTGGGAAGTATCGGTGTTTTCCGTCAGGGAAATATTCACAGGCAGACTGCCGAGATGGGATATTATATTGCTGAAGGATACTGGGGAAAGGGGATTATGACAGAAGCAGTAAAACAGATTTGCGAATATGTTTTTGATAAAAGTGATATTATCCGTATTTACGCAGAGCCATTTGCGTATAATACGGCGTCTTGCCGTGTGCTGGAAAAAGCGGGATTTCAATATGAAGGGACATTAAGAAATAATGCCGTAAAAAATGGGAAAGTCACGGATATGAAAATGTATTCCTTACTAAAAGAGGAAATATAAATTTTGATTTTCCGGATTGGAAGTTGTAAAGGAGATAACCCTATGAAAAAACTGAGTAAAGAAGCCGAAAAAATAATGACAGAACGTTTTGGGAAAGATACGGTTATTGCATTGGCAACAGTAGAAAATGAAGTGCCTTATGTACGGTATGTAAATGCCTATTATGAGAATGGCGCGTTTTATATTATTACATATGCCCTTTCAAATAAAATAAAACATGTGGAAAACAATTCTTCTATTGCAATAGCTGGCGAATGGTTCACAGCACATGGAAAGGGGATCAATTTGGGCTATTTTGGGAAAGAAGAAAATCATAAGATTGCAGAGAGGCTGAAAAATGTGTTTTCTGAATGGATTGATAATGGACATAATGACTTTGATGATGAGAATACTATAATTTTATGTGTGGAATTAACAGACGGGTTGTTGCTTTCACATGGAACAAGGTACGAATTTTAGACTTTAAATTCAAAGTTGTGGGGTGCTTTCAATGGACTTTAACAGGACGGATGGTAAGGATAAGGATTTTATAGAAAACTGCAGGCTCCTTGATATGGATTTGGACAGGCGTGTCGGAAAGAAAATAAAAAGGGATAAATACATAAAATATAACCAGTTGGATGAAATAAAAGAGGCAATTGTGGTTCGTGAAGGTGATAAGGTGATTGGCGGTGGCGCCATAAGAAGATATGATGACGAAAACATAGAGTTAAAGCGTGTGTTTGTGTGTGCCGAATATCAGGGGCAGGGCATAGGAAGCAGGCTTGTCTCTCTGTTGATGGAATGGGCTGTGGAATTAGGATATACTAGAATGATCCTTGAAACCGGGGAGTTGTTAGCGGAATCTTGTGCCGTATATAAAAAATTGGGTTTTAAAGTAATTCCCAATTACGGCCCATATGTGGATATGCCGGAATCATTGTGTATGGCAAAGGATTTATAAAAGTCGGGCTGCCGATGTGAAGGTGTGAAAGATTAGCCGGAGAGTAGGGCAGATGAGCGGCAGATTATGTTGAGATTGTGAAAGAAGAGGCAGACAGATGCAGGCGGCAGATTTAGATATGCGGTTAAAGCGGGCGGAATGTCCGGCAAAAGTGGCGGAGATTGTGGAAAAAACGATAAAGGCCATATATCCCCATTATTATCCTTCCGGTGCGGTACAGTTCTTTCTTAACCTGCATAATGAGGATGGGATCCGGAGGGCAGTGGAGAGGGAGGAGATCTATTTTGCGGTAGTGCAGGGGGAGATCGTGGGAACCGGCAGCATCCGGGAAAATGAGATCTGCAGGCTGTTTATCCTGCCGGAATATCAGGCAAAAGGATACGGCAGCAGGCTGATGGATTTATTGGAAGACAGGGTTTTCAGGAAATATCAGGCGGTACATATCGATGCGTCTTTTCCGGCGGAAAGCATGTATTTGAAGCGTGGGTATCAGATAAAAACTTATGAGAGGATTGAGACGGAAAACGGGGATTGTCTCTGCTATCATACCATGGAAAAGAAGCGTTCCCTGGAAAAAGCAGCAGCCAGGACAGAATAAAGATTTTCAGGGGGTAACTAATGGATAAATGGTTTACGGTTGATCAGATAGATAAGGATACTTATAGTATCAGTGAATACTGCCACTGGGAAGAAACCCATTGCTATCTGCTGAACGGTTCCGAACGCAGTCTGCTGATTGATACGGGGCTTGGAATCTGCAATATTTATGATGAGGTTGTGAAACTGACAGACAGACCGGTTACGGCTGTTGCTACGCATATCCACTGGGATCATATTGGAGGGCATAAATATTTTCCGGATTTCTATGCCCATGAAGAGGAACTGGACTGGCTGTCCGGTAAATTTCCTTTGTCTATACAAACGGTCCGGGATATGGTGGCGGACCGCTGTGAGCTTCCGGAAAGTTATGATGTCAGCAGATATGAGATATTTCAGGGAAAGCCGTCAGGGATCCTGTATGGCGGGGAGAAGCTTGATATTGGCGGCCGGGTCATAGAGGCGTGCCATACACCGGGACATTCACCTGGGCATATGTGCTTTTGGGAGCCGGCTCCATGATTATGGAGACTGGTCGGTCTGGCTGTAGGGGGGAACCGTATAAGGAAGGTGGTGCAGGATGGTGCTGGAGACAAGGGATCTTATTTTGGGAAAAGCAAAATATGAGGACTGGGAGGCTATGTACCATAATGTATGGTCAAGGCCGGAGACAGCGGCATATATGGCATGGACAGTGGCGGCTGATGAGCAGGAAGCCAGGGAGCGGATGCGCAGGACGATCACATGGCAGAAAGATCATGATTCCTGGCAGGTATATGAGAAGGGCAGCGGACAGGCGATCGGCTTTGCAGGGATAGAGGAATTGCGGCCGAAGGTTTATCAGGATACGGGAATTGCCTTTGGCCCCGCATATGTGGGCAGGGGATATGGGAAACAGATTTTGTGGTTATTGATGGAATACTGCGTCTCTTTGGGCGGGACTGTATTTTACTATTCTGCACGGTCAGGTAATTTAGCCGCAAAAGCGTTGGCTCTGTCCTGCGGATTTATTTATCAGTATGCGGAGCAGAAAGCAGATCTGCGAAATGGAGAGCTTTACAAGTTGGAGATTTACAGGAAAGAGCTGAAAGGTGTAGAGCGTGTATGATGAAACCGGATGAGATTTTGAAATATTGCCTGGATTATTTAGAGGGGAGCATCCTTGTGGAGAGCTGGGGAGAAAAAGGGATTTTTTATAATCCCGGCCATGCGCTGAAACGGGGTGTGTACATATTGACGGTTAAGGAAAAGGACGGCGATCATGATAAAAGTTCCAATCTGGACAGGCCGGGGATTTACCGGGTGAATCTGGGTGTCCGCAAAGGGACGTTTATCAAATTGTTTGGGGCTGTGCCAAAACGTCCAGGAGCGGGAGGGATTGTGGAAATGGATCATGATTTTTCTGTGACTGACCAGATACTTCCGCATCCGGTTTACGCATGGATGAGCTGGCTGTGTGTCCTGAATCCGTCGGAGGATACGTTTGAGGCATTGAAGCCTTATATTCAGGAAGCCTATGAATATGCGAAAGAGAAATTTGCCAGACGGAAAGAAAAGTAAAAGAGGGCAGGAGGATTGTTATGGGGCATGCAGCATTCCGGGCAGAAGAGTATGATGCAAAAATACGGCAGACACTTCCGTTTTATGAAGAGTTTTATGGGCAAATTGTGGATATTTTGGATATCGCAGGAAAGAAGGATGTAATATGGCTGGATGTTGGCTGTGGGACGGGAAAAATGTATGAAGCAGCCAGCGGAAAGATATCCATGCAGGAATTTGTTTTTACAGATATATCAGAAAAGATGCTTGCTGTCGCAAAGGGGAGATTCCATGCAGAGGGAAATTGTTTCAGGCAGATGTCGGTTTTGGAATTGGATGATCTGGAAAAGTATGATGTAGTCACTGCAATTCAGGTTCATCATTATCTGTCAGAAAAAGACAGGAAACTGGCAATCCGAAGATGTTGGCAGGCATTGAAAACGGGAGGATTCTTTTTTACTTTTGAAAATGTTGCCCCAAACAGTGAAATCGGCAGGCAGCTTCATCTGGACAGGTGGAAAGCCTGGCAGGTCAGGAATGGGAAAAGCATGGAAGAGTCAGACAGCCATAGGAAAAGATATGGGACAGAGTATTTTCCGCTGACTGTAGAAGCGCATCTTGAATTGTTGCGGCAATGCGGATTTCAGACGGTGGAATTGATATGGATGTCCTATATGCAGGCCGGATTTATGGGAGTGAAACTTTAAATGATAGGATTGTGCCATGGCAGTATGAAAAGCGGAAGGGAGAATCTGAAATGAATGCTTATCAGGTAATCGATGAGAAAAACTGGGAAAGAGCCATGCATTGTATGGTTTTCAGGGAAAGTGTGGAGCCGGCGTTTTGTGTGACATTTGAAACGGATATTACAAATTTCCGGCGGAAAGTAAAGGAGCAGAATCTTTCTTTTACGCTTGCGTTTGTCTATGCGGTATGTAAATGCGCCAATGAGATTGAAGCCTTCCGGTATCGTTTCCTGGATGGAAAGGTGGTTCTTTTTGACCATATTGATACGGCTTTTACTTATCTGAATCAGGAGACGGAGCTGTTTAAAGTGGTAAACGTACCGCTACGGGGCAGCATCCAGGAGTATGTGGAGACTGCGGGAAAGTTGGCCAGGGAACAAAAAGAATACTTTACCGGTCCCCTTGGAAATGATGTATTTCAGTGTTCTCCCATGCCATGGCTTACCTATACGCATATTTCCCATACAAACTCCGGTAAAAAAGAGAATGCGACTCCATTGTTTGACTGGGGGAAATATTATGAGAAGGATGGGAGGATCCTTATGCCGGTATCTGTCCAGGCGCATCATTCTTTTGTAGATGGGATACATATTGGAAAGTTTGCCGATGCGCTCCAGAAGTATATGGAGACATATTAAGGGGCATCCGTTATTGAAAAGACGATGATCAGGAATCCTGACGTGTGATAAATTGCAGTATGTAAAGGATGATTATGTGAGATAAATGGGCTGGAAATGTGGAAGGGGCATTTTCAGCTTTTTTGTTGTGCATTGGAGAAAAATTGCCGTTGAAAACTTTATGTAATGTAAGTCTCTATATGTTGACAAGTGGCTGTTGATTTGATATAGTAGTTATTGGCTTAGGGTCAATAACTACTGGAAGGAGATATATTAAAATTGGCAAGACCAGTGAAAAAGCCGCCGGAACAATGGAAAAAAGAGATCCTGGATGCGGCTAGGAAACTGTTTTTAACGAAAGGTTATGAAGAAACTGCTATTACCGATATAATGGAGCTGGCAGGCGGGGCAAAGGGAATGTTTTACCGTTTCTTCCAGAGCAAGGAAGAAGTGATGCATGCGCTGGGGGACCAGATGTTTTTTGAGAAGAATCCTTTTGAAGCAGTCAGGGGGCGTTCGGATCTGAATGGGCTGCAGAAGATCCGGGAGGTGCTTGCGGCAGACAGGGCAGATGAAGAGCGGGAGGAAATAAGTACGCAGGCAGTCTCTATACTAAAAGACCCGCGCATTCTGGCGGCTGCGGTGGAGGCGAACCGGAGGAGATTGACTTCTTTGTGGCTGGAACTGATCGAGGAAGGCAGGGGTGATGGTTCTATTCAGACGGAATATGCAAAAGAGCTTTCCGAACTGCTCCCTCTTATCAATTTCTGGCTGATGCCGTCTGTGTTTCCGGCAGATGCGGAGGGGATACGGCATAAGTGCCAGTTTATTGCGGAAGTTCTTTCTGCTATGGGGCTTCCGATCATAGAAGATGAGATGTATGGGAGAACAGAGAGGATATTGGGGAACTGTATGGGAGAGGGAAAGGAGTAACGGATGGAGAAGAGGCTGTTCACAAAAAATTTTACGCTCCTTGTACTGGGGCAGGCAAGCTCTTTGTTCGGCAACTACATCTTACGGCTGGCGCTGTCCATGTATGTGCTGGAAGTGACAGGTTCGGCGGCTATGTTTGCGGGTATCTTATCGGTTGCCACAGTGCCTACCATTCTCTTATCACCCCTTGGGGGCATCCTTGCTGACCGGGCGGACAGGCGGAAGATTATGGTGGCGCTGGATGCCCTGACGGGGACGGCTGTTTTCTGTGCGGCGGTCTGTCTGTCCAGGGAGAATGCCCTGGCTGTAATCGGTATCCTGCTTGTGGTGCTTTCTGTGCTTGGGGCATTTGAGACGCCTACTGTGCAGGCATGTATCCCGCAGATGCTGGCGGGTGATGACATTATCAGGGGAAATGCAGTTGTGAACCAGGTGGCATCCGTCTCTTACCTGATCGCGCCTTTGCTGGGCGGTATCTTGTATGCGGCATTTGGCTTGAAGCCTGTGATGTATGCCAGTGTTGTCTGCTTCTTTCTTACGGCGTTGCTGGAATGCTTCATACGGCTTGGCATTAAGCCCAGGGATCATCATGGGAATGTCTTATCCATCGTGAAGGAAGATTTCCTGGGCAGCATCCGGTTTATACATAAGGAACAGCCGGATATCATGAAGATGCTGTTTCTGGCAGCGCTTTCCCGATTCTTTGTTATGGGCGTTACTTTGGTAGGGCTTCCTTTTCTTGTGCGGACGGTGCTTGGACTGGATGCAAAGTATTATGGTGGGGCGGAAAGTGCGCTGGCAGTTGCCACGATCCTGGGAAGCGTTGCGGCCGGGCTTCTTACTGGAAGTCTGAAATCCGGTAGGCTGTCATTGGTGCTTGCGATGATCGGTCTTTGTATCATTCCCGCAGGGGTGGTATTTCTTTTTCCGGCCGGCACAGTGATGGACTATGCTGTGATTGTTGTGGCTTTTTGTGGTATGCAGGCTGCAATCAGTATTTTTTCCATATTTGCGGTGTCGATGATCCAGCAGAACACGCCGGATCATATGATTGGGAAGGTGATGGCTTATACGTCCGCGGCTACGATGTGTGCCCAGCCGGTTGGACAGATGGTTTATGGTTTTTTGTTTGACGGATTCCGGGAAGCGGTTTATCTGGTGCTGGTCCCTACGGGGATCGTTGTGTGTGTGATTGGATTGTCGGTTTCAGGCTTTTTTAGGAAAATGGAGGAAAAACAGGATAGCGTTATAGAGTGATAACAGGTATAATAAAATCACGTTAATGACACGGCTGTGTGCAGGAATCTGGATGCAGATGTTCCTATATACTGGTTCTTGATCAGACATGCTGGATAAAATATATGTCGGAATGGAGGGAGAAAAGGGGGGGACCATGAAACGGTGGAAGGACAAGGCAGGATAGATAGTTTTAGGGATGTGCAGGATGATGAGGCTGAACTGTAGGCATAGCGTGTTTATGATAGAACGGAAGATATCGCTTTAAGGTACGATAGAAAAGAAGGCTTTCGTGATTGGAAAGCGTTAAGAGGAATCTGACAGCAGGAGGTAGGCGATGAAACAATCGTCAGAATAAAGCCCCGGCAGCCAGGAACCGGGGCTTTATACGAGGAGGTGGACATGAATAGAAAGACTGGAATGCCCAAGGTGCGGTAAGCGTGTTATGGATATCGGCACCGGATCCCCGAAGCCAGTGGAGGTACAGACAAGATGCACGAATTGCAATTATATTGATACGGTGTACTGGGAACCAAAGGTTGAGAGCGAAAGGAAAGAAAAGAAGTAGGTACATAGGAGGGACGGCTTTTGCGGGAGTGCGGGGGCTGTCTTTTTTTGCGTGGATGTGATTATCCTGACGGGAATGGGGAATACTTTGATTATGCATGGAAAATTGTGGCATGGAGGCCGTGCCGCTGTTCCGAGACTGTTTCAAGTTGGACCTGTTGACAAATCAAGACCGTTTCAAGTTTTGTGTAAACTCAAAAAATTGATATAAGATATATGAATAGTTACAAAGAGGCAGAGCCGGGTTTCCTGGATCTGCCCTTAGTCCTGACGGTGGCCTGTCCATTTTTTCGTGATGTCCACCATTGCCGGATACAGCATTTTTAACAGGCTGTCGTCTGTAGGGAATACGGTTTTTGATTTCGTAACTTTGCGAAGCTGCCTGTTGAATCCTTCTATGGCGTTTGTCGTGTATATGGGCCGTCTGACTGCTTCCGGGTACTTGAAACAGGGGGAGAGGGTTGCCCGGTTGTCATGCCATGATTTATAGGTTTATGGATATTTGGAGTCCCATTTGTCCCGGAACAGCTCCAGTTCATTCAAGGCGGCTTCCTCCGTCGGGGCGGCATATACAAGCTTTAAATCCGCCATCAGTTTTTTGATATCCTTGTAGGAAACGAATTTTGTCGGGTTCCTGATCTGATGGATGATGCACTGCTGGATCTCTGTCTGCGTATAGACCGCCTCTATTGCCTGCGGGAAGCCCGTAAGTCCGTCCACACAGGCAGTCAGGACATCCTTTCTGCCGTTCATATCGATGCCAAGGGCGACATAGACGGCCCGCTTTACGATGCGCCCTTCGCTCCCTGCATGGTAATGGATGGCATCCATAAAGACCACCGCATAGACCTCTTCCAGGGGGCGTTCCTTTACGATGGGGAGTATCTTGTCGGCAACCCTGTTGATGGTGCTGTCAGAAATATCCGTGTCATAGAGTTCCTTCATATGGGCTTCGATATCTCCTGTGGCCATGCCTTTTGCATGCATGGAAAGTATTTTTTCTTCCATGTCCTGCGTCACCATGTTCTGGTATTTTTTGATAAGCTGCGGTTCATAGCTTCCGTTCCGGTCACGGGGAATTGACACATCCACATCCCCATGACTGGTACGCATCGTCTTTTTTGAGTGTCCGTTGCGGCTGTTATCCGTTTCCTTGCTGCAGTAATCATACTTTGAGTAGCCGAGTTCTTCATTCAGCTCCTCATCCAGTACCCCTTCCAGGAGAACAGACATCATGTCACGCATAACAGAGTTCGCATCTGTACCGTCCTTGATGCGGATATCGTTATCTTTCAGGCAACTGCGCATCAATTCTCTCATTGCTGCTTTTTGTGGACTTTCGTTTTTTCTTGCCATCAAAGATGGTAATGACATAAATAAAACCTTCGTTATGAAGTGACTTTTGTCAAGAGGTAAATTTGAAAAACATCAAACTTCTTTCTCCGACAAAGCTCACATTTGTTCTCAGAAGATATCTTGGAGAAGCCCTTTGATTAACAGTTACCGGCATTTGGCCACTCCGCTATTCGTGGATTGGTTACCTCAGGTCAATGGTCCGCCGCGGATCCTGCATTCCAATTGCGTGGATCAATGTATTCCTACACTGCCGACATGGAGGTGCCGCAGATGATCCGAACCTTAAAATTCCAAAAGGCTTCTTCAAGATATCTTTTGTTTGCCTTGTTTTTAGTTGCTACGGATTACGCAGCTGTGCCTGCTTATTCCGCTTGATTGCCATCCATCAGAGTGACAGCCGCCTGTCAGTGGCTGTGCGGATCAGATCTGGCGTTACCTTGACATTTGCGTAAATCGCGTCATCCCCGTCACCCCCCCCGGCTCGATGGTGCATAAAGTGTAGTTTGTGCTATGGACATCCATTCCGATTCGTAGTATTCTTTTCATTAGGTGACCTCCTTTTGTATGCGGTAATCCCTGTTACCATTGTTTTTTCCAAAACTCAGTATACAGGTAAATCCACGTTGCTACAAATGTGAGGTCACTTCATATTGTCCAAACTGAGTAATTTTATCTTACATCAGTTTGGAGGTTTACACAATCTTTGGGATACTCCCGCTGTTAATGCTATCAGTTTTTAAAATACTCCTGTAAATCTTTTACATTGCTAAAAACGCAGCCCGGGTTTTCCTTTTCCAATATCTTTTTGTCTGCCTGTTTTTGCCATGCGGCAGAAAGACAGATAACGTCTGCTTCCCCGCAGGCCTTTATATCCCCGATGGTATCGCCTATATAGCAAAAATCTTCTCTGGGTATCGCATACTTTTGTAGTAAATACTTTATGTGTTCTTTCTTATTAGGGGTATTTTCTGAACCGCATAAAATTTCGCTAAAAACATCTGTCAAGCCTAATTTCTTTAGGGAAATGCCGCAACTTTTTCTACCCTTTCCAGTAATCAAGGCAATTATGATATTTTCCCGTTTTAAGGAAGCGAATAAATCCAATATGCCGTCAAAGGGCCTTGTGATTTCATTATGCAGTAATTCGTAATTGGAATAAAAATCGTTTAACGCCGCCTCCCAATCTTGCTTAACCACTTTTTTAACCATTCCTGTTTCATTCAGCCCGGACATTTGCATGATTTCTGCTTCGCTGATTTCATAGCCAATATAGGGCAGGACACTCATGCGAAATGCTTTTATGCACATGGGGAGCGTATCAGCGATTGTGCCGTCAAAATCAAATGCAGCTAATTTTAACATCATACATCCTCCTTGTTGATTTCACGGATTACACGGCAGGGATTGCCTGCCGCAAGCGAATTGTCGGGAATATCTTTTGTTACTACACTCCCTGCGCCAATCACACTGCCATTCCCAATCGTTACTCCCGGCAGGACAATGACGCCGCCGCCCAGCCAACAGCCATTGCCGATTTTGATCGGCAGGGCGTAAGTCCGGCAAAAATATTCTTCACTTCCGGGTTCCCAGTCCGGTGTAAGACGCTGTGATAATTCAACCGGGTGTGTTGCGGTATAAAGCTGCACATTTGATGCAATCAGCACATTATCCCCGATTTCAATTTTGTTACAGTCTACAAAGGTACAGTTCATATTGACGGATACGTTATTCCCTAAATATATGTTGCGTCCATAGTCACATATAAAAGGCTGCCCGACAGATACGTTTTCGCCAATTTTGGCGAACAGACGGCTTAATACTATGGTTTTTTCTTTCTTCTGGCCGTATGTCAATGAGTGGTATTCTTTTAATAATAACCTTGCATTGCTCTTAAATTCCAGGAAAACCTTGTCATGACAGTTATAACATTCCCCGTTATTGCATTTTTCTAATTCTGTCATAATTAACACCTCCGTCATTATCGTATAAAGAAACCTGTTACAGAACAAGTAACAGGCTGTTTTTTATAATCTTTTTGCAAGAGCTTCCATCACGAATAGTACAGGTACTTGTGTTGTTGCGTTATATCCCCCATTGATGCGCTGTGGGTTTAGGCTGTACGAAAAATTCCAGTCAGAGATTTTGGCAATGGTTGACAGTGGGGAATTGGTAATGCTCAATACGCAGCACTTTTTTTGTTGGAATTGTTTTATCATTTCAATTACTTCTCTTGTTTCCCCGCTTTCTGAAAGTGCGATTACCCCCATATTTTTATAGGTGTATGTATCAATGGGATAATAGGTATCTTCCAATCCAATAGAGAATTTACCCATATTTGAAAAATATCTTGCCCCGTATTTCGCCAGTGTGCCGGACGACCCCATGCCAATAAAAATAATAAAATCTGTCTCCCGGATAATCTCAATGGCATAGGAGATTTTTTCCTCGAACGCACTGGAATTTGCCCTTGTAAAAAATAAGGAAAGTTCCTGCAAATCTTCTAATGGTGGGCGTGTATTCATTATGGCGTTTTCAGCTTTCAGTGTTTCCTTAAATTCAGAAAAGCTGTCAAAGCCATTCTTATTACAAAAGCGAAGAAAGGTAGAGGTTGAAATATCAATTTCCTTTGCTAATTCCCGGATAGTCATATATTGGATTTTATCACTGTTTGAAACAATATATTTGTAGATACGAATGTCTGTTTCGCCATACTTTTGTATTTCTTCATACGAAAACATAATGTACCTCCTGCCTGATTTATCATTGCATATTTTATTATATAATATATCGTTTCTCCTTACAATGAATAGGATAATAGCGATGATCGTTTTCTGAATGTTAGTGATCTGTTTGAAGGTTTATACAATTTTTAGAATACGATCGTCATTTTTTATGCTATAGTAGTGCTATATCATTGACATAGATAAAAAGGAGAGCAAAGGCATGGCTTATTCAGAAGAAATAGAAAAGATTGAAGATTTTTGCGATACCCATAACATTGATTTCAACGGATAAGAAGAACAGTGGATACAGACGGGAAAGGATGAATAATAGCATGGCGAAGAAGAAAACTGCTGAAAAAGCATTGAACATAGATAATATTTTATTTAATTGCAGGGATATTTTGCGCGCTGCGCGTAACTCAGGTTCTTTTTTTGAAAAGCGTGACATGATGCTCACGCTTGTATTTTTGCGTTTCATTGGTGAGAAATACGAAGACGGAATTAAAAGTCTTCGCCAGACTTTAATGGAACAAGGGCTTGATCCGGAAGATGGGAATATTAAGGCAGCATTCTTTGATGATGCTACTTTTACAGACGGAACATATAATTTGCCGTTTGAAGCAAGGTGGTCAACAATTATTAATACTCCGGCGCCGGGGCTGAATGTTGCGCTTGATACGGCGCTTCATAGTATTGCTACGTCTTCAAAAGATTTAAAAGGCTGTTTTATCGAAGGCACGTTTACTGCTCGCAATCTTGGCGCGAACGATATTAAGAAGCTTGTTGATGAAGTAAATAAAATCAGCCATAAGGCATTTGGTGAAGAAAAGGATCTTATCGGCCGGGTTTACGAGTATTTCCTTAAAGAATTTGCAGTAAATGCCACAAAGGAAGAGGGGGAATTTTATACTCCTCATGATGTTGTACAGTTGATTGCGGCAATGATAGAACCTTATGACGGCACATTGTATGATCCTTGCTGTGGTTCAGGCGGCATGTTTATCCAGAGCGCCGCTCTTGTGAAATCAAAACAGGGCGATATTAACAAAGTCAATATTTATGGACAGGAAAAGGATGCAGCTACTTATCGTCTTGCAAAAATGAATCTTGCACTTCGGGGCTTAAGCCACAACCTTGGTGAAATAAATGATTCGTCCTTTACACACGATTTACATAAGGGATTGTACTTTAACTATATTATGGCAAATCCACCGTTTAATCTGAAAGGCTGGTATGATGAAAACTTAAAGAGCGATGTACGTTGGTCGGACTTTGCAACGCCGCCTGAAAGCAATGCAAACTACGCATGGATCTTACATATGCTTTCCCACTTGAAGAAAGCGGATGGAGTTGCGGGATTCCTTCTTGCTAATGGCGCATTGAATGATAGTGATACTTTGGAAATCCGTAAAAAGCTGATTCAGAAGGATAAAGTTGAAGCGATTATTGTCCTTCCAAGAGAATTGTTTATCACAACAGATATTAGTGTTACATTATGGATTTTGAACCAGAATAAAAAAGGCGGCAACTATCATGGTAGGATATTGCGTAATCGTGAGAATGAAATACTTTTTGTGGACTTGCGTACATGGACAGAAAACCCGGTTAAGGGAGAAAATAAAAAGAAGGTGCGTTTGGTAACGGGACAAATTGAAAAAGCAGCAAATATTTACCATACATGGCAGAGTGAGGAAACTGACGGAACAAAATATAAAGTTCCTGAACTTTATCGTAGCGTAGCTATTGAGGAAATTGAAACCAAAGGCTGGGCGCTTACGCCAAGTAAATACATTGAATTTATCGACCATGATTTAGAAATTGATTACGAAGGAGAAATGGCTCGTATTCAGGCGGAAATGAAAGAAATCCTGGAGGTTGAAAAGAAATCCCAGCAGATGCTGGAAGATGCGTTTAGGGGGATTGGATATGGGATTGACTAAATATAAAATTGGAGATTTAGTTACGATAGTTGATGAACGTAACAATCTTGATATACGATATTTTTATGGAATAAATATAAATAAAGAATTTATGCCTACTGCTGCAAACACAGAAGGTTTAGACGAAACTAAATATAAAGTGGTCAGAAAAAATCGGTTTGTTTATAGTGGGATGCAGACAGGAAGGGATGAATGTATCAGAGTAAGTATGTATAACTATGAAAAGCCCATTTTGGTTTCGCCTGCATATATCACTTTTGAAGTGACAGCCACGGATGTAGTGATGCCTCTTTACTTTTTCATGAGGTTTTTATCAAAAGAAATGGACAGATATGGGGCTTTTTGTAGTGATGGCAGCATTCGATCGAATCTTGATTGGGATGTGTTTTGCGATATCAATATCGAACTTCCAGCGCTTCAACTTCAGCAAAAATATGTAGATGTTTACAATGCCATGCTTGCCAATCAGCAAAGTTATGAGCGTGGGTTGGGTGATTTAAGAATTGTGTGTGAAGGATATTTAGATAATCTGCGTGCTAAATTGCCACACAAAAGAATTGGTGATTATATCGAATTATCGGAAGATAAAAATGAGTCTAACGAATACAATTTAGATAATGTACGCGGCGTGTCAATTGAGAAGCGATTTATTAAGACAAAGGCTGACATGAAAGGCGTGGATTTAAGAGCGTATTATATAGTGAAGCCAAATGAATTTGCATATGTAACAGTAACATCAAGAAATGGTGGAAAAATATCAATGGCATTTAATGATACAAACGAAACATACATATGTTCATCTTCTTATGTTGTGTTTAGATGCAGGAATGAAAATGAGCTTTTGCCAAGATATTTACGGATTTATTTTGAACGCTCGGAATTCAATAGGTATGCAAGATTTAATTCTTGGGGAAGTGCAAGGGAGACTTTTGATTATTCGGAAATGAAAGAAGTAAGAATTCCTATACCTAATATTAATGTTCAAAGAGCTATCGCAGATATTTTTGAATCATATGCGAACAGGCGGGCGATCAACGAAAGATTAAAATCCCAAATTAAAGAGATCTGTCCTATCTTAATCAAAGGTTCTATTGAAGAAGCACGAGAGCGAGGAGGCATAATCAATGGCTAAAATAAAAGAATACAATGGCTATTATTGTGAATCAGAATATGAATATGCTTTCCTTGGCTTTTTGGAAAAGGAAGGCTGGAACTACCTTTCTGGAAGCAAAGTTTCCCGTATTAGCAAAAAAGATGTTTTGATTGCGGATGATTTCAAGACATTTATTTCAGATACAAATGCTGACTTAACGGAAGAAGAAGTAATACAAATTTACGATAAGGTTCGCCTTGTAGGCAGTGAAAGTGATTTTGCCACGTTGCATAAGGTTTATGGCTGGATGGTGGATGGTATACCGTTCACCCCTATGAACGGTATGACGCGAATGATTTCACTGATTCATTTTGATAATCCCAACAAAAATATATTCCGTGCTGTGAATCAGTTTACAGTGGAGTATGTTAATAATGGTCAAAAAGAAAATCGCAGGCCTGATGTGATTTTGTATGTAAATGGCATGCCGTTATGTATCATAGAATTAAAAACCCCGTTGATGCTCAGGCTACGATATATGATGCATGGGAACAGATCATTATTCGCTATTGGAGAGATATTCCACATTTGTTGCATTATTGTCCGCTGGCTTGTATTTCTGATGGCGTGAAAACGAGGCTTGGGACAGTATGCACGCCATATGAGCATTTCTATGCTTGGAGACGGGTAAACGATGGCGATGCGATATCTACGCTTCCATTTGCTGAGACAGAAACCATGATAAAAGGCGTTTACCATCCGGTGCGTTTCCTTGAAATATTCAGGGATTATATTTACTTTCAGGATAGTATTTATGATAGCGAAGAACGAGAAATTGTATGTCGTTATCCACAGTTCTTTGCGGCAAGATTATTGAAACAAAGTATTGTAAATTCTATTGTTACAGGCAGCGGTAAAGGAGGGACCTATTTTGGGGCAACTGGATGTGGGAAAACATATACAATGGCTTTTCTTGCCCGTCAGCTCGCACTTCGTTGCGCAGATATACCCCAAATCGGTTCGCCGACAATTATATTGATTGTTGACCGTGAAGAACTTCAAAAACAGGGGGCAAAATTATTCACAAAGAGCAAAGAATTCTTGAACCTCGGTGAAATATCTGTTGTTAAAAATAGGACACAGCTAAGGCGGGAGCTTGGCGCAAGGCAAAGTGGAGGTTTTTACATCTGTACAATCCAGAAATTCTGTGACAGGAAAGATGATAAAATCGGTCTGATCAATGACCGGCGGAATATCATCTGTTTTTCCGATGAGGCTCATAGGACACAGCTTGAACATTCAAAGAAAATTCAGTTTAGTAAAGATGTGGACGAGAATATGAAAGCTATGATTTCAAAGCCGTATGCAAAGGTATTGAAAGAAGCATTCCCACAGGCTACGTTTGTTGGATTTACCGGTACCCCTATTGCAGAAACATATCAGACCTTTGGCGATGAAATTGACCGATATACAATGGATCAGGCAGTCGCGGACGGTCTAACGGTTTCCATCAAGTATCACCCTCGTATTGCAAAGGTGCTGCTTAACAAAGAAAAAGTAATGGAAATCGAAGATTACTATAAAAAATGCGCCGATGATGGCGCGACCTATGAAGATGTCGAAGCAAGCAAGGAAGCAATGAGTTCTATGGAAGTAATTCTTGGAGAACCTTCACGATTGGAACGGCTTGCGACAGATATCCATGATCATTATTGTTCTGCTTGTGCAGGTGATCCGGACAGAATACAAAAAGCGATGATTGTCTGTTCAAACAGAAAAATTGCTTATATGCTGCTTCAAAAATTCAAAGATAAATACCCTGAATGGTTTGAAGAAAGCAAAACGCAGGATGACGTTTCCGTAACGGAAGAAGAATTAAAAGAATTGAAGCCAATGCCGTTTATTGCAATGGTATCAAGTGTGGGCAGCAACGATGAAAAAGGTATGTACAATTATTTAGGCGGCGTTAAGAATGATAAGCGTTCGGAAGAATTAGATATTGCTTTTAAACAGGAACAATCGAACCTCCATATTGTCATTGTTGTAGATATGTGGATTACAGGTTTTGATGTTCCTTGCCTAACATATTTGTATAATGACAAGCCGCTTAAAAAGCATATGTTGATTCAGACCATCAGCCGTGTAAACAGAAAATACCCAGGGAAAGAATTCGGTATGGTTATTGACTATATTGGCATTCGCGATAATATGCGTGAAGCGATGAAGATTTATGGCGGAGATACTTCTGTTGCGCCTACGTCAGATGATGTTGAGCAGGCTGCATCTGTGTTCAGGGAGGAGCTGGAAATCTTAAAAACACTGTTTACTGATTACGATTTGGCTCCTTTCTTAAACCTGGAGTGTGACCCTGCCGTGCGTTATAGACTTCTTGCAAAAGCGGCCGAATATGTATTTGTATCAACACAGGAATTGCAAACGCAAGGAAATAAAGGTTCTCGGAAGGTTTCATTCAAAACCTATTTTTTAAAGACTGTAAAGCGAATGAGGGCTGCTTTTGATATTTGTCAGCCTTCCGGCTGTCTTGATGAAGAAGAATCTGCACTTGCCGGGTGTTTTATGGCTATCGCTGGTTTTGTCCGTAAAATGAGTGGGACAAGCGAAGTGGATACGGATACTATGAATCGTGCAGTTTCTAAAATGGTTGAGGAAGCGTTGAAATATAATCAGGTGGAAAGTGTTCTTGAAAGCGGCGGGGAGGAAGATCTATTTTCGCCGGAATATTTTGAGAAATTATCTGATGTTAAGATGCCTGCAACAAAGTTGGAACTTCTTGTGAAAATGCTTCGTAAGCAGATTAAGGAATATGGAAAAGTGAACCAGTTGGCAGCGAAGTCATTCCAGGAAATGCTGGAAAAAACGATTGCGGAGTATCATGAAAGACGAAAGTCTCTCAGTGCAGAAGAAGCTGGTGAGGCGCAGGAGCAGGCTTCGGATGATATTATTAAGGCGGCTACGGAACAGGCTTTGAAAATTCTTCGCCAAATGCGGGAAGACAGAGATAGTTTCCGAAAAATAGGTTTAACATTTGAAGAAAAAGCGTTCTACGATATTTTAATTTCTTTGCGCGATCAATATAACTTTGAATATGGAACAGATAAAGAAGTAGATGGCGTTATGATCAATGACAAGTGCAAAGCTTTAGCTAAAAAGGTAAAGGAAATCATAGATACAAAGTCCTCATTCGCAGATTGGCTGAATAATCAGAATGTGAGAAATCAATTAAAATTGGACATTAAAATATGTTTGGTTAAGAATGGGTACCCACCGCAGTATAGCCCGGAAGTATTCAATAAGGTTATGGAGCAAGTAGAGAATTATGAGGAATATTCCGGAACAGAGGGTTTAAGAAATAAAGCAACCTTTTCAGCGGAAGCCCGTCAATATGGGTTGGAGGGCAAAGCAATGATGGTGGCTGAGGATCCGGTACCTTATGGCAAAACATGACATAACCAGTAGAGGGGCACTGGAGATGAAGTAAGTTTTTTCTATGATGAAACAGGGTGTAGCAGAAAGATTAATTATCATAACTTTATGTTTATAGATGTTGATTATATGAAATACTTATATTGCTTGACGATGCGGAAGCGCCGGAAACATGGGATTGGGCATATTGATAAAGGTATTGGAAATATATAAAGTATGATAGCAAAATTATGGAATATAGGAGAAAAATATGGCGGAATTAACATCAATGATCAATATTGGTAAAGAAATGGAAAGAAAACTGATGTCTGTTGGTATCGTATCTTCCGAAGGGCTTATTGAGGCAGGTGCAAAGGATGCATTTCTAAAGTTAAAGCAGAAATATCCGAATGTGTGTCTTGTACATTTATATACATTAGAGGGTGCAATTCAAAATATAGAATTTAACAGCCTTTCGGAAGATAAGAAAAAGGAATTGAAAGAATTTAGCGATTTTTTGAAAAGATAGCATCAGGACGCACACTTTTTTATTTTATTGGGGAATAGATTTTTTCAGGGATGAACAACACGGCATTTCTCATGACGGTAATAAGCAGGGATTTGGCCGCTTTTCCCAATGCCTGAAAATAACTGGTTATCATATTGATGATTCCAAGCAACGGCGCCGGCAGTTCCCCATTTTAACAATACAATCCATACAAAATCAAAAATAATGTTTATGAAATTCCCAAAAGCCAGCCTGATCGTGCTTTCTTTGATAAAACCGATGGAACGAAAAAGATGGACGGCCCCTATCATCTTTGCTAATGGAGTCAGAAAAACCATTCCGAGCAAGAGAACGGTGATTCCGGACAATACAATCGCATAAATGCAGAAACTCAAAGTCCTGCCCGCCTCTTTTTTTCTGTTTTCCCCTAACAATCATTGCAGGCTCTTTTGTTAAGGATACAAAGTACGTGTCTGCAATATTGTAGATCAGAGTGGTAAGCTGGCCCAACATGGCGGGCAGCCCGACTCTCATAATGGCTTTTGAAATATTTTTTTCTTCAAATACTGATGTCATAAATAAATACCTCCGTTGAAGTCGTCTCGTGCATGTCATGTCATTATAAGGTAAAATAAATTAAAAAAACAGGACAGATGTCCTGTTTGGAGAAAACGATGCAAAAAAAATATGATAAAGAAGCCATTACAGGATATCTTAGAAAGACAAAATATGAAGCCGCCCTGAACGGGCTGCAAGAGCAGTTATTCCTGACACAATATAAAAAAGGGGAATTGGCCGTATCTCCTTTTCAGGAAGAAGCCTTATTTCAAATTGTGGTCTATGGTTCCATTCACATATATTTTATACGTGATGATGGCACAATGCACTTCCTTTCTACCGGACAGGAAAATTATTTACTTGGAGACATGGAGCTGTTCTCCCGCCGTCAAAATAATATTTATGCAGAGGCGGCCGGGGATTTGATCTGTATTGCTGTGTCCATTGAAAAAATAAAGATCAACTTCTTAGGGACAATCTCTTTTTACGGCTCATTTGTAAAAGCCTTACGGCAAAAATGGAAGCAGTCACAACGATTGACGCAATGCCTGCAAGCCTGAAAGAACGCGTTTTAACGCATATGAAATATAAGTGCGGCGGGGGCGTCTTAAAGGGGGTGGAGCAGGCTGCTTTGCATTTGAATTGCAGCCGGCAGGCCGGATGGGATGGGTTTGCGGACAGGCTGCGGGAATATAAGACCGGTAAAGGGGCGATACAATTTCCATATGATAAACCATTGCCGCTTGCACTGATTCCTGAGATTGCAAAATGGTGCGAAAAGGAATATGGTGCGGTTTTCCGGTTGACATACATACCGGTAGTATGATAATATAGACATACTGTTGGTATGTAAGGAGGTGAAATGAAAATGGCTAGAAATAAACATCCGGAGGAGACGGTGGATTTAATTTTGGATGTTGCATTTAGTCTATTTATGAAAAAGGGATATGAACATACTTCGATTCAAGATATCATTGATCATTTGGGGGGACTAAGCAAAGGGGCTATTTATCATCATTTTAAATCAAAAGAAGATATTTATATTGCCATTACGGATAGGATGACGAGGGAATCCAATAGGATACTAAAGGCCATATGCCGGCGTTCTGATTTAAATGGAAAAGAGAAACTAAGGGCTATATTCACAGAATCTATTTTTCATCCGGCTCAGGAAGAACTATTTACAACGGCCCCGGATTTAAATAAAAATCCTAAATTGCTGATCAGCATAGTGCGCGACACAGTCGGAGTATTAACGCCGGATTATATTTTGCCTATTATTAAACAGGGTATTTCAGATGGATCCATCCGGACGGATTATCCGGCAGAATTGGCAGAGCTTGTCATGCTTACTGCAAATGTCTGGATGAACCCGCTGGTATTTGAAGAGACTGCGGAGAAAATCTGCAGGAAGTTTATGGTGTTCCGACAGATGATGCAGGGATTCGGGCTGGATATCGTAGATGATGATCTGTTAGGAAGGCTGCAGGAACTGGCCGAAATGTATCAGAAGAATAAACAGGAGGGATCGGACGTTTATTGTTCAAATCAGCACGGCCAAAAAAGATTGCGGCATAGAGGTTTATAACCGGAATCTGCCCGGCAAACCAGGCAGATTTTTTTTTATTATAATACATACCGCGAGACGGTATGTAAAAATGGAGGGAAAAAATGAATGCAAAGATATTTTCAAAAGATTTTACCTTGGTTGTGATTGGACAAATTATCTCGCTGTTTGGCAATGCCGTAATCCGTTTTGCATTGCCGTTGTATCTGCTCAATGATACAGGGTCATCGGCCCTTTTCGGGACGGTGACGGCTTGCGCTTTTATTCCGGCAATCGTATTGTCGCCTATAGGGGGGATAATTGCGGATAGGGTAAATAAGAGGAATATCATGGTAATATTGGATTTCTTTACGGCGGCGGTTATTCTTACTTTTTCCGTCCTGCTGGGGAGGATAAACCTTGTCCTTTTGATGACGGTAACGCTTATGGTTTTATATGGCATTGCCGGCGCATACCAGCCGTCCGTGCAGGCAAGCGTACCTGCCCTTGTAAACCCGGAGCATTTTATGGAAGCGAATTCCGTCATTAATATCATTAGTTCTTTTGCTTCTTTGCTTGGGCCGGTCCTTGGCGGGATATTCTATAGCGCCTACGGGCTAAAACCCATACTTTGGGTCTGCATGGTATGTTTTGTGTTGTCCGCAGTAATGGAGATTTTTATTCAAATGCCTTTTGTGCGGCGGGAATCCGGCGGCGGGGTATGGGCAACCGTTAAAGAAGATTTTGCGGAAAGCGTCCGGTTTATCAGGAAAGAAAAACCCGTAATTGGGAAAGGGTTGATTGCGGTTTGCGGAATAAATCTGTTTTTGTCGTCTATGATTGTGGTCGGGCTGCCGTATATTGTGACGGAGGTGCTGCCTTTGGAGGCGGCGGTTGCGAATAAGCTGTATGGTTTTGCGCAAGGGGCGTTGGCAGCAGGAGGGCTGGCAGGGGGGATTGGGGCAGGGCTGTTTGCAAAAAGGCTGGCGGTGCAGAAATCGGGGAACCTGATCATAGTTGCCGCCGGGTGTGTGTTTCCGATGGGAATTGCCCTGATGCTTTTTTCATCCGGATGGGTCAATTATATGGTCATTACGATATGCTGTTTTGGCATTATGGTGTGTTCTACGGTTTTCACGGTACAAATAATGTCTTTTGTGCAGGCAGAAACCCCGCAAAGCCTGATCGGGAAGGTAATAGCGGTTATGATTGCTTTTTCCATGTGCGCGCAGCCGTTGGGCAATGCGCTGTATGGAGTTTTGTTTGAGGTTTGCGAAGGCTTTGAATTTGCAGTAATCCTGTTTGCAGGAGTGGTTTCTTTGGCGATCGCTGTCAGCATAAGAAAAATTTTCAAGAGCCTTGTACCAAATATGCGGCAAGAAGGATAAGCCTTCGGAATTGATAAAATTTATGTGCAATTGTGTTGGCTTTTGTGGTAAAATATATATTGAAAAAAGCCGTTGCCGGAACAAGGGGACATGGAACCGGATGACCTGTGGATGCAGCAGGTTATTGAGCGGAACAGTCTGCCAGGGATAAAAAAATGCTGAAGGAAGCGGCTGTAGCGCTGGTACGGGAATATTATGAGGCTTGCAGCAGGCTGTCAGAATACCCGGGATGTGCGGCTGAAGGGATAGCGGTGCGGTTAAAGAATGCTTTGGATTATGGAAAACGACTTGAGGAAAGAAGGGATTAGGCTATGTTGGATACAGGAAAGTTATTTTGGGTTCGTGAACCGTCAAAGTATAGCATCGGTAAGGATGAAATTATCATGGATACGGAGCCGGGAACGGATCTGTGGCAGAGGACGTATTATGGGTTCCGGAATGACAATGCCCCTGTCTTGCAGATGGCTGCAAAAGAAAAATATTTTTCTTTTACGGTGAAAACAGAGTTTGCCAGCAAGAGAAGGTTTGATCAGTGCGGGATCGCGGTGTACCTTGACAGTGATAACTGGCTGAAAGCTTCGATTGAATATGAGAATGAGAAGTTTCAGAGGCTGGGAAGCGTTGTGACGAATCATGGCTATTCGGATTGGGCGACGACGGATATCCCTGCATCGGTGAAAATGATGTGGTATCGTCTTAGCAGGAGGGAAGCGGACTATTGTATCGAATATTCAGAGGATGGCGTTTGTTTTAAGCAAATGCGCATCTGCCATTTGTGGGAAGGGGCGGAAGAAATATTGTTTGGGATATACGCCTGTTCGCCGGAGGATTCTTCATTTAAGGCAAGATTCTCCCATATGGAGATAACGGAATGCAAATGGGAGGCGCATAAATAAGGAAGCCCGCATATTCATGCCGGGGCGGCAAAAGGCCGCCCCGTAATGGGAAAGAAGGATGGAAGGGACAAGTGGCCTAAGGTGAAATTGAAAAATATATTGATTGTGGTCGATGATATAGGACGCTCCAAAAATTTTTACTGCCGCTTATTCGGCTTAAGGGTAGTGACGGACTTTGGCGGGAATGTGATCTTAACGGAAGGGTTAGTCCTTCAGGAGAGGAAGTTATGGGAGGGACTGATCGGAGGCGCCTCGGTTCACGGCGGCAACGACGCGGAGCTTTATTTTGAGGAAAACGATATGGATGCTTTTATGAGAAAGCTGGAAGAATATCCGGAACCAGTCAAATATCTTCAACAGCCTGTAAAAAACAAGTGGGGGAAGCGGACCGTCAGAATCGTTGATCCGGACGGGCATATGATAGAGATTGGGGAAGCCGTCAGACGGACATGGATTGACGAAGAACCGAAAGTTCTTCCGAACACAATGCCGAAGGCATTTTGTTCTAAGGTTGGAAAAGAAACCGGTTGACAGTTCTGTTATCGTATCCTATAATGAGGGTAGAAAATAGGAGAGAGGTGGAAAGATGCGGAAATAAGTTTACTTTTGAGGACATGAAGATATATTGTTTATGTTGCCGAAAGTGGATTATGCCCGCATAACCTCTCTTTTTTAATGAAAAAATTAAATCTGTTTACTGTAAAGAGCAGTTTCCTATGATGGTATAACTTTCTGGGAGGATGCGCACTGCGCGCAAGAGGGAAATGACTGCCGCCGCAGCCGCGCTCCGGTGCGAGTGTGCGTCAGTACGCACACTTATTTGCATGGACAGATGGTATAGATTGTTGTGAGGTTATATACTGGCATAGGCTCCCTTGGCAACGGGAAGGAGGAGTCAGATGGCGCAGATCAGTGTAAATAACCTCACTTTTTATTATGAGGGAAGTTTTGATAATATATTTGAAAATATGTCGTTTTCCATTGATACGGATTGGAGGTTGGGCTTTATTGGGAGAAATGGAAAGGGAAAAACGACGTTTTTGAATCTCCTGCTTGGAAAATATGAATATACCGGTTCGATCACAAAGGGCATCGTATTTGATTATTTCCCTTATCAGGTAAAAAAAGAGTATTGGGACCGTCCGGCTGTGGAGTTTGTGGAAGAATGGAAGGCGGGGGCGGAACAGTGGAGAATAATATGCGAGCTGAATAAGCTGGGGTTGGACGGGGAGGTTTTTTACCGTCCGTTCGGTATGTTGAGCTTCGGGGAACGGGCTAAGATCATGCTTGCAGTGTTGTTTTCCGGAGAGAATGATTTTTTACTGATTGACGAGCCGACGAATCATTTGGATCAGAAGTCCAGGGAGATAGTGGAGGCATATTTGGCAGGGAAAAAGGGATTTATCTTAGTATCCCATGACCGGGACTTTTTGGATAAGTGTATTGATCATGTATTGGTGTTGAACCGTCATTCGATAGAGGTGCAGGCCGGGAATTTTTCCAGTTGGTGGGAGAATAAGAACCGAAAGGACGCGTTTGCCCGGGCGGAAAATGAGAAACATAGGAAGGAGATCGCCAAATTAAAAACAGCATCGGATCGTGCAAGGCAATGGGCGGAAAAAAATGAAAGCATGAAGATTGGTTTTAATCCGTTAAAGGAACCGGACCGTCCAACAAGGGCATATATTGGGGCAAAGACAAAGAAAATGCAGAGCCGGGCGACGCAAATGGAAAACCGGATAGAGCGGGAGATCGAAGAAAAGGAGGGGCTGCTTCAGGATATTGAATGCATGGCGGATTTAAAAATTATGCCGCTGGATCATTTTAAGCAGAAACTGATTACGGCCTGTCAATACGGTTTAAGGTATGAGGGTGCGGAAAAGCCGCTTTTTGAAGGACTGAATTTTGAGATTTGTCAAGGGGAGAGGGTATTTTTAAATGGAGTAAACGGGAGCGGTAAGTCGAGCCTGATAAAAGCCATCCTGCGAAGGGCGTCGCTGGGGGAAGAGGAGGATGGGATGCGGATGATAGAAAGCGGGAATCTTATGCTGGCTTCCGGATTGATTATTTCTTATATTAACCAGGATACATCATTCCTGCGCGGCGGTATGAAAGAATTTTGTAAAAGGAAGAATCTGGAGGAAAGTTTATTTTGTGCAATCTTAAGGCAGTTGGACATGGAGAGGGCGCAGTTTTCCAAAGATATGGCGGACTTTTCGGAGGGGCAGAAAAAGAAGGCGTTGATTGCCGCAAGCTTGCTTATGCCGGCACATCTGTATATATGGGATGAACCGTTAAACTATATTGACGTATTTTCACGGATGCAGATAGAAAAGCTTCTATTAGGATACCGTCCAACGATGCTGATCGTAGAGCATGATGTGAAGTTCCGGGAAAGGATCGCGACTAAGACAGTGGAGTGGCGTTAGGGAGAGGATGCACACTGACCGCGGAATAAAAGTTTTGCTGCCGGAAATCTTCGTTGCAGAAGGGGTAAAAACAAATACCTGTTCTGTATTTGTAAATAAATGCATAGATTTTTGAATAAAAATTGTTAATTTTTTGCTGTTTTTTTAATTTTTTATATTTATTTAATAAATATATTGTATAATTTTTATAAAAGAATTATAATGAATTTACTGATAAACTTAGGAGAATAGAATAATACGCAGGTACTTTTCATTGTTTTAGGGAAATAAACCCAAAACATTATGAAATAAGGGTGATCAGGCTAGTTTATAATGTACCAATTTCATTGATCAAGGGTGTGCCAGAAGATTCGATCCTATGAAAAGGGAGGAGAAAAGAAGAGATGTTCAACAAAGAGAAAATTGAAAAAAGACTTACGAAATCGTTTGTAATGGTTTCGGCTATTGGGGCTATAGCGGCGATAGCAGGCATGATTGCAGTAATTGTTATTTCTAACAGATACTCTTATGCGTTAAAGAATTTTGGATTTGCGCAGGGGGATATCGGAAAGGCGTTATTTGCATTTGCAGATTCCAGATCGTCGCTGCGGGCTGCCATTGGCTATGACGATGCGGATGCCATAGCGGCTGTAGTTGAGCAGCATGAAGAAAATAAGATCATGTTTGAAGAATATTTTGCGGAGGTAGAAAATACGATTGTATCCGAGGACGGCCGTAAGACTTACGATGAGATTGAATCAATGCTGGATGCCTATTGGATATTGGATAAGCAGATTATCGACTTGGGCGCAACTACGGACAGGGAATTATGCAGGCAGGCGCAGGACTTGGCCTTAAATGAATTGGCAGCACAGTATAATGATATTTATACGAGGCTGGAAGAACTTTTGTCAGTAAAAGTGCATGAAGGGAATGATTTATCCTCTACGCTTCAATTTCTATCTTTAATATTGTTGGTTGTGATTATAGCTGTAATTATTGTCGGGATGGTGGTTTCTACAAAGATTGGAAGAAGCATTGCAAAAGGGATCGCACAGCCTTTGATCGAATTGGGAAGCAGGCTGAGCACATTGGCGGCAGGGGATTTTTCCGCCCCGTTCCCTGTAGTTGATACAGAAGATGAAGTGGCAGTGATGGTAAGAGAAGCAAGGGAGATGTCGGACAAACTGAATGAGATCATTAATGACATCAGTTATGTACTGGGTGAGATGGCAGACGGGAATTATGCGGTAACATCTTCTATGCTGGATAGATATACGGGTGATTTTGAAAAACTGGTGGATGCGATGAGAGGCTTGAGGAACCAGATGACGGCTACCTTGCGTTCCATTGGGGAAGCATCGAATCAGGTATCGGCCGGGGCATCGAACTTGGCGGAATCCGCTCAGAACCTTGCAGAGGGCGCAACGGATCAGGCAGGGGCAGTGGAAGAGCTGCAGGCAACGATTGTAAACATTACGGAAACAATGGAAAGAAGTGCGGAAGATGCGGAAGAATCTTATGTACAAACGCAAAAATATGCGGATGAAGCGGACAACAGCCGTGAAGGCATGAATACAGTTGTAGCGGCAATGAAGAAGATTGACGATACTTCCAAGAAAATCGGGAATATCATTTCCGAGATTGAATCCATTGCATCGCAGACAAACCTGTTGTCCCTGAATGCTTCTATTGAAGCGGCAAGGGCAGGGGAAGCAGGACGCGGTTTTGCAGTAGTTGCGGATCAGATCAGACAGCTTGCGGAACAGAGTGCGAAAGCGGCGGTGGATACAAGGGAGCTGATCGAAGGCTCTTTGCAGGAAATCGAAGGCGGGAACCGTGCGGTGGAGAGCGCATCAAGCTCTATTGAGATCGTAGTGGATGGCATTAAACAGATTGCCGAAGTTTCCAAGAAGCTGAGCATCATGATTGGAGATCAGAATGAAACTATGCGTCAGGCAGAGCAAGGGGTCAGCCAGATTTCCGAAGTAGTACAGAACAATTCGGCGACTGCGGAAGAAACCTCTGCAACAAGCCAGGAATTGTCCGCACAGGCTGTGACATTGGACGAACTGGTAAGCCAGTTTAAGTTGATGGATTAACTAAATAGGGCAAGGGTGGAATTGCTGAAATAGTTACATAGATGGCTCAATAGATATTGTTGGAAAGTCCCTGCTGCCGGTGTAAGTCCGGAGGCAGGGCTTTTTGATGCTTTTATTCTTGTCAGGAGAAAGAAGGAAATGATATAATAAGTTGCATTAATGTATAAGCGGAATGAATAGAGAGCGAAAACATGGCTCCGTTTGGAGGCGGCAAGGCGGTTAAGGCAAAAAATACTGGATGAATGCAAGGAGGATATTAGGATGAAACAGGATATGATAGCGGTGCTGGATCTTGGAAGCACAAAGAATACGGAATTGGCGAGGGCTATTCGGTCGTTAGGGGTATATAGTGAGATTTATCCACATGATATTACGGTTAATGAGCTGAAGAAAACAGGAAATCTAAAAGGCATTATTTTATATGGGGGAGAAAACCGGATGGTAGACGGCGTTCCGGTGGAAGTATGCCCGGAGCTATATGATATGGACTGTCCTATGATGTCTATTGACCATCCTACATCAAAATGTGTACAGCAAATGGATACCGCGCCGGATGAGGATGGGCTGAAAAAGTTTGTATTTGATGTATGTCATGCAGAGGCAAACTGGAATATGAAAAACTTTATTGAGGACCAGGTGGAGCTGGTACGCAGGCAAGTGGGGGATAAAAAGGTCCTGCTGGCTTTGTCGGGAGGGGTTGACAGTTCGGTAGTTGCCGCTTTGCTGATTAAAGCGATCGGGAAGCAACTGGTATGTGTACATGTAAATCACGGCCTGATGCGGAAAGGCGAATCGGAAAGCGTTATAGAGGTCTTTAAAAATCAAATGGACGCGAATCTGATTTATGTGGATGCCGAAGAACGTTTTCTTGGGAAGCTGGCTGGAGTGGCGGATCCGGAACGGAAACGCAAGATCATTGGTGCGGAATTTATCCGTGTCTTTGAAGAAGAGGCGCGCAAGCTGGAAGGCATTGATTTTCTGGCGCAGGGAACGATTTACCCTGATATTATTGAATCCGGCACAAAGACGGCTAAAATGGTAAAATCCCATCACAACGTCGGAGGGCTTCCGGAGGATTTGAAGTTTTCTTTGGTAGAACCTTTGTATTATCTATTTAAGGATGAAGTACGTGCATGTGGCCTGGAACTGGGGCTTCCGAAGGAAATGGTATATCGCCAGCCGTTCCCGGGGCCGGGGCTTGGCGTTAGGTGTTTGGGAGCGATTACGAAGGAGCGTTTGGAAGCCGTGAGGGAATCGGATGCTATTTTGCGGGAAGAATTCGCCGCGGCGGGGCTGGATAAAAAAGTATGGCAGTATTTTACGGCAGTGCCGGATTTTAAATCGGTAGGGGTAAGGGATCATGCGAGATGTTTTGAATATCCGGTGATTATCCGGGCGGTAAATACTGTGGATGCCATGAGCGCCACGATAGAACAGATCGATTGGCCCGTGCTGATGAAAATTACGGACAGGATTATGAAGGAAGTGCCTAACGTAAACAGAGTATGTTATGATTTAAGCCCTAAGCCTACGGCGACGATTGAGTGGGAGTAGCCGGAGAATGGATGGATTATTTTATATGGCAGGCAATCTATATGGTTGCCTGTCATATTTATAATATTTCTTTATTGTTCTAACTTCATAGTAAAAATGTTGTCATTAAAACAGCATATACATATATTGAATATGGACTAATAATACATAGAATTAGACATTTGAGAATGGTTATGCTATACTAAGATATACTTTATACGTCTGTAAAACATTACATTTTGTGTAAGAGTAATGATTATGTGTTAAGGGGGATAAATTAGAGGCATCATGAGAAGTTTTGGGTTATGGTATAAGAATAATGAAAAAGGCGAAGAAAATCCTGTTTTTTCAGTACATATAAATTTTTGGTCTGAATCAGTGAAAAGTGATAAAAGAGCTCCTGATTTAGATGTGGGTTTAAAAATCAAAAATTTTCGGTGCATAGATGAAGTGAGATTTCATTGTCCATTTTTCATTGAAGAAAATGAGGTCATAGATTTAGTCCCGAAATTATCTAAGATAGAAAATGCTAATATTGTATTCAACACTGATGGTTCCATTCAGACTAAAAAATCGTATTCGGTATATTCCTTTGAAAAAGATAGAGTTAGAGAAGATTTATTATTATTTCCACTTAATCAAGATTTAGAGGACATTTATTTTCTGAATGTTGAAGATGGAAAAACAGATATTGTATTCAATTTCTCAATATTTAATGAGTATATTAACCAAAAGGGAGAGTTTGCCGAAATAAAGGAAATATATATTAGATTAAGAATTACTTCTACTGAATTGAAAAATAGTATTTATTTTGATTGTGAACCTTCAAATAAATCATTTGAAAGTGCTTTTTCTGGCACACGAATTTTTGATTTTAAAATCAATGAAAAGAGAAATTTAGGAGCGAAGACAATCAAAAAAATTGATTTAAATAAATATGTATTCCCGGATATTGATAATATCCATTTATTGGTTATGGAACCTTCTTCTTATGATGTGGAATCATTTGCTGATAGGCAAATGACTTGTCGAGAATTGGAAGAGGATCTTTGGAATGACTATTTTGGGACGAAAATAAACTATTCCAAAGGAAGGATATTAGCATATCATTGGAAATTTGGTCATGATTGCTCATGTTTGGTAAAGGTAAAGTATTCAAAAACCAATTTGGCAACATTATCAGCATATGTATTTATGGTTCTGGCATTAGGGGTTTTTAGTAGCACTGTAGTAACAATAGTACAGAATAATTGTACAAAGCATTTTGGGTATGTGTCGAGTGGAATTGGGCTTATACTATTTTTATTTGGTTTTCTATTAGGAAGAAAAGAATAGTAGAATTCATATATTGTAAAGATGAGAAAAATATAGTAAAGTAATTTGTTATGGAGGAAGGCTGAATGGAAAAAATGATTAGTGGAAAACGATACCTTTTATATACATCACTTTCTCGGGAACTAAAGAAAATATATCAATATGAAATATACAAATTTTTGGGACGTTTGGTATTTGAGTATCAGGGATTTAGAATTTGGTATCAAGAATTGTTTGTGGAGGAAGTTGAATTAAAATTTAATCGTGAAATAATAATTTGCGAAGAACAATTTCGACTTGCTGGTGTAGCTATTATAAAAAATGATTTGCAAGAGAAAAAGATATGCACGTTGCGGGTGGCGCAAGAGTATCAACATCAAGGAATTGGTCATAATTTGATTGAAATGTGTATGCAGCGATTACATACCGATAAACCAATGATTACTTTACATAAGAGTAAACTGAATCAGTTCGAAAAACTACTAAACTATTATAATTTTGAATTAGAACAAATACAGAAACATTATTATAGCATCTTTAGTACTGAAATGGTGTTTAATGGATTATTACCAGAAAAAGAGTTTATACTTAACAAAATTGAGCTAATGGACATGGAAAAAATATATAAAGTTTTTGTCCTTAGTGATAAGAGAAATTTTGAAGATTATATGATTGCATGCATTAGGTGTTGGTATAATCGAGAACAAATGAGACGGATTAGTATGTTTGAAGTTTAATTGCAAAAGCCATCTATACGTATATAGATGGCTTTTGCACATGAAAGAGGTGGAGGGAATGTACCTAATTTGTGGTGTTCATGGAGTGGGAAAAACCGTTTTTGCAAAAAAAATGTGTCAAAAAATGTCATTTGTATATTATTCAGCGAGTGAACTGATTAAGAAGATGGTAAAATGTCAGATATGTGATTACAAAAAAGTACAACAGATTTCAAGTAATCAAGAGTTATTGTTGGAAGCTTTATCTGAAATAAATGATATTAAATACTTATTAGATGGTCATTTATGTTTGATTAATGCACAAAATAAAATAGAACGAATATCATATGGCACATTTCAGGCAATGAATATAGAGAGTATTTATATTGTTGTAGATACACCTAAGAAAATACAACATAGGCTAAAAAATAGAGATAATCAAATTTGGAATCTAGGATTTATTGCTTTATTTCAGCAAGAAGAATTCAAATATGCTAAATATTTAACTAAGAAAATGAATATTCCGTTAAAAATAATATATGAAAATAGGGAAGTTACAGAGTGTTCCTTTTTAGAAAGAGAAAATATTATTTTGCCAATAAAACCGGTATTTGCAGATAAAATATTGTCTGGTGAAAAAAAATATGAATATAGAAAGAAATTGTGCCAAAAAGAAATAAAAAAAATATATATATATTCAGCAGCCCCTGTAAAAATGATTATTGGAGAGGTAGAGGTTGTTAATAAAATAAGCATGGATAAGGAAAATCTATGGCGAGAAACGCAGAGGTATGCAGGAATTACTAAGAAACTCTATGACCAATACTTTGAATATCAGGATTATGCGTGTGCATACGAAATCGGAGAAGTAAAACAATATAGAGTGCCAGTTGCTTTAAAAAGTATAGGGATAGGATATGCTCCGCAATCATTTATGTATGTGGGTGAGTTAGAATTTTGTTAGAACATTGGTGTTATTCCAGTATCAAGAACTTTTGCAAATAAAACGCACCATCCAAAACACATATTTAAGTTGTTTTCGGCACTTAAAACCATATAAAATACCTTTAAATGCTTTTCATATAGCGTGAAAGTGGACTAACAGTTTGAACTTTTAAAAGTTAATGGATATAATCTGGTTGTGGCAACATTTTGGCAACAGAAAATCAGTAAGCCATAATAAATGATGTAATTGAAAGAAAAATGGGCATGTATTTGCATAAAAATTAAACAAATATAGTTAGTAGGAGGGCTGAAAGAGGGTACGCGTGGCTGTTTGAAAGATTATTTGTAACATGAAGAGCATTATGGCCATGGGGTTCAAATCGCTTCTTTTGGATTTTGAGCAGAACTGTTGCTTGCTTTTAACAACTTTTCCCGTTGCTCTCTGATGATCTGTTCCAAATTGTCCAGTTCTTCTAAAATAAAGTCATTGTTTGCGTTATCGGGAAGGGCGGACACCAGGCTGGAGGTTGTGGCGGAAAGTTTGTTTAATTCAAACTCCTGTAAAGTAATCGTCGGCATATAACGCCGGCCAAAAACATTCCCGCTTTTTACAAAATCTGCGACTTTAATTATTTTTTTATCAAGCATTCTTTTTAATGTGGTATGTACGGTTGCCAGCTTCAGTTTTTCATCCGCCTCTGAAATCTCAGAAGCTAAAAGCGGCCTATCCGCTTTCCATAGAGCGTAAAGGATATCTATTTCACGAACTGATAAATTGAATCTATTCCTGTTTTTTTCCATCGTATCCTCCTCGTTGCAGAAAGGCAAATGAATAAAAAAAGAGACGGCCGTCCTGTTTTGTCAATTCTGCGCTTTTTACATCCTTTTATTGTTTTATATTGTCTCATTTTATCATATTTATATTTCTGTGTAAATATTTTATTGCGTTAGATTAATCGATTTTTAGAAAAAAGCAAATTTGACATACAATTATATGTTGTACAGATAAAACATTGACAAGGGATTTTCCTATGTATAAAGAATGTTTGTTGAAATGGAAGGTATATTTTGCTATAATCATAAAAATATAAGAGAATAGAAGACGAAGAAGGAAAGACGTAAAAATGAATCAAGCATTTTTAATTACGGCTTATAAAGATTTTGACTGGATAAAAAGGACGGTAGGCATATATACCAAGGGAGGCATAGACTGCTATATCCATATGGATAAGAAAACAAAGATGCCGGAAGATTTTATCAGATGGGCAAAAAAAGAAGCCGGGGTATATTTGTACTCCAGATATAAGATCAACTGGGGCAGTTATAAACATATAAGCGCCGTTCTTTTTTTGATAAAAGAAGCATTGAAGAATGGGGATTACGACTATTTCCATATCATCAGCGGCAATTCCTTTATTGTCCGGCCGATGCATGAGGTAAAGGCGTTTTTTGAAGAAAACCCGGATGTGAATTATATTCAGATGGATGATCTGGATGTGATGGATACGGAACATGCGATCGACCCATGGTTTATTTATTACCATTTTTTGCATCTGTATGATAAAAAGACAAGCTTCGGAAATAATTTTGATTACTATTTCCTTAAAGTGCAAAACAGGCTGGGGATCAGGCGAAAAATAAGATACAGATACCATGGACTGTTTTACGCTCATTTTTCCCGGGCTTTTATGGATTATGCATTAAATTATGTGGACAAGACCCCGGGATATTTCAAAAACTTGAAAACGTGCAATATTGGGGAAGAGTTTTTCTTCCATAATATTATTATGAATTCGCCATATAGGAATACGGTAAAAAATGAAAGCTTGTTTTATAATAAATGGAGCCAGGGCGGGGTTGCTGAATTTTTAACGGAGGAAGATTATAAGGCTATAATGGAAGGGAACCATCTTTTTGCGCGTAAATTCGGAAAAGGCAGCGAAGAACTGGCAAGGCATATCTGTAAGACGATCGGGGAAGAATCCGTGATGTAAAGCATAATATGGCAGGATGCCGGGAAACAGTATGAAAATGAGGTAAAAATGGAAAAAATGCATTTGGATGATAAAAAAAGGAAGGCGGTCTTTTGGGGCCTGCTGGCGATAAGTTTTGCAGCGATATGGATATATAACAGCATGACGCCGCTTATGTCGGATGATTTGTTGTTTCAGGCTTCGGATTATCATTCGCCGTTTGATATATTCCGCATGGAATATAAGCAATATATGACATGGACGGGCCGTTCCGTATTGCAGGTGATTTTAAAAATTTTCAGTCTGATGCCTAAATGGGTATTTAACTTGTGCAACAGCCTTTGCTTTGTCATGTTGACATTGCTGATTTATTGGAATGTAAAAGATAGAAAAAAATACGATGCGTTGCTTCTTGTTTTTATCAATTTGATTGTGTGGAATTTCAGCGTAGAGTTTTCGCAGACTGTCCTATGGCTGGGCGGGGCATGCAATTATTTGTGGGGGATCGTAATCCTGCTGGGATTTCTGACTTGTTTCCGCTATTTTCTGGAAAACGGCCATTCCTGTACAAAGATAGTTCCTTTAAGCATTTTTTTGTTCTTTTTTGGAGTATTGGCCGGATGGGGGAATGAAAATACGTCCGGCGGGGGCATCCTGATCGCTTTGTTGTTTACATTTTTATCTTTTAAAAAAGAAAAAAAAGTATATCCCTGGACAATTGCCGGGATAGCAGGAATGGCTTCCGGTTTTCTTGTAATGCTGTTGGCACCCGGCAATAAAGCAAGAAGTGCATTTATGTTGGCCGATGAAACATATACGGGCATTATGGCTTATGTGAGCAGAGGGTTGAAAATCAATAAAGCAGTGAACAACTATATGATGGTTTATATTGTTGTAATCTGTTTTCTTTGCGTGTACTTTATTTATAAGGGAAAGAAGCTGGAGGAATTCTTGGATACTTTTATTTTCTGCCTGGCGGGGCTGGCGACGTGTTATGTACTGGTTTTAACGCCGGAACCTATGCCCCGGGCTTATTTTGGGGCAAATATTTTCTTTGCTGTTGCATGTACGCAGATGGTGCAAAGGATTGCCAGGGAGGATACAGTATTGATTTCCTTAAAAACGGGAGGGATTCTTGCTGCTGCGGTATGGATGTTTTTTTCTTATACGGAAAACGGGGCTAATCTGGCCAGGATATTGCGGGAAGTAAATGAGAGGGAAGAATACATCCTGGAGCAGACAGGGCAGGGGAATTATGATTTGACGCTTCCTATGCTTCGTCCGGAGTTTCGGACAGAGTACAGCTTTATGTATGATAATGATATTTCCATGGAAGAAGATTTCTGGATGAATGAAGTATATCGCATCAAATATGGCCTGGAAAAGATAAGGGCAGTGCCGAGGGACGAGTGGGAAGAGTATTAAGGCAGGAGACGGGGATTAGAGGAGTAAAAACGGAAAATGAAAAAAACAGATACCTTTTTTGTGATTCATAATTTTAATACGGTTCCGGAAGAATTGTTGGAATATTGTGAAGACTATATTATTTACGATGCTTCTACGGATAAAAAAGTAACGGATGAATTGGAAAAAAGAAGATACCGTTATATCCATGTGGAAAATACGGGGCATAATATTACATCTTATTTCCAGTATTTTGCGGATAATTACGAAAACCTGCCGGAGCATCTTTGCCTGTGCAAGGGGAATATGCTGGGGCGGCATTGCTCTAAGGAATATTTTAACCGCGTTTATAATAATAAATATTTTACGTTTTTATACGAAGATAAAGATATATTTGCAAAGTTAAAGCAGCAGGGAATCATGTCAAAAGAGGAAGAGCCGATTGAATGTCTGGTGAGCGAATCCCATTATCTTGAAGAAAATACTTCCTGGTATGTAGAATCGCCGAACCATCCCCATCGTTATTTTGATGAATACAACAGTATGCTTTCTTTTATCTATAAAAAGCCGGTAATGCCGAAATATAATATTTTTTCGCCGGGCGCTTGCTATATTGTCAACCGCTTTCAGATACGGAAGCATACGCCGGAATTTTACCGCAATATGAATAAAATTATGAATTATGGGCTTAATCCCAGTTTCCCTTCCGAGGCGCATCATGTGGAACGGATGCTTCCGGTAATTTTTGGCGAAGCCTATGAGGAGAATGAATGGATGAACGATGAAGCGTTGTTTGAACGGAAGATAGAAGAGAGGGTCCCTTTGATAGAATTCCAGGATTCCATCAGGGGGAAAAGGATGAAGAAGCTGCGGAAGCTGGAATACCGGTTAAAAAAGGGAATCGGGTTATAAAAGACAGAGGATGGATAAAATGTTTAAAAAGTTAATGGTAATTTTTAACCGGAGACAAAAAGTACATCTGGCATTGCTTGGGGTAATGATTTTTATTGGAGGCATTGTGGAAACATTAGGGGTTTCCGCTATGCTGCCGGTGATCACGGTGATCCTGGATCAGGAATCTTTGCAGGAATATGAGATTGCAGGAAAAGTGATGGACATCTTTCGTATAGAATCCATGCAGTCTTTTACAATGTTCCTGTTAGGGCTGCTGATAGGGGTTTATGTGCTGAAAAATCTGTATACGGTCTGGCTGACTTATGAGCAGAACCGGTTTATTACGGTAAACAAAAATAAGATGATCAGCCAGGTTCTTCGGGAATTCTTAAACAGGCCTTACGAATTCTATCTGGATGCGGATATACCTACGGTATTCCGGATGACGGATTCCGATATACCGAATTTATTTCAATTGATGATGGTTCTTTTGCAATTTGCATCCGAGGCCATTGTATTTGTATTTCTGGCGGCAGTGCTGGTGGCTACGGATTGGAAAATGGCGGTAATGATGGTTGGCGTATTTGGGGCGGTGACTGTCCTGATGAGCAAGGGGATGAAACCAAGGCTGAATGCTTTGGGGAAAAAGAATCAGGAGATACAGTCCAGGATTGCCAAGTGGAGGATCCAGGCGATTTACGGGATAAAAGATGTAAAGGTACTCCACAGGGAAGAATTCTTTGCATTTAATTACGAAAATTCCGGGAAATATGGGGCGACTTTGTCCCAAAGATATGCGGTGCTCAACTGCATTCCCAGAAATCTGATAGAGACGGTGTTTATTGGCTGCCTGGTAGGATATATCATGGTGTATATCGCGTCCGGGAACGATGTGGACAAACTGGTTACCGTGCTTTCTATTTATGCGGTGGCCGCCATCCGGCTGATGCCCTGTCTCAACCGGATCAACACGTATCTGGCGGAAATCGCTTATAATCAGCCATGCTTGGACTATGTATATGAAAATATGAAAGTAAATAAGAAAAGCATGGAGGAAAACAGCCATCTTCTTACCGGGGACTATCAAAAGAAAATGGGGATTTATGACAAGATCGAGCTGGAAAACATTACGTATGCTTATCCTAATACGGATAAGAAAATATTCGACCATGCCCATATGACGATTCCGTATGGGAAATCCGTGGGGATCATGGGGACTTCTGGGGCGGGGAAGTCGACGGTCGTGGATATCATTCTGGGGCTTCTTCATGTGCAGGAAGGGAAGATTACCTGCGATGGGAAAGATATTTTTGATAGTTATGCTTCATGGCTGGCTCAAATCGGCTATATCCCTCAAAGCATCTATCTAATTGACGAATCGATAAGGGAAAATATAGGATTTGGCATTAAGCCGGAGGATATCGACGAAGAAAGGGTATGGGAAACTTTGGAGGAAGCCCAGCTTAAGGATTTTGTCAAGTCTCTTCCGGAAGGGCTGGATACAAAAGTAGGGGAAAGGGGCGTGAGGCTGTCCGGCGGGCAGCGGCAAAGAATCGGGATTGCAAGGGCTCTTTACCATAATCCGGAGATACTGGTGTTTGATGAGGCTACCTCGGCGCTGGATAATGAGACAGAAGCGGCGCTGATGGATGCGATCAACAGTTTTCATGGAAAAAAGACAATGATTATTATTGCCCATCGGTTGAATACGATTGAAAATTGTGATATTATTTATAGGGTATCAGAGGGTCAGATTGAAGAGGTAAGGAGGAAGAAGGGAGAATGAGGGCTGTAAAAAGGGCTATGGTTGCGGTTGTCATTGCCGGTTTGGTGACGGTGTCATTGTATTTTGTTCATGTAGGGGTGAGTATAAAGGATACAAAACTGATTCCGGTTACGGTAGTCTCAGAGGAGGCGGAGTGAGGATAAAAAAGCCATAAGCGGACAGGGGACTGCTAAAGCGAATTTTTGGAGTTGGCCGTTGGGCCGGCTCTTTTTGTTCCCTTATAGGATTCGGGTGTCAAAAGGCCCATCCGGCGGCCCCGTCTGGCATATTGCACAAAAGGATATTGTGCAAACGGCTTTTGCACGATGGAGAGGAGACTCTAAAATCGTGGAAGCCTCTGCTGAACACGATTTTTGCTTTCCGAGGCTCATCGGAATGTCCCGTGCAACAGAGTGCGCACAAATCTTTTGTGCAATCTGCCAGACGGGGCCGCCGGATGGGCCTTTTGACACCCGAATCCTTATAGGAAATTGCTTTGCAATTTCCTATGATACAAAAACCCTCCGGAAGGATGCTGTTGGACTGATTGTCCAATGACAAATAGTATATACAAAGATATACTTATTTATTATAAGGTTCGGGGGTCGGATCTTTATAGGAAAGTCCGTCGTCAGACGGACGTAAATTGACGAAGGACCGAAGGTTCTTCCTTCCGGGAGGATGCGCACTGCGCGCAAAAGGGAAATGGCTGCTGCCGCAGCCGCGCTCCTGCGCGAGTGTGCGTCAGGACTCACACTTTTTATGGATGTTTTTTATGGAGGTAATATAGATAAAGATGAATGATAATACGTATTTGCATATTGATATGGAGAAAACAGGGCTAATGTTAAAGAAGAAAATAACAGAGCAGGGCTATACGGTGAAAGATATCCAGAAGCACCTTCAATTATCCTGTCCTCAGCCGGTTTACCGGTGGCTGAAAGGGAAAGTACTCCCTTCTCTTGACCACATGTTGATGCTAAGCCATATATTGAAAGTGCATATGGAAGATCTGCTGGTAGTGGAGGATATAGGTATGCACAGCGAGGAACAGCAGCCAAATAAATGGTTTCCTTTTGATGCACAGGAGACAGACCAGTGTTTGGCGGTGCCTCCTATGCTTCCGGAAAATATGCATAAGAGGATGTCCGCATATTGGCAGGCCCTTTGCGACGGGGCGGCATAAAGATTGGTATGAAGCAGTTACATTAAGTTTTGGGATGCTGGCCTTGAGGTTCTTTGGTTCAGGCAGCGTTTTTCTGATTATTGTCGATATTTCTAAAAGAATTGTTCCCACATAGCAAAGATGTTTATTTGGTAAGTGGGATTCCTTTCGTAATTTTCCGGTAAATCTTCCAAATTATAACAGCGGGAAAACTAAATAGTAAATATAAAGTGGAAAGAATGCCTACGGTGCCACCGATAAGGGCAATGATTAATAGTCCGAAATTCATGATAGAATAACCTCCTGATGTAAAAATATTTTGTTTGTTTTATCTTTTTTATATTATAGTGGGGAAAACCGCGCAAGAAAAGACGGGAAAAGGTTTCTTAGCGTAATCTTAGCATGACTTGACATAATTGGATTTTTATGCGAATATAGTTTAGTAATAAACAGTTTATGTTTGAACAGTTCGATTATAAACCAATAAGAGGGAAAAAACGTGGATGCGGAGTTTGAAACATTGCTTTACGGGCAGCAATTTAAAAAGTTGTATGAAAAGATGAGCAACCTTATTACTGAAAAATATGGGCTTCATAAAGTGGAAATAGAAATCCTGCTGTTTTTAAGAAAGGGGAAAGGAGACACTGCGCGGGATATCGCAGAGCATAAGTTTTTTTCTAAGGCGCATATTTCACATGCGATCGAGCATTTGGCAGAATGCGGGTATCTGGTAGGAAAACCGGATGGGCAGGACAGGAGATGTGTTCATCTTATTTTGACAAAGGAAGCGGAACCAGTGTGCGAAGAACTTCTTAAGATGCGGGAAAGGCTGATGGATATCGTTTGTCAGGACATTACGGAAGAAGAACGCAGGCTGTTGAGACAGGCGGCGAAGAAGATTGCATATAATATCAGCAAAGAATTGGCTCAGATGGCGGAAAGGACATAGTAAAACAACGCAGGAAATGGAGGAAAAGAATGACAAGGAACAGCAAAAGAGAGCAAATAGAAAGTTACACAACAAAATACAGCGAAATCTGCAGAGAAAATAATCTGATAGATATTGATTTGTATGAGCAATATGGCGTAAAAAGGGGATTGAGGGATAAGAATGGGGAAGGAGTCCTGGCCGGCCTGACAAATATTTCTGTTATTAAATCCCAGGAAATAATTGACGGGAAAAGAGTTCCATGTGAAGGAAGGCTTTTATATAGGGGATATGATATTATTGATCTGGTAAGAGGCTTCGAGCATAGCGCCCGGTTTGGGTTTGAAGAAATCGCATATCTTCTTTTGTTCGGCAATCTGCCGGATAAAGGGCAGCTAAAGGAATTCCGGGGTAAGCTGGCGGTGATGCGTACGCTTCCTACCAATTTCACGCGGGATGTCATTATGAAAGCATCCAGCAAAGATATTATGAATTCCCTGACGAAAAGCGTATTGACCCTTGCTTCTTATGATAAGCAGGCATCGGATCTTAGCATTCCTAATGTCTTAAGGCAATGTATGCAGTTGATCAGCGTATTCCCTATGCTTTCGGTATATGGCTACCAAGCGTATAATCATTACGAAAGGGATGAAAGCCTTTATATACACCGGCCGGATGGGAATCTTTCTACGGCGGAAAATATCCTGCGCCTCCTGCGCCCTGATATGAAGTATTCGGAATTGGAGGCTAAAGTTCTGGATATTGCTCTTGTACTGCATATGGAACACGGGGGCGGCAATAATTCTACGTTTACAACCCGCGTGGTGACATCATCCGGTTCCGATACATATTCGGTTATTGCCGCTGCGTTGTCTTCCCTGAAAGGGCCGAAGCATGGCGGGGCGAATATTAAAGTGGTGGAGATGATGGCGAACATTAAAAAGCATGTAAAAGATATTAATGATGAGGAAAAAGTAAAAGATTATCTTGCACGGATGCTGAATAAAGAGGTATTTGATAAAAGCGGCCTGATTTACGGCATGGGACATGCGGTTTATTCCATTTCCGATCCAAGGGCGACTATATTTAAAGGTTTTGTAGAAAGGCTGGCATTGGATAAGGGACGGAAGGAAGATTTTAAGCTTTACTCTATGATTGAGCGTCTGGCGCCTCAAGTTATCGCGGAAAGACGTAACATTTATAAGGGAGTAAGCGCTAATGTAGATTTTTACAGCGGTTTCGTATACAGCATGTTGGATATCCCGCTGGAACTTTATACCCCTATTTTTGCGATGGCGAGGATTGTTGGGTGGAGTGCGCACAGGTTGGAGGAGCTGATCAATGCGGATAAAATCATCCGTCCGGCGTATAAGAGCGTCCTGATGGAACGGGGGTATATGGAAATAGAGGAAAGAAACTAAAAAATACGGCATATATGAGAAACGGTAAGAAAGGCGTGAGAAGAATTGAGATTATACCGTACAAAATTTCAGGAAAAATTAAATGAGGCGCTGAAAGCAGTGCTTCCGATTATTGGCATCGTACTTGTCCTTTGTTTTACGATAGCGCCGATTTCCCCCAGTATACTGATGGCTTTTTTATTGGGGGCGGTGCTTTTGGTGGTGGGGATGATGTTTTTTACTCTTGGAGTGGAGCTTTCCATGACTCCGATGGGGGAAAGGGTGGGTACTTGTATAACCCGGTCAAAAAAACTTTCGGTTATGGTGTTGCTTAGTTTTCTGCTGGGGATCGTGATTACGGTTTCCGAACCGGATTTACAGGTGCTGGCGGAACAGGTGCCGTCCATCCCCAATCTGGTATTGATTTTTTCCGTGGCCTTTGGAGTGGGGATTTTTCTTGTAATCGCATTACTGCGTATGTTGTTTTCCATCCCGCTGTCAATTATGCTTTTGTTTTTTTATGGATTGGTAATGATACTGGCGTTTTTTGTGCCGAGGGATTTCCTGGCGGTGGCATTTGATGCCGGAGGGGTAACTACCGGCCCTATGACAGTACCCTTTATCATGGCAATGGGTGTAGGTATTGCAGCAATCCGAAGCGACCAACATGCGGCAGATGACAGTTTTGGCTTGGTATCGCTTTGTTCTATTGGCCCTATACTTTCGGTGCTTGTGCTTGGGCTGATCTATCATCCGGAGAGCGCTGAATATATACCGGAACAGATTCCGGATATCAGTAGCTCTGTGGAACTTTGGGGGATGTTTGCGGAAGGATTTCCCAAATATATGTGGGAAATGGCGGTATCCCTCTTTCCGATTCTTGCATTTTTTGGAATTTTCCTAATTATTTTTAAAGGGATGCAGAAACGGACATTGATTAAGATAGGGATTGGCCTCATTTATACATACATAGGTTTGTTTTTGTTTTTGACAGGGGTGAATGTGGGATTTATGCCTGCCGGCAATTATTTGGGACAGGTCATTGCTTCCAACCCTTACCGTTGGATTATTGTGCCTATCGGTATGTTGATCGGCTATTTTATCGTGTTGGCGGAACCGGCAGTATATGTATTAACAAAGCAGGTTGAGGATATTACTTCCGGGGCGGTATCGGCAAAGGCGATGAGCTTAAGCCTATCCATTGGCGTGGCGGTTTCTCTGGGGCTTGCTATGATACGTGTCTTGACGGGGATCTCTATCTTGTGGTTTGTGATTCCGGGTTATGGCATAGCGCTTGTGTTATCTTTGGCTGTCCCGAAAATCTTTACGGCAATTGCTTTTGACTCCGGTGGAGTTGCATCGGGGCCTATGACGGCAACCTTTCTTCTGCCGTTTGCCATGGGGGCCTGTGTCAGCGTAGGCGGCAATATTGTAACGGATGCTTTTGGCGTGGTGGCCATGGTAGCTATGACTCCGTTGATAACAATACAAGTGCTTGGACTGGTTTATAAGCTTCGTTCTGCAAAAGCCGCACCGGTACTGCAGCCGGCTGGAATGGGCATACAGGAAGCCTTTGAGTTGCTTGGCGACGATGAGATTATTGAGTTGTAAGAAGGGAGCCCGGAATGAGCAAGATATATATGATGGTGACAATTACAAATCGTGGTATTGGCTCTAAGATGTTGTCGTTTTATAAAGAAAATGGTTTGTCGGTTATTTTAAGTACGTTGGGAGCGGGAACGGCTAACAGTGATGTACTCGATTATTTTGGACTGGAAGCCACTGAAAAAACAGTAATGGCCGCTGTCGTGACAAGACAGATGTGGAGGCTTTTGAAGCGGGGGCTGCAAAAGAAGATGAATATTGATGTGCCGGGAACAGGAATTGCCTTTATTATCCCTTTTTCCAGTATCGGGGGGAAAAAAGCCCTGCAGTTTTTGACAGATTGCCAAAATTTTGAAAAAGAGGAGGAAGCCGTTTTGAAAGATACGGAATATGAATTGATTATAGTGATTTTGAATCAAGGTTACAGCAATATTGTGATGGATGCGGCCAGGGAGAAAGGGGCAGGAGGAGGCACTGTAATACATGCTAAAGGCACTGGGATGGAGAAGGCGGAGCAGTTTTTGGGCGTATCCATTGCTGCGGAAAAGGAAATGATCTTTATTGTGACAAAGACGAAAGGGAAAAATGAAATCATGAAAGCGATTATGGAAAAAGCGGGAATGAATAGTAAAGCCAAATCCATTGTATTTTCCCTTCCGGTAACAAGTACGGCAGGCCTGAGGCTTCAGGAAGAAGATATGACCGAGGAAATATAAGGATTTGGCTTTTAAGGCTTAAAGCTTATAAAGTGAAATCATTAGGGTTTTTAGTAATGTAGAAAGTATCGGACAGAAGGAGCCAGTTAGCGCGGAACAAGTTCATGATCTGCCAATAACCGGCTCCTCTTAAATGGTATTCTTCAATAAGGGCAAATTTTTCTTTTAGGCTTCTGACATCTTCAAACCATACTTCGTGCATTATGCCATCTTTTTCATAAGTAAAATGAGGGGACATGGAGACCGGATCGAATTCAATGGCGGCATCATTGGCGATTGCGATTTCAATAGCTTCCGTATTGCTGATAGTACGTGCTGCGGTTACTCCTTTTTCAAAAGGAAGAGGCCAGTCATATCCATAGTTAGGGATCCCAAGATTTATTTTTTCCGCAGGGATACGGGTGAGGGCGTATTCCACGACTTCGCGGACTTTGTGGATGGGGGCTACGGCCATGGGAGGGCCGTAAGTATATCCCCATCTAAGCCATAAGTTATTAATGCGGCAGCCTTGGATGGATATCCAAGGAAAAATTAGCATTAAGGAGCCTTCCTTTAGTGTTCGGTTGATCCTTCTGATATTCAATTCTTTCTATCACTTCTTTAAGCAGATGGTTCCGGACGGAGGGACTGCAGGAAGAGTACGTATCCAGCAGATGGACGACTTGCGGGATGAAGCGTTCATGGGAATATTTCAGTTCTTCATATTTGACTATTGACGCTTTGTGATTCTCGTTTGTGCGGGACAAGGATTCGATGTCGTGGGTTAAGGCCTGTTGTCTTTCCCGGAATACATCGACAGTATAAACGTCTTGTTCGAGTAAATCATACGCTTTATTGAGCTGTGACTTAAGCTTGGATATCTCATTTTCATTGGTTAGGATGCAGTCGTTCAACAGCTTTATTTCCTTGTCAACTGGGGCATGGCGTTCAACGGACTGTGCATTGACCCGGTAGGCTTCAAGCCATCCCTGCAGGAAGATGATTATCTGCTCCTCCACAAGGGAAATAGGGGAGGACACATTGCCGCAGTATTTGTTTGGGCATTTGAGGGTGGAGTATTTATTGCGGCTGTTCGGCGCAAGCCTTGTCATCATTGCTCCGCATTTCTTACAGTATACCAGTCCTGAAAGAGGGTTTTGGAGGACGGCGGAGGAGGGGACCGTGCATTTCCGGTTTTCCATCCTGGCTTCCTGGGCCTTTTGGAATAAGTCGCGGCTGATGATGGCGGGATGCATGCCGGGGTTCTGCTGGCATTCTTCGTTTACGACTCGGGACTCCGTGACGTTGCTGTTAAGGACTTGCTTTATGCATGCGCGGTACCCGAACCGGACGTCCCCGCAGTAGGTTGGATTCTGCAGCATATCCTTGATGGTGGCTCTTGACCAGCGTGAAGATATGCGCGGACGTATGCCGAGGGAGTCAAGACGGCGGGCGATGCTGTCGGCGCCAAGGCGGGATCTGGTTCCGTCTTTGAGGGTAATGCCGTTGCAATACCAGTCAAAGATCATGCGGACTACGGATGCCTCTTCTTCATTCAGTTCAAGGGTGTACCCTTTTTCATTTGGGATCTTTACGCGGGCATATCCGTAAGGAGCGGTGCTGGAAACAAATTTCCCTTCTTTGACGGATGCGATGCGGCCGCGCTGGAGGCGGCGGTTGATTGTCTTATATTCTCTGCGGGCCATAAAAAGGCCGAATTCAAAATATTCTTCATCGAATTCATTTTCCGGGTCGTACGTCTTTGCCGGCGTTATGATCTTGGTGCCTGAATATTTAAAATAATCAGAAACAATCCCCTGGTCCCGCGTGTTGCCGCGTGCGAGCCTTTCCACTTCCACGACAAACACTCCCGCCCATTTCCCGCGTTCAACGTCCTGGAGGAGTTCGCGCATGACCGGACGGTCAGCGATGGTGTCCCCAGAGACGACTTCGGAATAAAATTTTTTAATTGGGATCCCCATTTTAGCGGATAGTTCTTCCAGCATTTTCCTGTGCCGTGCAAGAGTGTCCCCTTCGCCGCGCAGTTCGGCATCCCTGTCGGCCCTGCTCTTGCGGAGGTATGCGCAGTAATCGGCATTTGTCGGATTTGGTTTGTTGCTCATATGATTTGCTCCTTATCGTATTGTATAAGTAATGATATATGTATGATGTGATTATATTGTGTTTGTACGAATATAATAACATGCATTATAAGCGCCTTCCAGCATTACTTTTTTTAATTATAAGAATGAAATATCAATTTATTAATAAAAGATCGAAAAAAGTAAAGAGTTTTAAGGAAGAGTAATTGAAAGTAGTATATATGTATGCTATAATATTTATAAATTAAAGGTGGTTTTTGAGCAGGGGAATACATAATGGGGATAATATAATAAATATAGGGATAAAATCATTGATACGGTTTCTTTTTGGGATGCTGTATTTTTTTATTTTTTAATATGAAAGGAAAAAATACAAGAAGATGGCGATTACGGGGGAATGCAAAACAGATAAAATAAACTATGAAGATGAAATTCAACAGGTATTGGCCGAAATGGCTGCTATTGAGAAGAAGGCGCAGGCACTTGTCAATAGATTTTATGTGGAGCATAAAAAAGCGGATGTTTATAGCATAATTGATTTGATTTATACAAGAGGGAATCCCAAAAATAGAGAATTCTTGGATAAATTCAAGGAGAAGTTTGACGGTGGAGACCTTACTCTTATGGAGATTTCTAGGTACAACGATTTATATGATCAGCATAAACGGATGCTTCTTGAAGAGGAGGAATGATTATGTACAGACAATTAGTTTTTCAAAAACCTCCTATGTTAAATAAAAAGCAAATATTAGAAAAATTTAAACTAATTGAAGTGTTTAACAATAAGAGAACTTGTATATTGGAAAATGATGATATCAGTTTCAGTATTGATAAAAAAGTAATACGTGTTTTCCTTTATAATGACAAAGATAAGGTTTTATTAAATACGGTGAAGGATTATTTTTATGAAAAATAGAAGTGCAGTAGAAGATAAGATAGAAGCTATATTCAATGAGAAGAATATCGAGTTTGAAAAAATCGAGTATGATGAAGATTTAAATTATTCTATAAGCGTAGATGGTTCATCAATTATTTCCGGGATAGGAAACTTGGAGGTATTGCTGTATTTTTCAGAAGGGTATCCCAAATGCTCTTTGATTATGGGGAATATATATGTATTTAAAGAAAAGGAAAACGCTCTTGAAATAGCAAACCGGATAAATTCAAAGCTTAATGCGGGAAGGGTTATAGTTTTTGAAAAGCCGAAGCAATTAATTTATTTAAATAATAAAAATTTTAAATCCTATGAAAATATTGATAAAAAGATAATCGAAGACATATTAACAGAACTTTATATTGCGATTGCTGTTATATATACTGATATAAAGGTGATGCGAAATGAAAAATAGCACTCCGTTTGTTGTTGCGATATCTTTAATGGCATGTATTTTCCGTTATGTATGTGAGACGAAGGCGGCCGCCAATTTGGCGGAAACGACGGGGATAGATATAGTAATGGTTATGGCGTTTATAAATTCTTTTGCATTTCTTTTTGTTTTATATTTGATAGTATATAATTCTCAAATAATAGTAAAAGATAAAGTGTATAAATATACCATTGATACATCAAAGAAAAAAACATCGATAGAGAAAGTGAATAAATTTATTAATTTATTTATTCTAGTTGTCTTTACGTGTTTTGGCATATTGTATATGTTCTCATATAATAGCTTCTGGAATGATATTCTCTCTATTGTTGCATTAGGGTTGTCTATTATCAGTGATGACGTCAGTAATTCAATTGGAAATAATATATTAAAAAAGATTAAAAAGAAAATATGAGATGTTGATAAAAAAGGCTATATAATCAAAAAGTTCTTTTGGGTTATATAGCCCTTTTTGCTTTATCTTACCAATGAAATAAAATAATTGATGGATTACTATATACATACGGAGGTATATGGTAATGGCAGAATTCCGCTTGTGGCAGATAAGGCGCGAAAGGGGAATTACATTGGTGGAGTTGGAGGAAATGACGGGGTTGGGGAAGACCACGCTGAACAACATTGAAAACGGCAGGGTATCGCCGACGATACGGGAGGTGGAGTGGATCTGTGGGTCGTTGGGGATTACATTTAAAGAGTTGTTCGACTCGGAATATAATAAATAAGGCGGCAGGGGGTTCTGCCGCCTGTTCCATATTCGCCCTCATCCGTCCGTTTAACGGCTTCGCATAACAGTGCTTCTAAATAGATTTAATTGTATTTGAATCAAGGCCTCCGGGATGATTTGAAATGGAAGCCTTGCCGGGTTTTGGCGGATGTGTGTAAGAGTAGTGAGAACCTTTTGCCTTCGCAGGTAGTGGATTCCTTTATTTGTTATATTATAAAGACTCCCGGATAGAGGGGATTAAATGACGTATATTATCATGGGGTTCCACAACGACGTATAATTTTTCTAAATTTGAAATTACATCTGGAAATGTGGAAATAAGTAAATCTATCAAATCTTTCTTTTTTATACTTTTAGGAACTTTGAAATTAGTATTTTCGGGAAGCAACGAAAACAAATCTTGCTTTTTATAATAATTCAATAACTGCCGTTTGTCTCGACAAAGTTGCACCAAATTGCAGTCCAGCAAGCTTTTTACATCAGATTTTTTTGCATAATACGGTCCATCCAATATGCAAGAAAAAATTTCTTTCTTATTTGCACTAAGCCTATTTATAAGCGATAAGGCGTCCGAGAGTTTCATAAGATTATTAATATTCGGATCCACTTCCACATCATCTAACATATATACGTCTAGTTCATAAGCGAGTCGGTACATGTGTTTACATGGAAGATTTCGTCGTTGAAAGTCCATGCATTCACATTTTAAAAGAGAGGTAAAATAGTCCGTTTCCTTTCCCCGGAAGTATGCTTTGCCAGTATTTCCGTTAAATGATAATGGAGTATAAATACTGTCTGTGGCACGTTGTTGCCGTTTTAACTGATAAGGCTGGCTGTGTATTTCGACGCCCCAAGTCATCCACATTTCTTGAAAGTATTCAAATTTATTATGTATTTTGGATTTCTCGAAATCATATAATGGCAGAATGGATTTAAGGACAGATTCCTGGTATTCGATTTTGTGTTCTAAAGTTTGTATTTCGTCTGCTAATTTTGATCTCTCGCATTCAAGTTGTGAAATTGTACGTTTTGAGAATAAAAACTTGTATAAAGAAGTCCTAGAGAAAAACATATAAAACCAATTCACTAGTACAATCCCCTTTCGCAAAAATATTGTTATGTTGATTATAGATTTCAAACCGATATATGTCTACAGAAAATGTCAATAAAATGTCAAAAATTTCCCGATATCGGGAAATATCATCTAATAACGACACATTAAAGTAGAAATATGATAAATTAATGGCAGGAAGCTAAAGAAAGGGGAAGCGGGGGAAATTGCATGGAGTACAAAAGAAAAGTGATGGAACTGTTGGAGGAGATAGAGGAGGATGATGTCATCTTCTTACGGCAGATATACACCATCATAAAGAGACATATTGAAAGGAAGAGGAAGGGATAAGGGATGGAATAAAAAGACGGCGGCAGTTTGTCTATTCTGCCGCCAGGTACGGTCATTGATAAAGAGCTTTCCTGCCTCTCGACAAATTTAACATGGGCTTATCAGATGTAGAAAAATATTCAAGAGTTAAGAACTGATTGTGAAGGCGGAATGTACATGGCATTGAATAATTTTAAGCGCGTGATCTGGTAAACTGGAGTATAAGTTAAAGCGCTGTTGGAGAGAATATGATTCTTAGGGAATGTGGGAATCGAAAAAAGCTTTCAAAGCATCTTCTCCCAAAATACGGATATTATATCCTTTTTCTTGGAGTTCTTTGGCCTTTTTGACCTTATTGCCATAATTACCATAGGCCCAATCTACGCTTCCATGCCCGCCAACAAATAAATAGTTGGTTCGATAGGTAATAGAGTGGCATTCATTAAAACCGCCGTATTTGGTGATGGTTTCTTCGATATCTTTTCTCTTTGCAAAAGAAAAAGTGCCAGTAAGGCATATTCGTTTGCCTGATAAGGAGTCGATGTGAAAGGAAGAAGAGTCGCAGACTTGTTCGTTATTCAGTATTTCTAATAATTGTTCCCGTTCTTCCTCTTCGATTATCCCATCTGATAGAATATTGTCAATTAAGGAATAAATTTTATCAAAGGGATAGTTGCCCGCTAAGTGCTGATTGTCTTCCATCCAGTATCTAAGATCGAGAATGTCATCATCAGTTAGGCTTCCTGCAGAGATCATTTCAGAGATAGCATCTTTAAGCGCTAGTAAAGACTTTGTTGTTTGAGAATGCTCGATATGATATTTATTGCCCATAAGAAATCCCCTTTCCTTCGTACATAATGTTTTAGAATCTATTATAATTGTTAGGTAAAGATATGTCTACATGAAACAATAAAAAAGAGAAGAATTATGGTTCTTCTCTCTGCTAATAGCAGCGGTTATTTTATGCTTTAAAATGTATGTAAGAAAGCGTTATTCTTTTTTCATGTTGTTGAGTAATTCTTGGCTAAGATTTTTTAATGCGTCTTGCGATTGATCGTCCAATCTGCGATAGGTTTTCATAATTCCAATAATAAGATCATAAAAAGGATTGTCTTCTTCTATCAGATCGGAGAGAACGGAGGCGACTTCATCTTCTATTTCTTTATACATTTCTCCCGTGCCAAGCCTAAGCCAGTCTTCGTTTACATTAAATTCTTTGCATACCGTTTTGATAAAAAGGTCACGCGGAGCAACATTGTCTTTATTTAGTATTTTCCAGATGTATGCAGGAGTAACGTTTGTCTTTTTGGCGATTTCAGTTTGGGTTTTTCCTGATTCTTTGAATATTTGTCTTAATCTTTCAACCATTTCTTATACCTCCATTGAATCAATAATAACAAAAAAAACGATAAAAAACAAGAAAAAATAAACCAAGTTTAAAATTTGCTTGACAAAAACTACTTAGTAGTCATATTATTAAACCAAGTTGTTACTGTTAAAAAAGAAGAGAGGTTTATAAAGTGACAAAAATGGAAGAAATAGATATTCGTGATACGGTTCAAATTTTAATACAGCTAGATAAAGAAAGTCTTTTTGTTATCGATAGCGGTGCAAGGCTTTTATTAGCAAGGCAGAACATGAATGAAGAAAAAACGTAAAAAGAACGGATATGGTGCCGGCGCCATTTAGTTAGGGGGATGAGCCGTTAAGTCAAAGGGCAAAATGCTGCCCCGATTCAGTTAAGAACCGGGGTGCTTTGGGAAAATGGGATAAGTAATTATCTATCATGTCTGTATTTTGGAAAGAAGTGCGTCCTGTAATACCTGGGAAAAGTTTATTCCCATAGAAATAGCGCGGTCATTCAGCCATGATGGTATCGTTAAAGTTTTTTTAACCGCTTTTGTGTCCTTATATTGGTTAATGTCGCAGGATACAAGCGTTGCAAATCCGTCATTGGGGCTATAGGCTGAAATATCAGACGGAGCGGCGATGCTGTCACCATGTTCCAACAAGGTCAAAAGATAGCCAGTAAGGGCTTCCTGCGCCATTTCCATAGTTTCGGGAATGGTGGAGCCACTGCTGTAACAGCCTTTTAAGTCTGGAAACTCTACCCAATAGGATTCGTTTTCTTTGTGAAAAATAGCAGGATACACAAACAACATAGCAAAACCTCCTTTATTGTTGTTTGAAGGCCGGGGCTATTTAAGCCCCGCATCCTTCAAGATTTGATGTAGTAAGCCAGTGGGAACATCTTTTCCATGTACGGGAACCGCAATGGTTATGCCGCCTTTCCGAAAAATGTGATGACTTCCGTTAATCCTGACAAGCTGCCATTCATTTTTCTTTAAAAGTTTTATTAACTCTTTGTCTTTCATGTTCCACCTCCTTACAAAAATAATTATAACACGTACAACACGTATAATCAAGAGAAAATTTAACTCCCTTTTCGGAATTGTGTACCCAGTAAATCGAAACCTATAAATATGCAGAAA
>CAOKPU010000013.1 GCA_948470755.1 uncultured Lachnospiraceae bacterium | reverse complement strand
ATACTGTCGAAATTAAAATGCTTTTTCCGTCTACTACAAAGTGCCGCGTTACAGCATCGTTCGATTTCCAGAATCGAGCTAAGCCTCCCATAGATTTTCGCTACTAATAATGAAATCTGTATTCTTTGCTTAAATATCTGTTCCGGCATTTCATCCGTTTTCCACTTCCCCTTTCTTTCCTCCCTGTCGATCAGTTTTTCCGCTTCTTTACATTTGGCAATCGCCTGATTCTGATTTTCTTTTTTATAAGACTGGCTCTCTATCAGGCTTTCCGTCTGAAGGAGCATCACTTCATCCAAAAGAGCCTTTCTGCTTTCTCTTCTATCCCTGCTCTCTATCTTATTTTCCGCGTTCGCAAAACAAAACCTTATTTCTTCTTTTAATATTTCAAGATCCCTTGGGATTGCCCGGCTTTCCCTAAGAAGATAATACAGCATAGCCGGCTCCCACTGATTTCTTCTGTCTCCCAGTTTTCTCAGATTACAAATAATCTCCGGCATTTCCGTCTGCAAAAGGGAATGAAGCTGCTTATATCCCTCGCTTTTATCCCTGAGGATGCCATGCATTTTTATAAACATTTGTTCAAATTTTTCTTTTTCCCTCTCCTTAGACCCTTCGTTGTCCAACGTACTGTCAAGAGGATAAAAATAACCTTCCCCCGGCTGCCGGCATCTTTCTTTTATTATGTTTTTAAACTTCTTCTTATATGGATTCGTTCCTGCAGTCCTCATAACATTATCCGCATGGAACATTCTTTCATGCAGATTCTTCCGATGATGGCGTTTGACATAGATGCCGCTGTTCGTAAGCTGTATTCCGGCCCGCTTCCATTTTTTCAATTCCTCCTCATCCTTTGATAGCAACATTAAGAAACCAAACGGAAAACCGCTTCCGTAAAACGAGAATATCTGATGAAGGCATCTGCTCTCCGTACTTAACCTCTCATTCAGCATACTTCTTGTTACCGCCTCATAGAATTCCCCCGAATCATTCCCTCCTCCTTTGGCCTTTCCGCTATTTTTCAGACAAAGGCTCTCCGCCAGGGAAAAAATTTCCTCTAAGTCATAGAAATCAGCCACATTATTGGCGGCCACCGCCAACTGCTCTATACTTTTTTTGTTCCAATGCCTATTGCTCCTGCCATTTTCCTCAAATCCCAGGATCTTTGTTTTTAAGATTTCCATTTCCTTTTCGTTTTTCAGAAATTCGTTATGGGAGCGCCTATTATAAAATTGTTCAAATTGTTCCAATGCCATTTCCTGACTTAACGCCCCGATGCTTTCAGCTCCTCCCTCTGTCTTAGAAAGCGCATCTCCCATCTTATTATCCGGGCGGGCTTCCCCTGTACCGGAAGGCATACTTGTCCTTTTCCATAAAATCTCCATCCGCTTTGCCAGTTCCCTGCCAAACCCTTTTATGCCCTCCTGCCCCGCCCTTACCGGCTTTATATGATATCGGTCAAACAGCTCTTTTTCCGCTCCCATTTCATCCAACAGATACCGTTCTACATCCCCCGGGGCTTCTTCCAACAATTTTAATATTCCTTCCGCATAGTACAACGGCCCTTCCTTCCCCAGGTCCATCCCTGCAAAAAGCAGATTCTTCGTACGGAATATTTTCTTTAAAAAAAGATACGCATTGGATCCTTCCGAATAATATTCCTCGAAGTCCTTTTTAGACAGCAGCATCCTATATGGATTCTTCCTGCTTCCATAAAGCTTTACCAAAATACGGGCCTTATTCCTAATATCCTTCTCCTCAGCGGATGCCAGGTCAGGCGTCCGTATTTCCTTATTCTTAATCCATCTGTCCCATTCCTTCGATATCGTTAAGTTATATGGGGTAGACACGATGTCATCCACGGGCATGGACTTTTCATATTCTAAAAAAGCTTCTATTGTTTCATCCTGGCAAGTCGTTAAAACAATCCCCGGGAATATCGCCAGGATATCCCCCAGTTCCACCGGGGCATTGCTTATATTTATCTTTTCCCTTTTCACCAGCCTTCTTGCATAACGCTCCCTTAACGCCATCTGCTTTTCCTCAATCTCATCCAGGAAGCTTGCGCCATCCCAGCGGTCGCCGAACAAAATGCCGGAAAGCCCGGAATAATCCCCTCCCTGTATTGCTTCATAAATTTTTGCTTTTACAATAGGATCCGTTCCCTCCTCCCGGATCGCCTCTATTGCCAGATCGGAAAATAACTTTTTACGGTTATTCCATTTATCATACGATACCCCGTCCCCCAGAAAGAGAACCCACTTTGAGGTATCGGAAAAAATCTTGTCCGCAAGCTCTTTTATGATGACATCCCTTGGTTTTCCATCCATTTCGTTTTCCCCCATGCCTTTTATCTCAATTCGGAAATCGCCTTGTCAATCTCCCCAGCCTTTACTTCATTCCCTTGCTTCTTCCATATTTCCTTGCTTTCCATCCACTTGCTCAAGGCCATATATTTATGCCTTTCATCTTTGCAGTCCTTATATCCATACCCAAAATAATCCAGGGTGTCCGCAAGCCCTCTTGTATCCCCAAGCCAGCGGAAGCACTCCTCCGCAAGCCCGTAAAGCATTTCCACCGCTTCTATGTTCCCTTTTTCCTGCAGGGAATACCCAAGCCCTCGATAAGCAGTCCCCATGGCCTGTATCACATTGGCAAACCCCCGCCAGTTAATATGTCCGCAATAGTAAACAAACGACTGGGCGTAACAGCTTGCCGAAGCGTATACCCAATGCCCCACGCTGTTTTCCACCCCTCCTTCCTTTTCCACCGTATAAAATTTATCCCTCCCTGCATCCATTTCGCAAATGCAGTACCTTTGACGTTCATAAATCTCCTTAAATCTTTCGATCAGGTCGCCCATGCATTTTAATATGTACGCAATCCCGGTCTTATTTTCCTCCTCATAATATATTTTTACGGACTTATTATAATATTCCCTTATCTCATCAAATTTAGCTTCTTTATAATTTTTTTCCTCACATGCCTCTGCAAACAGGATCTCTCCCATCCGTTGGTTGTAATCGGCCTCCCTCCACTTATCCTGAATCCTTTGATAGATCTTTTCCGCTTCTTCCATAGCCTTCATTCTCTCACTGCCCGATCCCGCATAAGCGTTGCCAATCAGCAATGCGCTCGCCCTGATCCTTAAGCTTTTCCGGTACGCTTCGGGCCGGCCCGTAAACGCCGTCAGCATCTGTTCATCGCATAAACGCAGGGCCTGGCCGTAATAGTAGGCCGCTTCCTTTTTCCTTCCTAACAGCCTCTGGATGTCTCCCGCCGCCCGGTTCAAATTGGCCAGTTTATAAAGCTGGCCCTCCTCTATATGTTCCATCGCCTGCAGCATCTGGCGCATAAGAGGATAGGCGTAATTCGGCACATAATGGAAATAGTGCAGAAAGCAGTATCCAATCTCCGCCACTTCTTTTTTCTTTTCCCCGCTCATATCCGCACGGGAAAGATACGTGTTAAGGAAACTGATTACCATTTTTATTTCATAATGAAGGACTAGATTGAGCTTTTTATTTGCCTTTCTCTTATTATCGTTATTGATCATCCCGCCTAACTGCTTCAAAAGCTCCAGGATATCTCCTTCCGGATCCCCAAATGCAGATTCCTTTTCCACTTCCCCGCATATAAATCGCCTAAGCTCCCCGTTATAATCATCCATGGAATAACCTCTGAAGCATTCCAGCCCCACATCGCTTCCCCGGGTTTCTTCCACGCATTTCCTGAAATAATCATAGATCTCTATACAATTTTTATTCCGTTCTTCCGCCGTCAGTCTGGAAAAAAAATACTTCTCCACGCACAACGTCATATTTTCCAATAAAATACGCTGCTTCTCATCGCCCGTTTCTTCACACAGCCCGGCGTTTTTCATAAACACGATTGTTTTTTGGGATAACTCCCTGCCTTTATATGCTTCCCCGCCATCGTCCTGCAATATGCTGTCCAGAAAGACTTTTGGGAAAATACCCGGATAATTTCCCAAAATCCCCCATATCCATAAAATGTTCTTTTCAATCGCCCTTTTTTCCTCTTCCGTCTTCTCCTCATATCTATGCTCATCCAGCAAATGTATCCATAAAATCCTGGCCAGTATCTGCCCCTCGCTGTCCCCTGGCTTATGATACAATTCCCATTCATCCAGAAGTCCGGCCAGATCATTTTTACTGTTCGCATATATCCCCAGCAGATGAACGGAAGCCGCCTGAAAGCTTTGCCGTTCAAACAGTTCCCGGATGACGTTTTTTTCTAAAAACGAAATATTCCTATACCGTTTCGACGTGCAGGCACTGAAAAACACCTTTTTGGCATCCTTCCTCCTAAGCTCGCCGATAGGCCATGTATAACAAGAGATCCCTTCCGGATACTCACGGCATGTAAAAATCACCCGCGTCTGATGGGATTTCCAGTATTTTAGCATACGGGTAACCGTTTCCCACAGCCTGGCGCCGGCATCGGCCCTCTTCAGTTCATCCAGACAGTCCAGCACAAGCACGCTCCTCCAATATCCGCCGCAGCGCTGCGCCGCCAGCTCCGCCACCGTCCTCCATTTTTCCTGTTCCGGTATTTCCAGGCTTATGATATTCAGGCTCTGGAAAATCTGTATGCAGAATTCCTCCCAGCTTTTACAGTTTGCCAAAGATATATTAAAAAACTGCATACTGTCTTTGTATGTCTTGCTCAGTTCCTGTATATTTGCGCAAAGGGTACTGGTTCCTGAACCGACGCTTCCTACTACAGCGATCATCGGGCATTCCTCCGACGAATTCAGCAAATTCCATATCTGCCCGGCCTCCTCCAGATGGATGCAGCGGGGTTCCTTCTGCATCAGCCGCTCCCTTCTCGTATTTTCCAGATATTCTTTTAAATGGAATTCCTCAAACCGGTATCGATCCCATAACAGCTCCAAAGGCTGCGGGTAATACATCTTGCGCCGCGAAAGGTTTTCCAGCAAAAGCCCAAGGCAATAATTATGGAAAACATCTTCCCTCTCCTTTTGCCCCTCTATCAGCTCCTCCAAGTCATCCTCCGCATAGAATATAGGGTAAATTCCGTAATTTTTCTCCAAATCATCCCTTTTGCGCCTCTGTTCCTCCTTGCTTTTCGGAGCCGGGTAAAAGGCAAAATGCTGCATTTCATTGTTTTTCTTTAATTCCTTCATTTCGTCCAATATCCGGTCTTCCCTAAGCCCGCACCCCATAAAGATCAATGTGCTTTTCTGGCAGATCTCCCGGAACAATGCCGGCATTTCTCCCCGGTAGGCCTCGTCGTATTTCGCCCTTGACAACGCTATATCACTCACTTGCTCTATACTTCCATGAACCTTTAACAACATTGGGATATCCGGTATGGTTACACTGATCCCCAAGGCCTCCTCCCCGGCAAGCCTGCTTCTCATCTGCTCCAGCTTTGCTTCCACCGCCCGGAACAGCCAGCTTCTGTCTTCCCCCTTTTCATCATAAGATCCGTTCAAGTCCATATAAGAATAACTGAAAATGGAAGGATAAAAATTTTCCAGCGCTTTATCATAATTCGTGGTAATCAGTATATCCGAAAATAATTTCGGAAAAAACCTTTGGTATTCCGGCATCCTGCCGGTTTCCTTAAGCTTGGAAACGGCGAAAGCTTCATATAACGCCTTGGCTGCTTCCCTCTTCTTTTTCGGGCTTTCCTCCTCAAATAGCTTGCGCATTTTCCTTAGGACTGCATTTTCCTCTTTATGCTTCCCGTTTTCCATAATCCGGAATCTTTCACAGTTCTCCCGGAAAGATTTTTCATCGTCATCAAAGATGCATTCTGCAATTTCTTCCATCCAATGGAACACACTCTCCCTGCCTCTCGCCCTGCCGGAGGCTTTCCCGTCCGCCCCCGTCTCTATATATTCCACATCAGGATTTTCTTCTTCTTTCAATGCCTTTCTGACAATATCGGCGCATTCCCCCGAAAAATTATCTTCCACGATTTTCGTCAGTAGGTCGTCCCATACCGGATAACACCATGCCGATATCCCCGCCCCAATGAAAGGCACTAACGGTTTTTCCGAACAACATAACATCTCCCAGTTCTTCCCGTTCCCATGTTCTTCCATCATTTTCTCAAAAATCATTTTCCTGATCCTGATGCCGCTTTCCATATGCCCTTCCTCCTTCAGCTCCGGAATTTCCTCTGTTTCATATGATTCGCAAAATACCCGAATACCAGCGATAAAAAGAAAAATTTGACGGCCGCATCCGCGTATAAAAAAGCATAATCCGCAAACGTTTCCAGTCCCACTGCTTCCGCCCTCGTTCCCAACAACCCAAACCGGGCCGCATCATAGATGGATACCTGCCCTTTATCCTTATAATGGAAAAAATATAAATAAGCCAATCCCAGAGCCACTTCTATGTAATTGACAAAAAGCATAATCATCGACCGGATCAGGTTCGCCGACGGCCGCTGGATATCCGCCATCATGAGCAACGTCAGCAGATAAGTAACGGTATCGCTCATGCTGTAGAGGATAATGCATGGAAACGCCGCCTCATAAAGGATAGGATCTTGCATGAAAAACCCGTATTGCCAAAATAGAAAAAAGAAAATAGGCAAAAGCGCCTTCACTAAGGCCAGCCATTCCACAGCCTTCCTTCGTTTCTCCCAGCCCGCCTTTCCAAAAAGATCCTTCAACATCATAACCGGCATAAATAGGAAACGCACAGCCATCAGCAATACCCTCATCGCTTCCGCCGTCGCAAAATAGCCCCGTTTCCTGTCATACCTCATAATCTCATTCATATAGCGTATGTGCGCCATAAAAGAATTCTGGAAGACCACCTTCTTCCCATTGCGGAACAACGGTTTATACCCGTTCCAGACCCGCTCCGCCGTCTTGAAATTTTTATTGCATGTCTCTCCATTTCCATCATAAATATAAAAATAGATATGCTCCAGACTGCTCATTGCGAACAGTTCTTCATCCTCGTCCTTCCACTCCGTCAACGCATTCCCAATGCCGGCCAGCGCTACTTTCACCGCCAGTTTAAAAGGGAATCCATACTCTCCCGCACCAATAACTGGCACTCCAAGGTTTCTTATTCCCGCATTTTCCCTGACCACTCTTATAATATCATAGTAACACGATTCCAAAAGCATAATACGGGAACTGGAACAGCCAACGCCCCTTGTCCCATTCCCGTCATATTGGCTCCCAACCACATGGATCACGTTTTTGCACAACCCATAGCCTTCCGTTCTGACCGCCTGCCCTCTGCCGCATCGGATCTTATTTTTTTCATTCCCGGTCCCTAACTCCCTGCAGATCAGATCCGCATATTCTTTTCCGTCTTCCAAAAAGGAATTGACGGCAGCATGAATGCTGCCGTCAACGCCTTGATCGCTGCCCATCAGTGTGGGATTGGCAGCATTCACAATCGTATCAATATTTCTTAAATTGATTTTGCCGGAATCTTCGATCTTTCCTTTAACAATTTTTATCATATCCGCAATATTCTTATCCATTTGTAATTTATCCCCTGTTCCCCTGCGTTTCCGGCTTATGTATCGTTAGACGCTTTACACTGTAATTCTAGCTGATCAGACGGATAACGTCCCTGTTGACCTGATTCGCCTGCGTCAGCATGGACTGGCCCGCCTGGTCGAGTATATTCAGCATAGACTGCATCACCATCCCCGTGGACATATCCATATCGCGGATCCTGGATTCGGCAGCCGCCGTATTCTCCACCACATTATCTTCGTTGGAAATCGTACTGCCCAGCCGATTCTGTTGCGCCCCGATCTTAGCCCTCTGCCTGCTGATCGCCAGCATAGCGAACTCCGTCCTCTCAAGAGCGTCGTTGCATCCTGGTACGGTAGTGACATCCAGTTCGCTGATGCCTAAAAGCAATGAATTCATCCTCTCAATTTCCAGTTCCAGCTTCTCCCCGTCCTCTGCCCCGCTTTGGATCGGGAACAAGTTGGAAATGCGCGTATCGGCGGAACCTTTGATTTCTGCGAAGTTCGCCTGCCCATATTGGCTTCCTTTATACGTATTTTCACCATATTTTATTGCATCTTCTGCAGTTGCAAAATTGTTAATAGAACGGAGAATCAACTTACTGCTGTCTTTATCCTTTACTAAAATATTGGAATGGCTTACCATAAGTCCATTATCCGGCTGCTGAGTAGTGTTAGTGCGTGCCGGATGAGTCTCAACAAAATTATACAAAGCTTTCGCTACTTGGCTTCCATTAGTCATTCCATGTATATCTATCTGATAATAATGTGGTACACTTTTATTGACCGTTTCCGGATTCAGAAATGCACTTTGTTTTCCATTTCCATCAATAAATTTAAATTCAAAAGTCTCCGGACAGGAAACACTGCAAGTAAACGAAAATGATTTGTCATATAGTTTCTTTATATTTGCTACGTTGATTGAGCTAAAGTCCATTGTAGCAGAAGGATAATACCTGTTATTAAATTCATAAGCTTCCGACAGATACCCCTTATCCGCCGAAGGGGATTTCACCAGATCCACCTGAATCAATTCTTCCTTCGTCAAGCCTGCCAGATCAAAAATGTGCATCCCGTTAAAAGTAGTCGTGGTGCCAACCCGGGAAATTTCCGAAACAATGTTGGAAACTTCATCCTGGATCGCCGTCCGCTCAAACTTGGTCATTGTCCCGTTCGCCGACTGAATAGTCAATTCCGTAACCCGGTTCAGCATATCATGCACTTCCGCCAGCGCGCCGTCCGCCACCTGACAAAGGGATACTCCATCGCTGCTATTTCTCACACCTTGTTCCAATCCTCTGATCTGCCTGCGCATCTTCTCCGAAATGGATAAGCCTGCCGCATCGTCGGCAGCCCTGTTAATGCGGTATCCCGAAGAAAGCTTTTCCGTATTTGACGCCTTACGGCCTGTTGTTACATTTAAATTCCTGCTGGCATTCATTGCTTGCATATTATTTACAATCGAACTCATTGAATATCCCTCCATCTCTCATCAATTCTTGTTCTACCAACAAAATTCAAATCCCTTGCGGGAAAAAATGATTACGACTCTTTGGAATAAGCATAAAAAAACCGTTCACACTATTTTGTTTCAAAAGAAATCCCCCTTTATTTCGCTTGAAACAAAAATACAGGCCATGAACCTATTTATTTTCTTGTCATAGCCTGTACGATTATACTACAAAAAATGATTTTCCATATCCCGTTTCCCCTTTACAAATAAAATTAAAATGCTTATCCCATCATCCAAATATTATTTACTAAAAGATATTTTACCATAAATTGTCACAAATATCAACTGTTTTACATCTTACAACAAACCCTTTTCCCGGTAGAATAAATATTCCTCCAACGGCAGCCTAACAACTTGCCGATACCATCCATACAGCTCCTTCTGAAAGAAAAACCCCTCCCCATAATCCAATATCCCGAACTCCTGCTCCATTATCATCTGTATATATTGATAACAGTTTTTAAAGGCCTCAAATGTCTGCATGGACTCCAGATACCAGAGGAGGAAATAAACCAATTCATTAATAAAGCTTTGCTCATAAGTTTTATACAAGCCTTGCTTTTTCAGTTCCTCCCCTATCAAGGACCACATCTTAAACCCATTCCGCCAGTTTTTTTCCTTCGTATTGGACAAAGAACCGGAAACCCGGATCCTGTGTACGGCCAGCGCATCCTCCATATATGCCATCCTTTTCGCCCGCGCCATAAGCGTATAAACAAAAAAACCATCTTCCGAGGAACGGAACTCCGGGAACCAATAGCCGCATTCTTTTACAAAATCCGCCCGGAACAGCTTATCCCAGGCCCATCCCTTTGCAATCTGGAAGATCCCCCCGCAGTTAAGATCCTTCCCGGCAAATACATCCCGTCCCCCAAGGAACAGGTCTTCAAACTCCCAGCTCATCTGTTCCGTATGGCCTTCTTCATCCTGCTGCACATGTCTGCAGATCACGATATCCGCATCCGTTTCTTCCGCTTTTCCCGCCATTTTTTCTATCATATCGGGGGCATAAAAGTCATCCGCATCCAAAAACAGCAGATACTTTCCTAAAGCTTGCTTCATTCCCTTATTCCTGGCCGCCCCCGCATATTGGTTTTCCTGCGTTATCAGCCGTATCCTGAAATCCTCCTTTGCATAATCCTGCAAGATCTTTGGCGATGCATCCGTCGAACCGTCATCCACGCAGATAATTTCGATTTCTTTCATCGTCTGGCTGCAGATGCTGTCCAGACATTGCTTTAAATACCGTTCTTCATTATATACTGGCAGGACCACCGATACTTTTACCATCCTTTATACCTCCGCCTCATGTTCCACCGTCCTCATTCCCATTCTTCCGTTACCGGCTCCTATGCCGGAAAATCCTTATATTTTTCAGTTTATCACATTCCATTTATCCAGTCAAAATCTACATTATCATAAATCCATAACCCTTGACATCACCCTTAAAATCACGCACAATACAATCAGGACTACAAATATGCTATCTATGGAGGTAATGCCATGCTCCCCATTTCGGTCTGCATGATCGCTAAAAATGAAGAAAAACATATTGGCGAATGCCTGCGCCGCCTTTCTTCCTATGATTGGGAGATTATCGTTGCCGATACCGGATCTACGGACCATACCGTAGAGATCGCCCGTACTTATACTCCCTGTATCTATCACTTTAATTGGGTCAACGATTTCAGCGCGGCAAGGAACTACGCGATTTCCAAAGCAAGCAACGACTATATCCTTATGATCGATTGCGACGAATATTTAATGGAAGACGCCCTGACGGAAGCGCATATCTCCCGTCTTTCCCAGCTCATCACCCCCAGGCAGGCCGGTTTGCTCCATCTCCTCAACCCCCTTCCCTCCAGGGCGGGTGAACCTTCTTCATCCACATTTTTATCCAATCCTCCCACTATTTCCATGCCGTCCGGACATATGCCTGTCGCACATGAACGTGTCGCCCGCTTTTTCCACCGCAAGTATACGTATTATCAAGGCCCCATCCACGAACAGCTTACGGCCAAAGACGGCAAAGCCCTGCAGCTTATCCCCATCCCTTTAACGCTTTATCATATAGGCTACGGCACCGGGGAAATCAGGAAAAAAAAGGCCTCCAGAAACATCCCCATGTTAGAAGCGGCGCTGGAAGCAAACGGCCCGGAACCATATCTTCTCTTCCAGTTAGGTCAGTCCTACTTTGGGCTTGACGAATTTGAATCAGCCCTGGCTTATTTTGAGCAAATCCTGTCTATGGATATTGACGAAAAGGAAGAATACGTCCAGACGATGATAGAATCTTACGGTTATTGCCTCCTTAACCTCAAACAATATAAAAAGGCCCTGGAGCTAGAGGGTATTTATCCCATCTTCTCAAAAAGGGCTGACTTTGTATTCCTTATGGGGTTAATCTATATGAACAACGCAATGTTCGACCAATCCATTGCGGAATTCTTAAAAGCCTCATCCATCCCTGCCTATGCCATGGACGGAGTCAACAGCTATCTGGCTTATTATAATATCGGGGTCATCTATGAATGTATGGGGGATTATGCAAAAGCCTCCGCATATTACAAAAAATGCGGGAATTATGAACCGGCCCTGAAACGGGCAAAGGAGCTGCCATGAATAAAGAAATCCTATGCTACACCGCTTATCTGCCGGAAGGCGCCAGACAAGACATTTCCTTTATGGACATCCTTCTGGATGAAAATTGGGCAAACGGCAAAATAGAATGCCCGGAAGAAATATTCTCCGAAACCGGAGATTACAATCAAGGACTCTCCGCAAAACAAGATTACGAATTCCTTCTGCGCGCCGCCTCCCGATTCCCGGTCACCGCCATTGGTGCCTCCCCCAAGGAAATCCTTTCTTCATCCTGCTCATCCGCCCCATCCACAAAGGACTTATGGAACGGGTTTCGGACAGACTGCTACATTGCGGGCAAATACCAAAAAGAACTGATCTCCTCCGGCTGCTTCCATCCGGTCATGGAAACCTTGCTTTCCTGTATCATGCGCCTTCCGAACCCTGAGGAGGCGGCCTCATGGCTGGAAAAAATGATCTCTCATGCTCCGGAATATTATAAAATAGACGATAATACGCGTCCCATATTAATCTATCAGGGTGCGGAAACCTGTTATAATACTTTAAACCATTTTGCCAAGGAACTTGCCGAAGCCCTGCTTTGCCTCCGCCAACGCGTGGTAATCTTTGACGTGGAAAAAGAAGGCTATGGTTCATTAACCCGCTTTATCGGAAAACGCTTTAAGGCCGTTATCGGCATCCAGGCTTATGCCTTTTCCAACATGATCCCCAATCACCCCACCAATCTTCACGACTTGATCCATGGGCCAAAATATAATATGATCTTAGACCATCCCATTTGGATAAAAGATCATATCAAAACAGCCCCTGATCATTATTATCTTCTCACCCATGACAGGAATTACCTGTCCTTTATGCAACGCTATTACCGGAATATAAAAGGGTGTTTTTATTTCCCGCCCGCAGGAACGCTTCCCCTGTCCCAAAGCGCGGCCCCTTCCCCGCATGGCCCGGATACAGGATGCAAGCTGTATGACATTACCTTCATCGGCACATACCGCAACTATAGGCAGCAGCTTGCCTCTATATATAGCCTGCCCTGTTTCTATCGGCATTTTGCCGCCCGTTTCATGCAAATCCTGCGGCAGGACCCCAATCGCACGGCAGAATCCGCTTTTCAGGACGTATTGGATCATTATGGCATGGAATTAAACGATCCGGATTTCCTCCGCTTATTCTACAATATGCGGGCCGCCAGTTCATGCATTATGCTTTACTACCGTGAAAAGGCAATCCTTACGCTTCTTAACGCAGGCATTGAAGTGCATGTTTACAGCAGCAGTTGGGACAATGCCCCTTTCGCCGGACATACATGCCTTATCCGGCATCCCGCCCTGAGCATAGAAGATTCTTTATCCGTTATGCAGCAAACCAGAATATCCCTGAATATTATATCCTGGCACAAAGACGGGCTTACCGAGCGCATCCTCAATGCGATGCTCTGCCGCTCTGCTGTATTATCCGACAAAAGCGCCCGCTTAGAAGAAGAATTCTCTGACGGCGAAGATATTCTCCTTTTCGACCTCTCTCAGTTAGATACCCTTCCGAAACGGGTCAAAGAACTGCTTTCCGATCCCGCCCGCCTGCAGCAGATTGCTGAAAACGGCTGTCAGAAAGCGGCCGCCAGACATCTGTGGCTTCATAGGGCAAAAGGGTTACTGGATATCCTTTCCGTTTCATCCGGATCATAGACGTTGTTATTGTTCCTTTATATTCAGGATAATCCCTTCATCCCTCTTATAAAATCTCTGTGTTGATCAGGTTAGTAAATTTCTCCCTGCCCATTGTGTTTAAATGTGTGAGGTCACGAAAAAAATCCGGCTGATTGGCAAATCGGTCTGCGTAATCAAAAACTTTGAGTTTTCCGGCTTTTTTTTCAGTTTTATGGACGACATGATAAAAATGCTCCTTTTTCTCAAGAAATGCATTGTACGATGCTTGATCGATTCCTTCTAAATAGACCGGAGGAATTACCAAAACAGGATTTACCCCCCCCCGCTTTAATTTTAAGCAAAATTCTGAAAATAACATTTCATTCTCTATAGCCGTTTCCTCATATTCAGCAAACCAAAGGTTTTCCAACGGCATTTTTCTACCATTATCCCTATATGGATATGGGCTTTCTACATCATACCAGCATGAACAATATTGTCTGGCAATTTTTTTGCCGAACATTCTATAGCTTTCCACATAATCTTTTGCACCTTCAACCTGTTCATAATGATGCCAATCATTTAGCTGCCGTATAGCGAAAATCTGTCCGCTTTCATATTGTGCAAATGATTTTGACATATCGTAGACAAAATAATTATATGGAAATACGAACAATACCAATTTAAGATTGGCAAGAAGCCCTTTCTCAACCATATATGTATATACGCGGAGATTATAATACAAATCCAGCCCTGGCAGTGAGCAGTCATAAAAAGGCATTTTCAGCTCTTTCTTACAAATACCTTTGCGGGAATACGATAGGCCAAAAATAAGCCCGCATTCCCCCCGGTAATGGCAACGGATATCCTCTATCAGATCCAACGTACATTTCTCAGCGTTTTTCCGTAACAGTATCATAGGTTCTATTACTTTTTCTATCGGGATTCCATATGACAATAAACTCTGCCGGATTTCCATTCTGGCCGCCTTTTGTTGAGCCGCCAACAGAATATAATCAAACTCCCAATGACAAAGCTGACAAGGAGGAATAAAGGGCATCCCATCTATCCCGCTAGACATAAAATAAGTATCGGAATAACCAACTATTTTATAATTATCGTCCAGGAAAAATTCAATGTCTTTCCGCAACTCACTGTTCTTTACGCCATAAATAACGACCTTTTTCATATATTCTTCCTTTATCATAAATATCATCTTTCCAGATAGGCATACAAAAAGATATTTTACAAATTATAAATATCTGCTTTATATAAATGCATATTATTTTGTATCCAGCCTATAGTTTCAGCAATTCCCTGCCTAAAAGTATATTGCGGCCTCCAATCAGTCATTTTCCTGATTTTTTCATTAGAACCTAAAAGCCTGTTTACTTCACTGTTCAAAGGCCGGATTCTCTGTTCATCGCATATGATCTCTGCATTTGGATTAATCTGTGAAATAATCTCCTTTGCCAAATCCCCAATCGAAATTTCTTGCTGGGTTGCAATATTTATCTCTTGCCCAATCGTATGTATTGACTCCGCCACTGCAACAAAACCGGCGGCTGTGTCCTTCACATAATTAAAATCCCTGGTCGGAGTTAACGATCCTAATTTAATCTCTTTTTTCCCTGCCAATAGCTGTGTAATAATTGTAGGTATCACGGCCCTTGCTGACTGTCTTGGCCCATAAGTATTAAACGGCCTTACAATAGACACAGGAAGGTCAAAACTTCTGTAAAAACTCTCTGCAAGCCTGTCTGCCCCAATTTTCGTCGCCGAATATGGAGATTGGCCTTGAAATGGGTGTTTTTCATCAATCGGGACATATTCTGCCGTCCCATATACTTCGGAAGTAGAAGTAATGATTACCCTCTCTGCTTTTTCTGCCCTTGCTGCCTGTAAAACATTCAATGTCCCTTTAATATTGGTATCCACATAAGAATCTGGTGAATGGTAACTGAAGGGGATTGCGATCAGAGCCGCCAGATGAAAAACTCCATCCACATCCTTCATCGCTTCTTTCACGCCATTAGGATCTCTGATATCCCCTGCAAATATTTCAATCTGACTTAATTTCTCTTGCGGTAAGGAATCCAACCATCCCCACGAATTGAACGAATTATAAAAAACAAAAGCTTTGACTTCATACCCTTTTTCCAATAAACACTCTGTCAAATGGCTGCCGATAAAACCATCCGCTCCAGTTACTAACACTTTTTTCATTCTCTCTCTTCTTCTCCTCGTTCATATACCGTTCACTTACATCCGTTATATCCTATTATCTATTATTGATATTTTCAATCTTATCTATTAAGTTTAAGATTTCCATATCATCTTCAAAACCATAAGAGGGCCTGGCTTTTCCCTCTATAGTTTCCAGAAAGTTCCGAATTTCCGCTTCATATGCATTTTCAACCACAAAAGCACTGTACCCTTCCAACCTCTCTATATTATCATACAACTGTACTGCCTTTACCGTCCTATCCTTAAGATCATAATACTCCAATCCTGTCGGAGAACCGTCCCATGAGAAATATATATTTTCCCCATATATCTCCAACTTCCTTACCGCCTTCGGCGATACGACATCCACCGCTAAGATCCCTTTGTTCCCTGATTCATGCTGCAGACGTATAAAATAATTATCCTTATATGCGATATTTAATTTTGAAATATTATCTGCTATTACATCATAATTTATCACACTGCCAAAGGACTTCACTATCCATGGCAGCTCAATTGCCATAATTTCCCGGCATCCGTTGGTCCTCGCATCTCCTACAAAAAAGTCCTTATAATTTTCCCACGGATGCCAGTCGGGCAGATATTGCCCAATATGATATATGTAGTTTAAATTTGACTTCCCTTTTACCCTTTCCCTGATAAATCTGATTTCCTCCCGGTAGTAAAAAGTTGATGACAAAAAGAGAACTCGGTTTTTTTGCCTTGCCAAAGATATATTTTCTTTGTAACCATCTGCCACAAGATTAATCTCTGTAAATACATGAAGCCCCTTCTCCAGCATCTGTGAGATGATTTTATGATGAGACAACGGGGACGTACAAATCAAAGCACATAGTATCTGCTTATTGTCCTTCAAGGCGCTATCCGCATCCGGATATGTTTTACAAAAAAAAGTTTTTTCAGTCTCAACCCTCCTGTCTTCCCTCGCATCTACTCCAATGATGTTGCCAATCTGTTTAAAACGCCGAAGGAGCCTGATCCGCCTTTTCCCCATCGAACCAAGCCCTATCACTAAGACATCCATACCCCCACCCCCTTATCATATCTATTCCCAGACAATAATATCTACCAGTTTACATTTTCCGTTCCATATATAATCCTATCATAGGCACTCATATGCGCTTCCTGCTCTTCGCAGGATAAAAACCTTTTATTATCGGTATCATACAAAAATGTCTTTACTTCTTTATATAGCCCCGGCTTAAACAAGATATCATCCTGATCTTTTATTTCCCATTCGTCAATATGGAAGGATTTTAATTCCTGAATATGCAGCTTTTCCATTGGCCTGAAAATCAATCTATGTTTTGCGGTCATAACTTCTACTCCCCATCTGCCAGGCGCCAGGTAATTTGCCATATAAGTACACAAAATATTTTTTTCCGTTATTCCTGTACCCGAAAATGCAAGATTCCCCTCATCCATACGGCTGATTCCATATAACGTTTTGGGTATCCCTCCAAAATAAAAAGCTAAATCAACAACATGTGTGGAATTACCAATAAAATGCCTTACAACATCTTCCTTTTTCTCACATTCCAATTCTGTAAACTCAAAAAAAATGGATGAAATCCCTCCATCTTCCTCGATGATCCTCTCCGCTTCCAACACCGAATTGTAAAACCTTCTGTTATATGCAATTTTTATAACTGCACCATTTGCTTCTGCCGCCTGATTCATTTCATGTAGTTCATGAGTATAAAGCGCCCCCGGCTTTTCAAGCAATATTCTCTTAACCCCGCTATGGATCAACGAAATAACGCACTTTTTTTGTTCATCTATAGGCAGTCCAACAATGGCCGTTCTATATGCCTCTTCATTATCCAGTAAAAACTTATCGATTCCCCCTGTAATAGCTTTACATCCTACTTCTGTTTGAAATACCTTCGCTTTTTCTTCCCCTCTTGTTACCGTTGTATAAGGAACTTTCAACGCATTTAATACTTTTGCATATTCAATTCCCATGTTTCCTGCCCCAACAAGCAGAATCTTCTCTTCTTTCCCTCCGTTAGACATTTTCGTTCTCCTTCCTAATCATTCAATGATATTTACGTTATCGGGCAAAGTTTTTCACTTGTTCCATTCCGGTCATTCATGAATTTCAATAATTCCTCCAAAAACGGCATATGAATCTTCATAGAAGTATGATAATCCGGCAGCATACATTCTCCTGTTTCTATTATTTCTTCAAATAACGGCGCCGTAAACTCACTCTGCATTCCTACTGAAAATGACCATTCCCTGCTATCCCAGTTTTTCGCAGCATCAAAGAAAACCGCCTTTCCCCCCAGTTCATTTACAATACAAACTTTATCCTCAGATATTATGGAATATATGATTGGGGCATCCCCCGCTTTATCCGATGTAAAAGAAAAACAGCCGCATCCGCTCATGCTTCCTGTTATCGTACCTGTAAACTCTATATACCCATTTCTTTTGCTCGCTATGATCTCCTGATCCAGTTTCCCTGTATTAATATGGATGTTCCCCATGTCGTCCGTCATAAAACTGATCAAATCCAAAAAGTGGATGGCATTACACCCAATCCCCCATGCGCCTCCTCTTAATGCAAAGGTAATCTCCTTACCCCTGAACTCCTCTTTTAATTGGATGTAAAAATCAAATATCCTTCTGGCGCAATTGACCCATACTTTACATCCATGCTCTTTTATAATCCGCTCCATTGCCGCATAGTCATCCATTTGGGGAAATAAAAACTTTTCCAAAATTAAATACTTCACATGTTTCGTTCTTAAAAGTTCTTCGGCCAATTCCCTCCTTGGTTTAGAACCTGTAGCAATCGCTACAATATCCAGTTCTTCTTCCAAACCGCCAATTTCATTTATGCTTTCCAACCTTAAATGTTCAAAAGGATTTGATGAATAAAATAATTCTTCCGTTCTTTCCAGAGCCTGTGGTGAAACATCAACAATTTGTATCTTAGCTTCATACTTAAATTTAGCTAGCGATTGCACATACCGCATTCCCAATCCGCCTACTCCTATAATAGCTATATTCAGCATTTCCTTCTCTCCTTATCGTGCTATGTCCCGCTTATGTTTCCTCTATCCCTCAAATCTTACTTTCAATAACCTTTACCATATCACCCACGTTTTCCATAGAAATAATTTCATCTATATCAAACTCAATTTGAAATTCCTTTTCCAACATAGACAACAGATTGATATGCTGCAAAGAGTCCCACTCCTCAATGTCATCCGCACATGTTTCTTCCCGGATAATCAAATCTTCCATACCAAAAACAACTTTAAACACCTTATTGATCCGCTCTAATATACTATTCATCGTATCCTCCACCGTTAATTTTCACTTGCTTAATCGCCGCGCTGCCCGTCTTGCATTTATCTGATAAACTATCTATATTTCTGCATATCCATTCGCTTATTCCATCTTCCTTATCATCATTCTTCTTTTCAAATCCTGTTTCGTCAAAGAAGTGAGCAATTTTTTTATTTTTCGCCGTCTCCCGGTAATACCCATGAAGCACACTTATACCATAGTCTAAGCAAATACCGCAAATCAATTCCAACATAACATACTCCAATCCACGCTCAAACACTCGGCAGCTCATCACCCATCCGTCAATAAAAGCCTTATCACCCTCCAATCGTACAATAGATACGGATACTATGCCGTTGCTGCCAAATTTATCCTGCAGCTCCAATGCGAGCATCTTTACTTCCGGTTTCTTGCTTAGTTCCTTCATTTCCTCCGGTGTATAACGTCTTGTTAAAAAATTAAACTGGTTTGTTTTGTTTAAAAGCTGCACTACCCTATTCAGATTTCTATCATGTACAGAATCCACATAACATACCATGTTTAACGCTTTTAAATAATCATTATAATTTTTATATTGCTTTTTCACCTCTCCTCTTTCTATATTCTCCATATAATATTGGCGGCGCAGGCGGTCTTCCTGCGTTTCCTCCGTAATTTCAAAAAAGGACAATGCATCCAGTTCATCCAGAAAATCCCTTGCTTTTGTCATCTGTACCACCTCCGTCAAAGGCAGCATTGCTTTCACGCTATCGCATTCCACCGGATTATCATCCACAAAGACTGCGGAATCCTCTGTTAAGTTTAACTCACATAAGATCTCTTTTATATTTTCATGCTTATTTTTCCAGTTTATTTTCTTCACCACAAAATCGTTTTCTTTTAAAACAGATTTTGCTGTCTGCAGTCCGCTTATTCCTGTCTCATATTCATTTTTTGAACAAATATTCAGCACCGCCCCATGCCGGGATAGATATTTAAAATATTCATGGATCAGTTTAAATGATTCCCCCTGGGGCGTTTCATTGCCCAGTTTGATATTTTCTGCGCCCAGCTCCCCAATTACGCCTCCCCATAATGTATTATCCAAATCTGTAATTACCGCTTTTTTATTTCCTCCAAATACTGATTTGATAATAGCAGCAATATTAAGAGCATATCGCGGCATTGACGACATTCCCATCGGATATTTATACATATTCCACATTCTGTCATCATACCAGTATTTCAATCCCTCATATGCGGCCAGAAAATGAACGTCATTCACATAAATGTTCTTATTCTCGCTTACATAGGCGGAAATAAATCTATTTATATCATCGACATATTTTACACTTCCATCAGCCCGTATCCTCGCCGCATTCCCTATCGCCCTATATAAAAAATACTCAAAATTATTTTGGATAATGACACAATGGTATTTTTCTTCCAAGGCTTTCCATATTTGAGTCAGTCTTTTTTCTTCTTCCTGAAGCCATTGTGCCGGTTTCTCATTCTGGTTAAAACAATACAACAAATTTTTATTCGTTATATGTATCAAAATAACATCCGGCCCAAATTCCTTTAAAGCCTCATTAGGAAAACATGCTTCTTCAAAAAAACGGTTGTACTCCCCTATAAAGAAAACAGGTTTTATCCCATAATACAGCAAAAACACTTCCAGGAATTCCTCAATCTCTCCAAAAGTAGAACCGCATAAGACAGCTATTTTTTTCTCCTGCAATCCTTTCAAACGCAAAAGTTTCTCTTTTGCTTTCCGTTTTTGCTGCATCATATAAGAATAATCCAGCAGCTTATATATTTCCTCCATATCCAAAGACTCCTTTAACTATCCTTTTCAGCTATATATGCCAATCCAATCGATATATCTTTAGATTCCGGAAAATCATCTGTCATATGATAAATTCTTTTTTCTATTATTTTCATATGCTCCTGCCTCAGCATTTCTTCCACGACAGCAGGGGATTCAAAATTAGATATATGATCCATATGGTTGGAATTAATAACCGTCGTCAAATATAAAAGGCCGCCTTTCTTTAAAACCCTTGCTAATTCTTTGATGCCGGACTGCGGATTCGGAATATGCTCAATCACTTCCGCCAAGATTGCAAAATCCGCAGATTTATCAGGCTGTTGAATCCCCTCAAACACATTGCCATATTGTAGTTTATAGCTCTCCGATGGAATCCCTGCCATCTCCAACATATGGGAAGCAAATTCTATGGCATAAGGAGATATATCAAAACCTGCCATTTTAACTTTAGTATTTTTTCTTAAAACTTCCCACAGATAAAACCCTTCGCCAAAGCCAACCTCAACTCCCTGCATATCATCTTTTAATCTGGGAAGGAACTCGGAAATAAAAAGATGGTTTTTTTCATAAAGAATCGTTGTATATGCATACGAAATCAGCAGGCCAGGCATATAAGTTTCTAACATTGTATTTTTATTATCATATATCTCGTTTCGTATTTCATCAAAATCAGCATGTCCATAATCCTGATGTTTGATGAAATAATCCAGTTGCTTCAAATAGTCATATATATATTTCCGGCTGATCTTTACGGCATCCAGCCCCAAAATATCAAATAAACCCAGAATACTTTCCGCAACTTCCATATACTCGTTCCCGTATCTATGTTTTAATATTTCTATCTGGCTAAGAAACCCTCCCGTCATGGGGATTTTCCTTAATTCCTTTGAAAACATGTCTAATTCCATTCCTTTATCTCCTAATCTTATTTGATAGATATCCTGTCTTCTTCACCAAACAATTCCTCATATGGTATTGGATTTAATATAGTCATCTCCCTGTCCAAATATTTTTCAGCAAATGACTTATCCTCCCCTACAAGGCATTTGCTGCTGTATTCCCTGAATTGTTTGATGCCAAACCCTCTCTGTAAAATCTCCTTTAAAGGCTCCTCTTTGATATTTCCCAACTTTGCATGGATATAAGGACATGGAAGGATATCCCCTTGCGGATTCACATAAAACAGATTCACTGCCGGGCAGCCATATACGAGCTGATCCTCCGGGTTAAAATAATTCCACAAATCGCGGATAATAGACGGATGTTCCTTTTTTAGCCGTTCCAATGCCCTGGAATCCTCTTCTGTCAGCATAACTTCATAATTATTCCTCCAATTGCCCGTTGGGGATGCACAATTAAAAACAATCCCCCAATTATTACCGTCCAGATAATCAACAAATTCTTTTAATTCCTTGCTTTGCGCGTTATAATGCCCCACAACGATATTTACGTAGGCTTTCATACCGGCCGCCTGTGTATTATGGAGCGCCTCTATACACTTTTGAAACGAGCCTTCCTTCCTGCGGAATTTGTCGTGTTCCTCCGGGGAAAAAGCATCAATAGAAACACTAATCCGATCCACCCCCCGTTTCGCCAATTTTTCCGCCATATCCCTATCCAAAAACCAGCCGTTTGTTGTAATATACGTATAGAACCGTTCTGTCCGGATAGCATCCAATATATCAAATAAATGGGGATTGATCAATGGCTCGCCACCCTGAATGTCTATTTCATAAACCCCTAATTCATCCGCTTCATCTGCCAGCCTCCTGATATCCTCTATTGACAATTTTGTTTCCCCAAATTCCCCCGCCCCCGACCTGGTATAACAGTGTGGACATGTAAAATTACATTTATTAGAATAATTCAATATAAACCCTTTTATCCTTGTTCCATGTTCATGACTTTTTGCATATTCCCTGGATAATGCAATCATTTTTTCCGTCATACGTTTCTTTTTTGAAAATACATTGCTCATTTTTCTTAATTCCTTTCCATATAGAATTTATATAAAATCATTATCAACCTTAATTCTCTGCAATATGATTAGGGCGGTCCTGATCCCCGTCCCCTTTGAACAAGATTATTCCTGAAGGCATGGAAGAATAAAAAATAAGCGTAACATTCTCTTGCACAAACGGTTCAAAATAGTTAGGGATAATATTGATATCATCATCCGATTTTAAAACAAACCCTGCGTCTTTCAGTATGTCATCCTGAATACCATACAGATAAAAATCTATATACTCATGCCCTTTCAGCAGTCTCTGCAACTCAGCGCCCGCATGGGCAATAGCTTCCACATCCCCAATATAATCCACAATCCTTAAAATAGATGATGAATTGCACTCCACTCTTCTAATTACAAATATTCCCAATATACTTTTCCCATTTCTTATTTCCCATAGCTGATATTTGTAAACCGGATGCCGCAGATATCGGTGACAGATAAAATCAAAACTTTTTCTTGGAACCTTCTTTCCCTCTTTTTCCTTTTCACATAATATCTTTATGTCATCCACTTCAAACAGCCTTTCCATTCGATATTGTTCTTTCTCATGATTATACGGAATTACTGATTTGGTTACTATTTTAGCAATTTTATATTCTTCTGAATCCGACAGCAGATAGTAATGCTTCAGGGTTCCCAAAAAACTGCCGCTTCTTCTATGCAGTTCCAGGGTATCTGTATTTAGCCCGATAGCAGACAAGGTTTTGGCATTAATATCGTTTACTAAATATAACTTCAGCTTCAGTCCCAACATAGGGTAATGATTATTTCTTACTTTCCACAAAGCTCCAAATACATCCCTTTCCTCTTCTTCGGAATAAGGTATATAACCTACGATTCCCTCCAGTTCATGGCTTTTATTATTCTCTGCAACTATAAAACAAACTTCTCCCCGGTAACAATACTGCCACTCCATGAATTCCCTGGATTTACATAAAATATGGTCAGGATCCCAGTACTTCCCGATAAAACTCATAATATCGTTTATATCATCCGGCCTTGCCTTCCTAATCACACATTCAGATAATCTCCCCATGCCTCTGCCCCTTTTCTGCCGTCAACAACTACGGATCAGCCTTTCATCCTAAAAGTACCTGCGTTTTCATTTCTTACGGACTACAACATGCGCCCTTTTATCTTTTTCATTCCCGTCTTCGTCACTCTGCATAATAATGTTTAACTCCACTATCTCAATATCTTCTCCCAGGAAATCTTTTATCGCATCAACCGTAAAATACGATTGCACCGTATCCTTTTCATACCCATAATCTACGATTTCATCCTTATCTCCCTTTTTTGTATCCATAATTAAATCAAGGTACATAAGCCCTTTCTTCTTCAAAACGCGGAAAGCTTCTTTTATCCCTTTTTTAGCAATTTCCCTGTTCATTGAGTCCAATGTCCCACAGGAAACACAGATCCAGAAAGACTCATCTTCGTAAGGAAGGTTTGTAACGCTCCCAATAGTGATCTTTTCAGCCAAATCATTGCGCCCGATTTTTTGAAACCATTCCTTCCCCATCGAAATAGCCGCATCCGAAAGATCGATTCCAAAAGGGTTCAGCCCAAATTCATCCAAAAATTTCACATGTCGGCCAATGCCGCATCCCAAATCCAAACTTCTAAAACTGTTCCATTCCTCTTCCGTTAGATCCATCACATTATGAAACTCATTTATCCCATCCCTTTTCCGTACATATCTATTTATAAACCGGATAATTTCCTCATGGGGATAAAAACATATATTCCCTCCCCGGTGATATGCCATATTCCACTTATTCTGATCCTCTATTTGCATTTCTTTCATAATAACAATTATCCTTTCTTTTTATATTATAATAATCAGCAAGCAAAATTCTTTTTTTCAACGCTATCTTATATTCATCCTCTTATAGCCTTCGCTTTTAGGGGGAAAATCATTACAATCCAATCTGGGCAGTTCTAATTTATTGTCCTTTTTTAAATCCGCCACTGCTACTTTTGTCGTCAATCCTAAGCAGGCGCCCTTTTTTTCAATAAATGAAAGCACATCTTCATTGTAATTTCCATATGGATAATTCATAACCCAGCGTTTCCTATCTATAAACTCATCCATTACCTCTAAGGCTCTGGTAATATCCTCTCTCATCTGCCCCGGCAAAAGATTCCCTAACCAGTAATGATCATATCCATGGATACCAATAAACATTCCATGCCGCTTCATCAAACGAATCTGATCTTCCGTCATATACAGCTCATATGCCAATTGTTCTTCCGTAACGCCGACATACTTTTCAAACAAATCGCTCGAAATACGGTTTCTGACTATTTCCGGCAGCGCTGTCTGTAAGACCTTTTTAATAAAAACAATTTCCTTAGAATCAAATCTATCCTCCTTCGCCAATTCTGAAAATAATTCCTGATTTGATGGATAATTATACCCCCCCCCACGATAAAAATCCATCCGCTCAAATACATCGTTCAGAAATTTATTGATATCAGCGCTGGCAAGAATAAAATGAATTTTATTTACATCTAAAAGTTGATGGGTAGTAAAAGTTTTTCCCGGGATGAAAAAAGAGCCTTGCACTTTAGCCTCTTCCAATATTGGCAGCACACAAGTATAATTGTCCACATATCCATCATCAAAAGTAAGGAGCAGCGCATTTTCCGGCAAATCATAGCTCCCATCCGCCGCCTCGATCGCCTCTTCCATTGATATTATGTTAAACTGCTCTTTTAGAAAATGAATCTGCTGCCGAAACAGTTCATAATCCAATCCTTTTATCCTCGGATATCTGCCATGTTTTAAATCTCTTGTATAATGATACATAACAATATGTAAACCGCTCATGCCCCAACCTCCAATGTCCTTTACAAAGCATACTTTCTTAACATCAAATCATGATACAGCTCTTCCCTGCAATCCGCCCTTACCGGAAACTTATCCCGGACTTCCCAAACATCGTTTCTTAATTCATATTCCAAAATTCCTTCTTGATTGGATAACTGGCATAATACTTTTCCATCAGGGCCGATCATGCAGCTATCGCCTGAATAATATACCCCATTCATCTCACCTGTACAATTGACGGCTATGATATATACCTGATTTTCAATTGCCCTCGCCCTTAACAGACATTTCCAGTGCATGCTCCTTGACTCCGGCCAGTTCGCAGATACCAGAATTGCCCCTGCATATTTAGAAGCTGCCCTGAATATCTCCGGAAAACGTAAATCATAGCAAATAAAACAGGAAAAAATAATCTCATCTAATAGGAAAAAAACAATATCCTCACCGCCCCGGAACCATCTATCTTCCCCTGAATAGGAAAATGGATGGATTTTAACATAATCTGAAAGGATTACCCCTTCCTTGTCCACAACAGTATAATGATTTTCCGCCTTTTCCTTACAATCCTTTACCCATCCAAATCCAATCGATGTATGATATTTTCTGGCGAGTCCCGCCATTTTTTCCATGGTCCTGCCATCGCTTTCCTTCGTTATGCCTATATTCATGGAAAACCCGGTAAAACTCATTTCTGGCAATAAAAACAAATCGGTTCCGCGCTCACTGGCATCTTTCAATGTTTTTTCCATGCGTATATAATTTGTTTCCTTATCTTCCCAGGCAATCTTCATTTGATACAGAGTAACTTTCATCCGATTTTTCTACCTCATTTAGCAATTCCAATACCGCAATATCTTTTTCAACTGTGTTAGGAAATTCATTTCTATCCTCAATCCCTTTCAGAAAACAGTCGATTTCCTCTATATACATATCTTCATTCAAATTTTCATTGTATCCTGTTTCATGTATTCCTTCATTTTGATATATATATGTCCATTCACCGGCATCTGCTTCAAAAATCTCAATCCTTTTACTATCCCACCTCCATTGCAACTGAGCCTTTTCAAAATTGATAATCAGATTTCTTGCCGCATTCCTGCCCACAACGTCTACCAACAGGCTTCCTATCATATCCCCATAATCGATTGCACAGACATAACTGTCTTCTATATCGCAATTTAAATCCGTTGTTTTTCTATAATATCCCTTTATTGCATTCGGAAATCCAAATATGCCCGTCATCCATGTCAATTCATACGGAACAATCTCTCGCGCGCCTCCTGTTTCCCTATTGCTCACATAAAAATCGTTCACATCCTCCCATGGATGCCAGTCCGGCAGATATTGCCCACTATGATAAGAAAAATTGCATACCTTCCCGTATTTTTTCGACTCCACAAATTTTTTAATCTTTTTAATCATTGGATGGAATACAAAAGTGCAGGATGGAGCCACAAATACATTACATAAATTGTTCTCTTTAATTTTTATAACATCTTCCAATATGACGCTAGCTTCCAGAAACACCGGTTTCTGATATCTGAAAGCCATCTTAGCCCCCCAAAAATGCCTATCTGGGGGCAGAGATACGATCACCGCTTTTATATCGGAAAAATCAATGCCCTCTTCATTTTCTGCAATAAGGATCCCGTATTTCTCCTCCGCTTCCTTACACCTGTCTTCCCTTATATCCATACCTATTATTTGATTGCCGGCAACACCTAAAGCCTGCAGGCATCGCACCCTTCTCTTTCCCATTGATCCTAGGCCGATGATTAAATATTTTCCCATATTTTTTTGCTCTCCATTCTCATGATACTCTCAATACATGCAAAATCATATATATCGTCTATTTCATAATTCTGCCATCTTTCAATATAATACGGCAGCATGTTATCGGTGTAAATACTATGTGCCTCTTTAAATCTTGCAATTTTTATCAAATACCCCACTCCATATGGGAAATAAGCTTTATCAAACTGCTGCCTTTGATATATACCCTTTTCACTCTCAATATATGGGACAACATTTCCTTTTTCATCTATTCTTTTTATAATCGCAGGATGTTCCCCATGAATCTCCCCAACCGATATTACCCCGTCATTTTCAGGATGATCCCCTGCCAGCTTTATCATTTCATCTATATCATTTCTTTTTCTTAATGGAGACGTCGGTTCCAGCAGCAATATATAATCGAATGTTTTCCCCTGTCCTTCTAACAGTTGGATCGTATAAAGCAGCACATCCATTGATGAAGTTGTATCCTCTGCCAGATATGCCGGACGCAAAGATGGCACTTTAAAACCGCATTGCCTGCTGACCTCGGCTATTTCCTCACTATCAGTTGAAACAAATACCTCGTCAACATACTTGCTGCATTTCAACTGTTCCAACGTCCATCCTATAAGAGGCTTTCCATTCAACATTTTTATATTTTTACCCGGAAGGCCTTTAGAACCACCTCTTGCGGTAACTATAGCAAGAATACAATACTGTTTATACATATCGCAATCCCTTTCCTCATTCTCACACTACCCCCCATGATTCCGCTTCGCGGAATCTCAAAATCTCAAAACAAGCAAGCTTGTCTGGAAAAATGCCGCATTCCAGGCATTTTTCGGTGTGAGAAAGACTTGCAAAGCAAGTCGTAGAAGTTCTTGGCGAAACAGCCACTGCTGTTGAGCTTTAGAACTTCTTCTCACACTAACCCCCATTCCGGAGCGTTTACGCGACGGGGCGACGCAAATATCAGATTTGCGTCTGCCATCGGGGCTATTTGTGATGCTCCGGCACAAATAGCCGATTGATAAAATCAGCTATCAAGCTGATTTTTCAACCTAACCCCTCATGCCGTCTATCACAAGTATCACTTATGAGCGACAACGAAATACCACGGCATCATCATGCCGGCTGAAATCTGTATCCTATTCCCGTCTACTGTTTTTACCGTATATGTTCCAATATCCATATCGTCCCTCTTCGGCAAATCAATATCGATCTCGAACGGCATAAAATCAACATTCGGATATCCGCATTCTTCCATATACTTTCTGAAACGTATCGTAGAATGAATATTATAATAACATTCTGTATAATCCTTACCACCGGAAGGCCTATAATAGTTCCTGAATTTATTCGTATATTCTATATTCCCTTCATAAAACAAAGACGTAAGCGCAATCCACTCCGGCTGTAATTCGATCAGCTTTCCCAAAGCCTCTTCATAATCCGGAAACATAAGCAGCGACTGAAAACTGACTATCCCGTCAAATGCCCCTATCCATTTAGGGTCTATATGAAACCAATCCCCCTCAAGCAGACTGCAATTATCAAATCTGGAACGCTTTGCCAATACTTCATTTCCAAATTCCACGAATTCTTTGCTTATGTCCATTCCAATAAACTGGATGTTTTTATGCCGGTTGGCCATATATAGTACATTTCCACCCCCCCCCGCAGCCATATCCAATATTTTAAGATTCTTATCATCATTCAATAAACCTTTACCCTCCAGCCATTTCACAAAAACCTCTGTACTCCTATAAGTCCTCTCTAACTGTCCTACAATATACTCTTCCGCATGTTTATTCATTTTTTCTCCTTTCACCGCCGCTTTTTAACCTGTTTTTAATTGTACTTTCTAAACACTGGTTTGATCACATTTCCGGAAATAAACTCATTGACATCCCCATTAAGCGAATCGCAGTATGCCTTCATAGCCTTTCTCGATGCCTCCAATGCCGCATCGATTTCCTTTTCCGTATGTTCATACGCAATCGCAATATAAGGGAGCAAAATCCCATTCTTTAATAGTTCCTGGCAAAATACCGTCCTATGCTCTAAAGAAGGCATTTTGTCTTTACCACATACTACAAAATTAGGAGAGCAGTTAGCCCCTTCTATATAAAAATAATCTTGTAACGAATATTCTTCTGCAATTTCATTTAATCCGTCAACTAATTTTGTCCCCATCTCCCAAATGTGCTTTGTCACATCCAGTTCTTTATATACATTGATCGTTTCTATTAATGCCCCTAAACTACTCATCTCCGCGCCATGCGTAGTAGAAATAAGAAAAACCCTCTCCTTTCCCGGAGTAAGTCCTCCCATATCCATGATTTCACGTTTACCGCCTAATGCAGCAACGGAAAACCCATTTGCCATGCCCTTTCCAAACGTTACCAAATCAGGTTCCACTCCATAATATTTGCATGCCCCTTGCAAATCCCAGCGGAATCCCGTTATCATCTCATCAAGAATATATACCACTCCATATTCCGTGCAAAGCCCCCTTACCTTTTGGAGGAAATTATCCACCGGTTCTTCCGTATCACATGGTTCCATGATCAATGCGGCAATCTCGCCTTTATATTGCTCAAATAAATCCTTTACGGAATCAATATCGTTAAAGCTGAATTGTAAAGTTAAGTCCTGGATTTCTTTTGGAATACCCGCGTTCATAACAGTGCTGCCTATAAACCAATCATCATAAGAAAAAAACGAATGCTCTTTACAGCGTGCAATATATTTCTTTCCCGTATATGCTCTCGCCAGTTTCGTTGCCGCAGACGTAACAGTCGATCCATTTTTAGCAAATTTCACCATATCAACCCATGGAAATAAACTGCACATTGCTTCGGCTGCTTCAACTTCTATTTTTGATGCTTTGCTTGCCGTATTTCCATTATGTATCTGCTCTATTGCCGCTTTCGAGATTCGGTCATAATCGTATCCAATTGTCACGGACCTGCATGCCATCGCATAATCAATATATTGGTTCCCATCTACATCCCACGTATAAACGCCTTTGCTCCGCTCAATTATTCTGGGGGCATTGCCTGGAAATACTTCATCCGTCCTGCTGTACGTGTGCGCTCCGGCCGGAATCAATAAGTGTGCTTTTTTTCCATATTCGTCGCTCTTACTCATTTTTTTTCTCCTATCCAAAGTCCTATCTTCCCTTTATAATTCAAAACCAACATCAAAAAACTTTTTTTTCAAATTAAAATCATCTTTCATAAACGCCTTTCTTAGAATGCCGGCAATCCTTTTGGATGTATTGCCGTCACCATAGGGATTGCGGGCTGAAGCCGCAAGTTTTAAAAAATCATATGACCTTGCTTTGTCTATCGCTTTGCTTATTTCTTCACAAACCGGTTCACAAGTAATTACGCTTTCTGCCTGCAATCGTCCTTTCTGGCGGTCCCCTATATTGATTGTGGGTATATGAAATGACGGAACCTCAAGCAGGCCGCTGGATGAATTGCCGATTACCATCGCCGCATACTTCAATGCGCTCATATAGCGAAGCGTTCCAAGAGAATCAAACACAATTGCATTACTATGGGAAGATACGTATTCTTTTATCATAATATTGATTATCCTTCCCTCCGCATCAGCATTGGCCATTGTAAAAATATATCTCAGCTCCTTATGCATATCCAATGCATTCAATAATTCCCGGCATTGTTTTTCCGCCTCCCCATCTTCCAATGTAACCGGATGGAATGTTACTATAGCATAGGGGCTGTCCAGAGAAAAGCATAAGTTTTCTTCCAACTCTTCCTTTGAAAGTATTGGCAGGCTTAACGCGTTTTCTACCCCTATTCCCCCTACTGCAAATACCCTGTCAGGAGACTCTCCCAATTGGATGACTCTCTTCCGATACTGCTCGGTACTTGTAAAATGCAGATAACTCATTTTGGTAATGGAATGTCTGATTGCCTCATCCACCGCCCCTTCCGTAGTTTCTCCCCCATAAAAATGAAGGATCGGCACCCTGGCGTTCATCGCCGCAATGCATACTGCCAAAGTCTCGTAACGATCCCCTAAAACCGCCAACGCATCAGGCCTGTTTTCCTCAAAGTATTCCGAAAAACTAATTAATGCCAATCCCATACTTTTAGAGATAGAAACGGGGCTATCCGAACTTAATAGAATTTCTATCTTCCTGTCAATCTGAAATCCATCTTTTTCTATTTCTTTATAGGTCAACCCAAATTCCGGCGATAAATGCGCTCCTGTCACTACTATTTTTACACAGAACTCATCGCATTCCCGTATTGCTTCAACAATTGGCTTTAACAGGCCATATTCCGCCCGTGTTGCGGTTAAAACCGTTATCGTCTTTTTCATAATTCTATCAGCTCATCCTCCTTAAAATTACGGATTGCAGACGTACCAAGAACCTCATGCCACAACATCGGGCTGACCCCGTTTCCCGGTCTCTTCACTGTGATATTATCTTCGCTTAATTTTTCGCCCTCTTTAATATCGCATTTCGCCACTATACTTTTCCGTGCTACAAAAACATTTTTCTTCTCTGATTCTGTTCTTTTCTTGCATCCGTCACCTAAGCTTGCTTCCACATTACGGATTGCCTCGACCATCTCTTTTAATTGCTTTACTTCAAGGCTTGCTTTATGATCGGGCCCCTCCATTGATCTATCCAGCGTAAAATGCTTTTCTATCACCGATGCCCCAAGCGCTACTGCTGCTACCGGTACCTCAATTCCCAACGTATGGTCGGAATAGCCCACCGGTTTATCAAAAATCTGTTTCATTTGAACCATCGCCAGAAGGTTTGCATCCTCATATGCAGTAGGATATTCCGTATTACAGTGCAAAACCACAATTTCTTTCGCCCCATTATCTTCCAAAACAGCAATCGCATTTCCTATTTCATTTATTTCGCACATTCCTGTTGACAAAACCACTTTTTCCTGTATTCTTCCAATTTTCTCCAAATAAGGAAGATTGGTTATTTCGCCGGAAGGCACCTTCCAAAAATCCATATGCATTGTTTTAAGGAAATCAATACTTTCAGCATCAAATGGCGTGGAAGCAAAACCGATACCCACTTTCCGGCAATAAGCCTGCAATTCGACAAAATCTTCTTTCGACAAAGCCAGCTTTTCCAACATTTGAAGCTGCGTTTGTTTTTCTCCTGTATTTTTCTTCTGATATTCCGCCTTTGAAGCATATTTCGATACGAGATTCCCTGGCACAAACGTCTGAAACTTAATATAATCCGCCCCTGCTTCCTTCGCCCGGACTACCATCTCCTTTGCAAGAACAATGCTTCCATTATGATTAACGCCTGCCTCCGCAATTATTGATACTCTATTCATAATTTACTAACCTATCTCCAATTTTAATTTTTCCGGCATATGTATACTCAAGGATTTCCAGCATCGTATCTGCTGTTTTTACCCAAAAACCGTTTTCTGTCTTCCCTATAACCTGTCCTGCTATATTCTTGTATGTATATGCCCCCTCTATCATTCTGGCCTTATTAATACAGATCTTCCTGCCTTTGATCCAGGATGTCGCCTGCGGCCCCGGGCTGCAAAGCGCCCTGATAAAATTGAAAACCTCCCTGCTCGTCTGATTCCAATTAATCACCTCATCGCCTGCTTGGCGTTTTCCGCAATACATCCCGACAGGATCGATATCCCTTTGCTGAATAGTTTCTACTTTTCCCCTTTGTATCATTTTTAAAGCGTCATATAATAAATCCGCACAGCCAATATATGCCCTTTTTAATAAAGTCTGATAGTCGTCTTCATCCGAGATAGGATATGCCCTCTGTAAAATAATATCCCCGGTATCAATCCCTTCATCCACATAGTGTACTGTTATTCCGAATTCTGCTTCATCGTTAATCAATACCCAGTTCAAAATATTTCTTCCTCTGTAAAACGGGAGTTTTCCCGCATGACAGTTGATTGTCCTCAACGGAGGAATATTCATGATTTCCTTTCCAAATATCTGATTAAACGACATAGAGACAAAAATGTCTGCCTTATACTGTTTTACCTTTTCTATAAAGGCATCCGCATTTATATTTTGAGCCAGTTCAATTGGTATACCATATTTCTTTGCCAGTTGCATTAATGTCGCATCTTTTTTATCATGCCTCACCATAACAAATAAAATTTCAAAAGAACTGTCTGATATGATCTTTTCAAATGCTGCATGTGCCCATGGGCCATCGCCAAAATATCCTATCTTCATGCAGCATCCCCCTTTATATCATATTTTACCCCCCCCCACCAGGGTCGTTTTTCCGCCATAAACCATACTGCCATCCTCCACATCTTTACATATAACAGTTCCCGCACCGATCATACAATTTTCCCCGATTTTTGTCATCTGGATTACTGTTGCATTCGCCCCGACAAATGATGCCCTACCCACATTCACCCCTCCACATAAGATACTGCCAACCGATATATGGGAATAATCAAAGATTTTACAATCATGTTCAATAATTGAGCCGCTGTTTATAATGCACATCTTCCCAATCGAAACATCCGCATTGACAATAGCTCCCTTGCCAATAAAGGATCCTTCCCCTATATGGATATGCTCTGAAATAATAGCCGACGGATCGCAAATAACAGGAAATTTAAATCCGATACTTTTTAGTTTTTTATAAATTTCCTCTCTCAGAACCGATCTACCTAAATATCCAATTCCCATTGCTGCATACTCTATGCCATCTTTATATATTTCCTCCAGATTTTCATCTTTTCCTATAATTGGATATCCCAAACTTCCCTCTTTTTCATCATTGACTACTAATCCTGATATCCTATATCTTTCTTCTTGTTCTATAGCGTCCATCAAGCTTTTCGCATGTCCGCCATTCCCAATTATCAAGATTTTTTCCATAAGATCTTACTCCGATTTCATGTTAAGGCTTTTTTCCATTCTCCGCATCTCTTCAAATTCTCCCATATCCAAAAAAGCATTTTCGCTTACGGGGTACATCCCCACTTTTTTCCCCTCCGCCATCAATGTTTCAACAAGGTCCGTCATGTGAAAGAAGGTATCATCCGGGATTTTTTCTATGCAATCCGGATTTAAAATATACATTCCTGTATTTACAAAATAAGACAATCTTGGTTTTTCTTCGATAAATGTCACAATCCCATTCTCTTTTGCGTGCAATACCCCATAAGGGACTACCATATTCTTCAAGGCTGAAACAATTGTTAAATCATTTCCCGCCTCCTCGTGATAAACCATTATGCTGTTATAATCCGCATCGATTAAGATATCACAATTCGTCACAATAAACGGCATCTCAAACTTTTCATCGATCAGTTTAATGCCTCCCGCCGTTCCAAGAGGTTTTTCCTCTTCTATATAATGGATACTATAAGAAGGCTTCAGTTCTGTAAAATATGATTTAATCATGCTTTTTTTATAGTTTACCGTCAAATAATACTTCGAGGCCCCCCATTCGCAAAAGCGGTTAATAATCCTCTCCACAATAGGTATATCCCCAACCGGTATTAATGGTTTCGGTAAGATTTTTGTATATGGATACAATCTGCTTCCTTTGCCCCCCGCCATGATAACTACCGGCGTATGGCTCATAATTTCTTTTTTCTTGTCTATTATATTTAATGTGGAATTCCTATCAAATATAATCTCGCTGACTCTCATCTCCAAATCAAGTATTGGCAATGCCCTTATCTGCTGTTCTTTCATATAATGCTCCGCTTCTTCCATATCGCATGAGCATAAATATTGGGGATTCAGATTCATAAATTTATGCACTTTAGCAGATAACTCCCCTGTTTTTATTAGCCATCTCCTAATATCGCCATCCGTCAGGCTCCCAATCAAACGTCTTTCTTTATCAACAACAAATAATATCCCTCTGGCATTCTCATCAATTTTTTTCATAGCCTCCACAGCAGAAATAGAAACATCTGCCAAAAAAATATCCAATTGATTATCGTTCATTTACCGTTTCTCCTAGGCATACAAAACAGCTCTGACAACATCTCTTATAGAAATAATCGGACACTTAACTTTTCTCTTCAGTTTCTTGCTAATACCGTCAAAATAATAGGAAGAACAGACCACTACGACATCAAGAGCCGGCATAACATCCTCCAACGAAATAACCTCTTCCTCAAAAGATATCTCATCAGCATTCTTATCGATCAGGCACAATTTCATATCCGCCTCTTTTAATTCATAATAAAGCCTTTTGCCAAGGTCGCCCATCCCATAAATCCCTATTTTTTTATAATTTGATTTTTTAAAATAATCGCTTAATGACCTGCCGTCTTGCTTGATCTCCAGCCAACTGTTTAAAATATGATAATATTCAAGTAATTTTTCTTCCGTTTCCTGCGACGGCTTCGATAATAGCTCATTTATTTTTTTTGTTACTACCGCTCCCGTCAATGCCCCTAATGTAATATTCCATATATCTTTCTTCATTTTACCCGCTCCTTGCTTTTTTATCTGAAGATACCTGCCCTACCGCATCCTGTTAATATATTCATCTGTATACTCATCTTTAAATATTCCTTTTAATCCTACCGGGTTTAGAGAAACTATTTCGATATCCGGATAATATGCATCTATCCAATTCTTAACCTTACGCCAGGGACGGATAAACGTCCTAAAATCCATTCTTCCCCAATCCCCCCATGTTTCATAATTAAGCCCTTTTGCATGGCTGTTCCCTCTTCCGCTGCAATCCACTCCTACAAGATATATTTTGCTCGGATGGGTCCACAACGCAAACTGCATCGCGCAATGTACTATGGAGCGATAACACATGAGCGGCGAGACGGAAATGTCCAGAGGATAAATTGTTTTTTTACATTTTTCAACCCTCGTTCCATATACCAGTTGTAACAGATTATCTATATAGAAGCTCTCCACATCCTCCCTTTCCGTTAAATATACCGGAATAGGAAGACCGCCCATTCTAAAATATATTCCCAGGAACTTAACTGCATCTTCATAGTTCAACAATTCTTTCATAAAATCAAAGTCTTTCGTATAATGCATAGAAAATAAATAATTAAAAGGGATATCTTTTCTCCAAATTGCAGCATTTACCCCCATATGTACAACATCAGGCATCGGCTTATAATAGTCCAGCGTCGGGCCTGTTGCCACAATCACCACTGTTTTCCCTCTATTTATCCCACGATACTTGGGAAATATTTTCTGATGGTGTACCATAGCCGGCATATAAACATCCATTAACATGCCCATCCTATCCATTATTACATCTGTCCCCAGTAAATGCCATATCTTCTTTCGATTTTCATTTAATAGATCCCATACTCCATCATTTGCCTTTTTCATCCAATCCTCAATCATTTAACCACTCCTTTGCTCATTTTTATATAAGAACAAACTATCACTTATTATATCTATCGTCAATAATCATAATATATTAATGAAATCCCAACACAAATATTTATGGATATATTTCCATATCATTTTTATTTTATACTGCAAACCCGGCAATCTCATCAGGAGTCCGCAAAATACCCTCTATCCTTTTCCCGTCCAGATTATTTGCATCATGGAACCCGAAGCCGTAAAGCACAGCGAAAAAATCCACTTCCGCTTCTTGCGCGCCTATGTAATCAAAAATACTGTCCCCAATGAAAACAGAGTTTTCCCTCTCCATACCGATTTTTGCCCTGGCTTTTGTAATCAGATCGGATTTCGATTGTTTTTCCTGCTCCCCCATTCCGCAAACTATATGAAAAAAATCAAGCAATCTGTAATTTCTTAAGATCTCTATTGCTATATCTTCTGCTTTTAATGTTGCAACGCCCAATTGCTTCCCCGATTTTTTTAATATCTCCAGGCCCTCTGCAATCCCTTCATAAACCTCCGCCTCGTATATCGCCTTTTTTCTTCCATACTCTCTATGGTATTTCGCTGCTTCATATGCCTCTTTGCTTGATATCCCATACATCTTTTGATATATTTCCGCCGGAGGGGGACCCATAAATTGTCTCAGCTCATTATCCGGTATCTTTGCAAACCCCATTTTTCTTTCCGCATAACGGACGCTGTTGCAGATGCCTTTTGAAGTATCCAATAATGTTCCGTCTAAATCGAATAAAATCAGATTATATTTTTTCATATTTATCTTTTTCCCCATTCCCCCGCTTTACCTAACTTTGATAGATGGAGTCCGTCAGAAATCGGATATCCATTTGCATACTTATTTGTGCAAGCTTTTTCGTTATTGCCGTATTCATTGCCAGCAGATTTTCGGCTTCCACCTCCATATACATTGATACCTTATAATAATTATCCTGCAGATTAAGCGAGAAGCCATCAAACCCTGCCAAAAGCGCCTTCTTAATGCCTATTTTTTTTAATAGATTAATACACATTAATCCTGCATTATCAGAAATGCATTGTTCTTCATTTAAATAACTCGAATAATCCACAATGCTTAGATTGCCTACCTCTCCCGTCATTATATTAGATGTTACGATTACCCTTATCCCGCTAAATGTATGTTTTACTAACTCATCTATACTCTCAAATCTTTTCATATTGCTGATAAAGGTCATATTTACCGGGATGTCTGACGGAATAAAATTTATACTGATCACATAATAATCTTCCGACTGCACCAGTTTTTTTATTTGCTCCCGGCATACCCCCAGAGTTTTCCCCGGCGCAAGCAATAACACCGGCCTTCCATCAATACATTCTTTCAACTCCTCCAAAACAGAGCCGTCATCAACATGATGGCTCATATACCGGAGATATTCCTCATCTATGTATTCCTTATCATAAAGAGCCCTCCTATTCAAATCCAGCCCATTCAAAATAGCATATATATCCTGTACGTGAAGCGTCTGCCTGTTCAGTAGATGCGACGCATAATTAGGATGGCATCCGGTTATAGAAGCAATATAATAAGCCGCATCATATCCCCACTTATACTGAATGCCAAGCGGCCTGATATATTCATCGATGATTTCAAGTATCTCAATATTATCGTACTGCAATTCAAAATTTGCATTGATATACTGAGTCACGAGTTCCGTGTGCAGATTGCCGGCCCCGCGTCCCATTCCGAATACCGAAGCGTCAATAATCAGTTTTCTCGGCGTATTAAGCTGCATTAGTTCCTGGGCATTGGAAAAGGAAAGCTGGAGATTGTTATGCGAATGGAAGCCTACTGAAATTTTTTTATCCAAGTTATGGTCAACCAAATAAAACATCCTCAGTAGATCATTTTTATACATCGTCCCAAGGGTATCCACCATGTAAAATGCAAATGGCTTTAATTCATTTATTCTTTCAATAAGCTGCAAAAGCGATGAATCCGTATATGTCATTGTTCCAACAGGCTGCATAAACACTTTATATCCTTTTTCCATCAACTGCCCTGCCAAAGTGAATGCCGGATCTATCTCATGTTCATGAAAAGTCAGACGGATTCCATCTATGGAATTCCCGTCAAACTCACTAATTTCCTCAATGCTTATCGCTCCAAACTGTATCATCGCAACATACATTTGCTTCGGGTTTTTTATCCTGATTACGCGCTTCACATCATCAACGCTGCCAAATAAAGACCGGTCCGTATCAAAAGCGTCCGATACTAAAAAGCCGCATTCAATAATATCAATAGAAGCTTTGGATAATTTCTCAACGATTTCCTTCATCGCCCGTTTTCCAAAGAAGAAATCATTCACGTAGCCGCCATCCCTCAGCGTACAATCTAAAATACTAATCCTGTTCATGCTCCTGCCCTCTCTATAAATCCCTGTTTCCATCGGCCGCCATTGCATCTGCCATCATAAAATCCTCAGGATCGTTAATATCGCTTGCCTCTGTTTTTGTAACTTCTATTAAATATGGATGATAACCTATTCTCCTTTTTTCCTTGCAGATCAATTCCGACGTATATATATACATACCGCAAGTCTCTACATAAAATGGCTCTAAGTCTTGCGTACGCGGAATACTCTCGGGACGATAATTAAAAGGTTTACCGTCCTTCCAGATAAACTCCTGCATTTTTCTTACGGCAAGCGCCGAATCGTACTTCCCCGTTTTAACCGCTTCAATCCCCTTTTCAAAACTTTCTTTCTTAATAAAAGGAGCGGTGGCATGTGCCAGGACATAAATATCGGCCCTCACATCCCTTGCAAAAGAAGTCAGCACTTCATTAAAGCTTGTAGACGATAAGTCAAGATAAGCATCCCTTTGCAGATAATTTATTCCATCCGGTAAAAATGCCTTTATTCCCGGATCGCTGCAATATACATAAACCCCATCGAGCCCATTTACTTTTTTTAATGTTTCAAGTATGTAGCTGATAAGCGGCCTGCCATTAGAAAATTTTTTTGTATTTTTCCCGGGAAGCCTTTCATTATTTGTTTTAATCGGCACAAAAGCCACTGTTTTCATCTTGTTCTCCACTCCAAAGTTAAAATATTTTGTATGCCTACATTAAGGCTGGCTTTAAAATAAATCATTTATTGACACTATTTTCATATCATTTCGCACTTTTAATATATCCTTTTTTATATTGCTCACTTGATGGGGAACCGCTATCACAATTAAAAACCCACTCTCAAAATCTTTTAATGCATTAAATGGCAAAACAGGAATACCATCTAAATCTTCTACACCGGAAAATTTATCTATAAAAGCTACTATCCTGTCCGTCATCCATTTGTTCTTCAAAATAATTTCTTTGCTGACCACTCCCGCCCCATAAACCACTATCGGTTGCTTTAAAAATTCTTCTTTTTGTGTAGAATAATTATCCACTGCACCTTGGGCCCAATGCACATATGTATAACGCACCCCTTGTATACGGTCAATAAACCCATCCCTTTTACCATAATTCCTGCTATAAAGATCCTTTATTTTTTCCAGATAATCATTTGCCTTTTCCATTTCACTTTCCTCTGCTAATGATTGGATCAACAGGTACAAAGCGGAAAATTGATAACCGGGCATATCGGATACTTCTTTGATATATGCCCTGTCCAATGACAATTGTAAATATTTTTCAAACTCTGCGGCCGCACATTGCCTCTTCCCTTGCTCATAAGCGACATAACCTCTGAATAAATGAAACGCCCCTATATCCTGTCTCGGGAAATTAATAATTTCATCGTATTGCTTACTTACATAATAAGTCTGCAGCAAAACGCCGCTGTCGATCTCATTTTCTAAAAGGACATCCCTATTCTGCACAATACATTTATCCCTGTATTCATTTTCCCTTCCGCGCATCTGTTTAAAAAAGGCCTCCGTAATCCCCATTTCCCTTCCTTCTTTCAAACAGTCAGTTATTATGGTAATGTCTAACGTTGCATTTATGTTATAATATATCCCGGCAATCATATTTTTCAGCAGTACATCGCCATATCTATTGCCAATGATCTTTTCCCAAGTCATTTCGTCATCAACCCGGATATTCTCTTTATAGTCTCTGTAATCGCAATCATGTATTTTGGGAAAAAGCTGTTTACTATAAAAATTATCAAATAAATATTCTGTCACTTCGCATATTTTATCCGCCGTATTTTCCTTTTCCGATAATAAATACTGAAAATAATCATCCGTACACTTTATCCCATTAGGCAAAACTTCATTTACCCTTTTATAATCAATAACCGCCCCTGACCCTAACATAATTTCCCTGACACGGTCAAAAACTTTTCTTCTGACATCATACACATCTTCACTTGGTATATTATCTAAAACCACCAATCCTTTACCCGCTACATAAGCCCCTGAAAAAGCAGTGGTATACATACACAAAACCGTACAGCATTGTTCAATCAGATCCATTAAGTCTTTATGTTCCATAAGCATAACCAGGTTTTGTGGAATCTCCCCTTGCGCTTCCTCCCTTATAACATCATAAATATTCAAATCATTTTTATGAGTGATCACTTCATCCCCTGGCAAAAATCTCGGTTTTATCCAAAGCTCGTAATCAGGGAAAGACCTGCAAATATTTAATATCGTTTTCGCCAGCTCCCTTTTTCCTTCCAGCCCAAAAGGATAATGCCCGCTGTCGATAAACAGAAATCTCTTATAATCTGCATCTTTTTGCATCATGCTATCGTATTTCGGCTCCCCAATCCCCATTCTGGAAAAAGTCATATATTTATCGTAATCCGTCTCTGTCGTTGGAAGCGAAGGGACAAAACAGAAATCACCCCCCCCCTGATACAGCTCCGTTGACTAAATAATTATGCATGATAATTGGCCTTTTGACAGATAAAATATTTCTTTCCCCTAAAAACATCACTGATGTAGAAGACGCAAAAAGCAAATCACAGCCAAGAACTACCGACTCCGTCAAATCCCCTATAGGAAAACGGGGAATCTTTTTATTAAAAAACTTTAAAACATTCTCTGCATAAAACGGTGCGTAAATAGTAATCTCATGGCCCTTGCGCAAAAAAGCATCCGCTATTTTGGCAAGAGAGATATTAGGCCCGTCCTTTTGGGTTATCATAAATATTTTCATTTTTATACACCTTTCTTAATATTTTATTTAAAACAAATCATTCACCGATATTATTTGCATATCATTGCGTATTTTTAATAAATCCGCCTTAATATTCTTCACCTGATGCGGAACCGCTATGATGATGATATTCTCAGTTCCATAACTCTTAATTTGATCAGGCCTTACAATTGGAATCCCCTCCAAATCCTGCAGATTAGAATATCTGTCTACAAAGGCGGTAATCCTGTCTCTCAGCAATGGATTCTTCAATAGGATTCTTTTACTAATGACTCCGGCCCCATAAACCAATATGGGCCGGCCGGCAAACCCTTCCTCTTTGAATGCACAATGATTTATGGCTCCTTCCGCCCAATGTATATATGTATAATGCACTCCCTGAAACGTGTTTACAATAACTTCTTTATCCTGTAAATAAGAATAAATATTCGCGTAATAGCTTTTCATTTCTTTTAAATAAAATTTCGCTTTTTCTTCCTCGCCTTTTTCCGATAAAAGCCTTATTATTATATAAAATGCCTCAAAACGGTTATATTGCATGTCGGATACTTCTTTTGCATACTCTCTTCCTAATGAATACTGCATATATTCCTCAAGCTCCCGGAGGGCAAGCTCATTTTCCTCTTGCTCATATGCAACATATCCCCGGAAAAAATGGAACGCGCCAATATCCTGTTTGGGAAAATGAATTATCTCATCATATTGCTTCAGCTCATAATAAGCAACCAATAGCGCCCCGCTGTCAATATCATCCTTTAGTAAAAGATCTTTATTTCCAACAATACACAGATTCCTGTTCCGTCCTATATCTTCGCGCATCTGTTTAAAAGCCCTGTCCGTAAGGAAACCATTTTTACGGATCCTGTTGATCTGATCTGTTATATAAGAAATGTCCAAAGAAGCATTGATATTATAATCTATTAATTCCAGCATTTGCTGAATCAGGAAATTTTCATATCTGTTGCTGATTATCTCCTCCCAAGTCATATGCCTATCTTCCTGAAGAATTTGCCGGTAATCCTGATAGGAGCATTCGCATACCTTAGGAAAAATCTGTTTTTGATAAAAATTATCAAACAAATATTCTGTTGCTTCACATATCTTATCCGCCGTATTCTCCCGCTCCGCCAATAAATACCTGAAATAATCCGACGAACACTTAACCCCTTCCGGTAAGAATTCATTCACCTTGCTATAATGAATAACCGCTCCTGAATCCATCATAATCCTTTTCACGCGATTGAATACCTTCATTCTGACATCATATACATCTTCACTTGGAAGGCCGTCTAAAACAAGCAATCCTTTATCCAATACATAAGTGCCGGAAAATGCCGTTGTATACATACAAAGAACCGTCTTACTCTGTGCAATTAACTCCATCAAATCCCTATGCTCCGTAAGCATGATAAGATTACCGGGAACTTCCCCATCCGCCTCTTTCCTTATAACATCATAAAGATGAAAATCATTTCTATGAGTTATGATCTCATCCTCCGGTAAAAACCTTGGCTTGATCCATAATTCATAATCCGGAAAAGCTTTACAAATATTCAATAACGTTTTTGCCAGTTCTCTTTTTGCTTCCCTCCCAAAAGGATAATGCCCGCTATCAATAAAAAGAAACTTTTTACTATCTGTTGCATCCTGATTAATACTGTCATATTTGGGTTCTCCGATTTCCATTCTGGAATAATGCATATACTTATCATATTCCGTCTCCGCTGTTGGCAAAGATGGCACAAAGCAAAAATCCCCTTCGCTCATTATGGTTCCATTCGTCAAATAATTATGGACTATAATAGGCTTATGTATAGACAACAAATCCCTTTCCACAACATGGAACATTGCAATCGCCGCTAAAAAGATAATATCGCAATCCTTCGCCGATTCTTCGGTCAAATAACTAACCGGAAAGCGCGGTATCTCCTTATTAAAAAAACGCAGCACATTCTCAGCGTAAAATGGTGCATAAATGATAACCTCATGCCCTTTCCTTAAAAAAGCATCTGCTATTTTTGATAACGAAACATTATGTCCGTCTTTATGTGTAATCATTAATATCTTCACAAATCTTTACCCCCAAAATTTCCCTTCAAATAATCATATATATTCTGTCCTATTGTACCCTCTAAATTATCAAAAGCATTGCGTACATCCTGCATCCGTCCATCATATAACGGATCTTCCCCTTCCAAAACCATTTGCACAAAGTCGTAAAACGTTTTTCCTTTTCCGGACTCTCCTTTAAAATAATTATGTCTGTAATCTACAGGGGAATTTTTACAATTTTCTTCATTAAGGTAATTTTCCCATATATAAATAGGTTTACCCGTAATCATATAATCAGCAATCATCGTACTATGTGTGGTAATAAGCGCATCTGACAATATAAATGAAGTATTATATTCCCCATTTTCATCTATCACTCCATTTTCCGACTCCCTGACCCGCTGTTCCCATTTCTCCACAAACTCCAAGGAAGCATATAAACCTCTGCTCTTCAATGCCGCCTTCAGAAGAGGATGCGGCCTCCAGATCAATGCACATCCCTCTTTGCCCAACAAGTACTGAAATATTTGTTCATGATATCGCTGTGCATAATTGGAACTGCCGGGATGGCCCTTTTGATAATCATCACCTATGATAAAATAGAATAAATGCGTATTAAGCAAAAACACTTTCCGGCCGGCCAGCTTTTCCGACCAACCGGCAGGATACTGTGCAGGTTTCCTCATTCCATCAACAATACTATCCACTTTGGGAGATCCCAAAGCGAGCAGTTTTTCTTCATTTATACGATGATCTATATAAATCTGCCTTAACCGCTCTGACTGCAGAAGGACTTTATCTGCTATATGAGCCCCGTTTGTCAGGCATAAGAAATTCCCATCTTTTGGGGAATAATACCCTTGCAGACAATATGGGCTATAAATCAATTGCTTTGTAAAAAGTTTAAGGCGATAGGAATAATATTCTTTAGGTATACGGGTTACATTGTTTCTTCCATCATAAGGATTATGAATAAAAACCATATCAGGCAATTCCTGTTCTACAGAATATTCTCTGTAATGCACGATTGGCACATCCTCAGGGAACAACTCCGCCTCATACTTGAACTCATCTTCATTTCCTGCTTCATCCAACGTATAATATGGTATTACAACTACTTTTACTTCACATTCCCTATCTTTTTCCGCCGCCCTCCAAATGCTTTCGAGACTTGTCCACATAGAGGCCTTATATGGGAAAAAAACAATTTTCAAAACTTTTATATCTTTTATCCGGCTTGACACATCTTGGATATACTGGTCGAGTTCTGATTTTACTTTACTGCCGTCTAATAATCCTTGTCCTTCCAGCGCCATGTTGATACGGAACAAGGTTTCACAATATTCTTCCAATATCCCTATAATATGTTCTTGTTTTTCCTCAAACCGTTCTATCGTATTTCCTATTAATATAGCGCCGTTTTGACAGTCTTCCAAAAGATTGCCCACTGCCTCATATTCTTTTTCCGAAAGTACATGTTCTATTTCCTGATGCGCCTCCTGCAGGGTTGTCAGCAATTGGAGCATTCTCTCTTTTATTGATTTTTCCATAATTTTTCTCCGGTTTGCTACTGCAATTTGCTGTATAAAATCTTTCCCGCCTCATTCCTTGGAAGCCTTTCCAAATAAAGAACCCTGAAAACATTTGAATTCATTTTCGTTTTTGCAGAAATATATTTCCTTATGCCATCATGATCCTGCATTGTCGTGACATAAATATTCATGTATTCATCATTCCCAACACAGGCGCATTCTATATGGAAGGCCGCCTTTATCATATCTTCACATTCATCTAGGCTTATCCTGTATCCGCACAATTTCAAAAAACGTTTCTTTCTGCCAACAATATAATAAAAGCCCTCCTCATCTCTTTTCACCATATCACCGGTATACAGGATTCCATGCCTTTCATCCCCTAATATCAGATCTTCCCCTGTTTTTGCATAACCTAAAGTCACATTTGGCCCTTGGTATACCATTTCCCCGACTACATTCGGTTCATCTATTTCCTTCCCATCCTCATCCACAAGAAACAAATGCCCATTAGGAATTGCCTTTCCAATACTCCCGCATTTTTTTATAGCATACTCTGCAGGCAGATATGCCATTCTGGCGCTTCCCTCAGTCTGCCCATAAGTTACAATAAACCTTCTCCCTGTCCGCAATGCATACTCTGCAAATTCTTTATGCAATTCTTCATTCAATTTACCGCCTCCCTGCGAAAAAGTTTTCAAGGAAGGAAGTTCCATCTGAAAAACATGCAATTTTTTTAATATTTCATAGCTATATGGTACATTCGTAAAGCTTGTCGCATTCTCTTTTTTTAAAAACGCCCAATAATTTAAATCTAAAACATTCCGGCTTGTCAATAATATAGTCGCTCCGGAATATAGATGGCTATTCAACACCGATAATCCATAAGTATAGTTAATCGGCAAATCCACCATCGGCCTTTCCTTATGATCCAGCTCAAAAAACTCAGAAATATTCCTCGCCTGCGCTTCCAGATTTTCATACGAATGGCGTACTAATTTAGGGCTTCCCGTTGATCCTGAAGTCGTCAATAAAAGGGATAATTCCTCGTATAGCGGATAACTGCTTAATCCTGTGGACACTAATGCATAGCTGCGTCCGCTGAATGCGACTTTCTCTTTATCCCCTACCATATTTTCCGGTTTCCAGATATATTCCGGCCGATAAATATGTATTAGGTTCTCCATCTGTTTGGAATCCATAGAATCACTCAGCATTAATGGCACAATACGATTCATCATCGAACCCAGATACCCCATTACTGCCCCGACGCAATTACTGCATAATACAAAAATTAATGTCCTTTTTTTTATACAGTTATAAAAGGAAGCGCCAAAATCTATGATCTCACCATAGGTTGCACAATCATCCCCACTATCTATCAATGCAATACTATTCTTATCCTTTTTATCGATTTCCAGAAACATATATACGCCTCCTCAAACCCAACCATGTAAATTATTTTCCTAAAGCACCAATCCTCCGCTTATCGTTAAGACCTGGCCCGTCGTATAACAGGAAAGATCTGACGCAAGATATAAACATCCATCCGCTATTTCCTGAGGTTCACCCAATCTTCCTAATCTGATAGGAGGTATATTTCCTTTGTAAACATCCCGCACCGTTTCTTTTATACGTTCTGTCTGTATCATCCCCGGCGCAAGCGCATTGACCCTGATATTATATGGGGCCAACTCCTTTGCCATCGACTTTGTCATTGAGACAACCGCTCCTTTGCTGGCTGAATACGCTATCTGCCCCTGGCTTCCTTCCACCCCTACTGCCGACGCTATATTAATTATGCTCCCACTCTTTTGCTTCATCATAAATCTTGTAGATACTATCTGCGTCAAATCCAGAAGCCCAAATACATTTACTTCAAACATTTCCCTCATTTTATCCTTGGAAATCATTCCAAGCAGCTCATTCGTAACCATTCCGGCATTATTGACAAGGACATCTATCCTTCCTTCCTCTTTTTTCAGCTTTAAAACGCCCTGCCTAACCTCTTCTGTATTTGTAATATCAAAATACAGAGGAATGATTTTTCCTCTTTCCTCTGCACTTATTTCCTTCGCCCATTCTTCCAGGCATCCAGCCCTTCTGGCATTCGCATAAACAACAGCTCCCTGTTTGGCAAAACATTCTGCCGTCTGGCGCCCTATTCCCCGGCTTGCGCCTGTGATTAAACATATCTTTCCGAATAAAAGTCCCAATTCCGTATTCATGCCCCTATCCCCACAGCTATATCTCTATTCCATATTTCCCTAATATTTCAATTCCACGATGATAAGTATCAAAAGACAGAATATCTTCTGTTTCAAACATGATCCCAAAAACATCCTCTAAAGCAGATATCAGATTCAAATGACCTATCGAATCCCAATCAGCCGTGTCATTCATCTTTACCTTCTCACAGTCAAACCCGCTCTCAAGGGAAAACTGTTCACAAAATACCTGATTATACTTTTCCAAATTGCTCATTTATTTATCTCCTTATTGAAGCAGCCATTCATCTGCCCACTTATTACCAACTTCATATCCAATTGACTGGTGATATCTTATTGACTTCTCATTATCTCTTACTACCCAGCCATAATAACAGGAAATACCATGTTCTATCGCATATAAAAACGAATGATAAGCCATAGCGCTTCCAATCCCATACTTCACTTTATACTCATCCTTCACCGCCAGCCAGTTCCCCTGCAATACGCCATTAGCAACCGCATAATTCTGTACTGCGCAAATCTCACCCGATGAGCTGTATGCACACCGATAATACCCCTTTTCAATATCATACAATATTTCCTTTTCTGTTTCATACATAAAATGATAATCTTTCAACAATGGCTCCTGGGCTTTTAGGCTCATCATCTGTTCCATATCCTCTTCCTGCGCATACCCGATCCTCATTCCAAATCTCTCCAAAAAAGAAATTGCCTTATCATATTTCCTCCGTATGTTTTCTTTATCCTCCAAAGGCTTTGCCAGAATCTGAACCGTCTTATCATATAAGGCAAATCCCTGCTTTTTTAAAGCCGCTTCCACTTTCCACAGACAATCCGGCTTTGCCCCTTCCCTGTAGATATTCCTGACCATGACCGGCTTATCATGTACCTTAATGGAAAAATCCATTTCCGGCCCCAGCAGAAGATACAAACGGTAATAATTTTCTTCATCCGTGAAGAAAAGCAATGCATTTTCATCAGCCTCAAAATAAATACGCCCGAGGCTAACATACCGTTTCACCATAGCCGTACTTAGATAATTATTGTTATACCCCCTCCGGTAAATTGACTTATACGAAGCCAACAGAGATTTATACTCTTCCAAGCTCCTCAAACTTTCCATTGATATATGCTCCTTTTAACTGTTTTCTGTCAATTTTCCCGTTAGCGTTATATGGAAGGTCTTCCAGACGGATATATCTATCCGGCTGCATATACTCCGGTATTTTCCCCCCTAAGCCCTTGGCCAATCCGTCCTCCGAAATTTCCCTGCCTTTATAGAAAAAAATAATTTTCTGCTTTTTATCATCATAAATGCATACGCACATTTCAATGCCGTCAATCCCGCCCGCAGCCGCTTCGATTTCCCCTAATTCGATACGATTTCCCCGGCGTTTGATCTGAAAATCCTTCCGTCCGTGATAAAGCAATTCACCACAGTCATTTATACTGACCAGATCCCCCGTTTTATAAATCAACTCCGGATAATGAGGGTTTAACGGGTTTTGCACAAATACTTCCTTTGTTTTTTCCTGATCATTATAATATCCTAATGCCAAAAAGCTGCCTCTGATACATAGTTCCCCAATTTCCCCTTCCGCGGCCTCTTGTCCGTTTTCATCCAAAATCAGCAAATCCACATTATCACAAGCCTTTCCTATGGGGATCGGTTCATCGTCCTCAAATTCACGGTTTACGATATAATATATACCAATATCCGTAATTTCCGTAGGACCAAATAAGTTCGCATACAGGGCATTTGGCACATGTTCCCTCCATATGTTCAATTGTTTTGTAGGCATCAATTCCCCTGCGAAAAGGATTTTTTTCAAATATGGCATCTGTACTTTATTCAGCGCCCTTAAGTTCGCTACCGTACATAACGCCGTCGGGACCCAGTAAATAGTATTAATCTTATGCTCATTCATATGTTCCAGCAGTTTTACCGGAAAAGTAAACAATCCCTGCGGTATGATATGTAGCTGCGCCGCACTGCGTATAGCGGCATAGATATCCAATACCGACATGCTGAAGTAAAATTGAGTCTGGTTGCCAAAAATCGTATTTTCATCAAAAGAAAACGTCTCGATCAGCCAATCTGCATAATCGATAACGGAACGATGGCAGCAGACCACTCCTTTGGGGATTCCGGTAGATCCTGATGTAAACAATGCATAAACCGGATCCGTATCGATCGCCTTTCTTCTAATTGCCATTAGGGCATCCTCATCCGGTATTGCTTTCACAGCATCCCAATAAAGAACCACCTTCTTTTCCAGGCATTTCATTCTTTCATAGTTTGCTTCATCCGTCAGGATAACTGTTGGATCCACAATGTCAAAAATCTTCCTAATCCTGTCATCCGGCATTTTTGAGTCGATCGGGACGTAAAAATTGCCGCTATAAACTGCCCCCATGAAGCTTATGACCGCTTCCTTATTTTTTTCCATGACAACCGCGACAGCTTTCCCTTTTTGCCCCATTTTAGTTATACATGTACCAATGGATTTTGCCGATGCAAAGGCCTCCCGATACGAAACAGATCCATTGCTATCCGAAAAAGCTGCTTTATCAGGAAATAACCGGGCCGCATTCTCCAACATCTGCAACACATTCTTTATCATACCCTTTCCTCCTGCTTAATCTATTTCCTAATCTGTCAGATCCAAAACCCATTCGTCTGCATATCTGTCCAAAAATTTATGTCCCATGCTTTGGTGATATTTAAGAGATGGGACATTACTGGTCAATATCCATCCCTGCACAATCCTCACTTCCTTATTACGCATCCACTGAAATCTATGATATGTTAAATAAGGTGCGATCCCCTGCCTCTTATATTCCTCCTTCACAGCCAGGGCCACCCCGTTTGCAATACCGTTCTCAACAATACAAATACTTGCCGCACATATCTGTCCATCAGCATCTGCTATATATAAATAAGAACCTTTTTCCAGTTTTCTCTTTTCTTCTTCCGTCCTGTAATCTAGCTGATAATCTTTAACAATCCCTGAATCCAGGATAATTGCTTCCAGTTCCCCGTACATGGAAAAATCCGCTTCCACACAGCGGAAACCTTTCCTTTCCATCGCTTCCGCATATTTCTTTATCTTCTCACATTTTTGAAGCAGGTTCTGCAGTTCTCCCTGGATCCCGATTGTGGTCCCTTCTTTTTGGAACCCTGACTCCTCCAATCTATGATCTATGCATTGCAGGCTTTCCTCTTTCTCCCCGGATTTATAAATATTCCTGACCAGCATTTTCTTATCCTGCGGGCATATGATAAACTTTGCCTTCTCATCTATATAAAGCCAAACCCTATAGTATAACTCCTCGTCCAGGAAAAAAAGAACGCCGCCGCTTACCTTTTCATAGGACAATCTGCCTGTCCCTATATAATTTTTTATATCGCGCGACATATAATAAATATTTGAAAAAGGCTTCTTACATGCTGATTTTACTTCCTTTATCAAATTAGTATATTCATCAAATGTTTTCAGCTTTTCCATTCAAATACCCCTTAACGGTTTAACAGGTTTCCAGAATCCACTCATCCGTATATTCATTCACGAACTCATATCCCAAGCTTTGATAATATCGTATAGAAGGTTCGTTGTTGGTCAATATCCACCCCTGGCAATATTCATATCCGTTCTCATACAACCACTTGGCCCGGTGATAGGCTAATGCCACAATCAGCCCATGCAGCCTATATTCCTCTTTGACCACCGCTGCCACTCCCTTTGTTGTCTTCCCTTTCACGATACATGCTCCCGCCGCGCATACCTTCCCCTCCTTATCTATCATACATAAATAGGAGCCTTCTTCCATTATCTTTTGCTTTTCTTCCTCTGTCCAATAGTTCAATTGATAATCCTTAATAATGCCCGAGCTTAGTATCAATGCCTCAATCTCATCGAACATAGAAACATCGGCAACCACACACCGATACCCTTTCTTACCCAATGCATCCGCAAACTTTTTCTTACCTTCACATTTTTGGAAAATTTTGGATACTTCTCCCCGTATTTTTACGGATGTACCCTGTCTTGTAAATCCCAATGTTTCTAACTGCCGCTCCACGCATAAAAGATTTTCCCTTTTTTCCCCTTTCCGAAAAACATTTTTTATCAATATTTTTTTATCACGTGCTTTAATAGTAAGTTTTTCCTTTTCATCCACATACAGACAGACCCTATCATACTTCTCTTCATCAAAATAAAATACAATCCCACCCTCTGTTTCCTCATAACTTACCCTGCCTAATCGGATATACCGCTCCATATCTTCCGGCGTATAATACACATTGGAAAAAGGTCTTCCACACTTCTTCCTAAGCAATCTGATCATATCCTTATATTCATTATACGATTCCAATAACTGCATATAAAACACTCCTATTTACTTTCCGGGTTATTCGGAAAGCCTTTCCATCAAACGGACAATGGCATCCACACTCTCAAAATTATCCGGGCTGATCAGTTCCGGGTCTATTTCTATGTTTAGTTCCTCCTCCAGCTCCATCACTACGTTCACAATTTCAAAAGAATCAATTATTCCGCTTTCAATCAAATTGTCCGTTAAATGATCCGCTATCTTAGGATTCACCTCGTATAATATTTCCAATACTTTATTTCTCATTCCTTTTCCTCTCCCTTCAATATCCATTCATCCGTATACTCATCCACAAACTCATATCCCAGGCTTTGATGGTAGTTAATAGAAGGTTTATTTTCAACCAATATCCATCCCTGCCCCCTCTTAAAACCATTATCCTTGAGCCATTTCAGTTTATGATAAGCGGAAACCGGCGCAAGCCCATGCCTCTTAAATTCTTCTTTTATTGCCCCCCCCCACCCCTATGGTCGTATCGCCATCTATAAAAAAATAACCGCCGCCGCATATTTGATTCTCACCGTTTACTATATAAGAATAACATCCTTTCTCCGCCATCTCCTTCTTCTCTTCCTCTGTCAAATAATTGAGCTGGTAATCCTTGATCACGCCGGAATCCAATATAATTTGTTCGATTTCCCCAATCATGGAAATATCCGCAGTTTTAAACCGGTATCCCTTCTGCTCCAGCGCATCCGCATACCGGCCCAACCGCTCGCATCTTTGAAAAATCTTTTCCACTTCCCCTTTCACTTTCACAGATGTGCCTTCATTTTCAAACCCTAATTCCGCCAGCCTCTTTTCCACCTTTTGCAGGTTCTCCCTCTTTTTCCCCTTTCGGAATACATTTTTTACAAGGATCTTTTTATCCTGCCGTTCTATCATAAACTTTTCATTTTCATTTACACATAAACAAACTCTGTAAAATCTTTCTTCATCAAAATACAATATAATTCCGCTTTCCGACTTTTCATAACCAGCCCTTCCCAGCCGGATATACCGTTCCATATCAGCCGGCATAAAATAGATGTTGGAAAAAGGCCTTCTGCATTTTTCCCTAAATTCTTTGATCATATCCGCATATTCATCATATGATTCCAGCAATTGCATAAAAAATCCCTCTCTTCCCAATCCCCCTTAACAGTTCCATTGATATGTTTCAAAAGAATCCCTGAGCAGTTCCAATCCGTCCTCTGACAATAAATAAACTTTAGGCATCCGTCTGCTCAAAAACAAATACATGGATTCCGTCACCGAATATGCGCCAATTTTCTCAAAAACAAACAGATCCCCTTCCTGCAGATCACACACCGGAATATTCCTGCCCAAAACATCGGCTACAGTGCAAAGGGATCCGCAGACGCATATATTCTGCGCTTCCTGATTTTCCTTAACCTCTGCCGCTTCTTCATAATGATCGGCCATACGGTAATGACGGACAGGAGGAATCCTCGCCCCCATTACCTGTCCGTAATAGTTGACATGATGAATCCCCCCATCCACAATACAATATTCCTGCCCGTCATTCTGTTTGATATCCATCACCTTTGTGATATAACTTCCGCATTCAGCCGCAAGGAACCTCCCCATCTCTAATGTCAGCTCCAGCTTCCTATCGGCTGCCTTTTCAAAAGCCTCCCTGCATTCTTCAAGGACATTGCCGCCGTCCCCTTTTCCGAAATAATCAATCCCAAATCCGGGACCATATTCCAGTTCTTCCGGTTCAAAATCATAGATCTGTCTTAATTCCTGACAGAAATCGCACAATGCATCGATTTCTTCCCTGATTTTTTTTGTCTTTTTCTGCGTTCCCGAATAAAACTGGATCCCTTTTATTATAAGCCCCGGGAATTTATCCCTCTGTCCTATAATATCCAGAATGCACTGTCTGTCCATCCCGAACTGGTTGCCGCTTGTAAGGCGCAGAAGAACCTTTATCCGCTTATGTTGGATATCCGCACACTGCGCAAGCAAATCAAGCTGCGCCCTTGATTCCACCGTAAAAAGAGTAACTCCCCATTCCAAGGCGCGTTCAATATCTTCCTTTTCCTTATTGACGCCGGACATGACGATCTTATCCATGGCTGCATTTTTCTTTTTGCAGATTGCCAATTCCCCCGGCGAACATACTTCAAACTTATCAATATAAGGTTCTAATTCTTTAATCAGAAAGGGATTTGCCTTCATTGCATAGCAAAGCCTGATTCCCGGATGATTTCCTAACCCCGTTCTCACCGCCGATATCTTTTGTTTCAAAACATCTGTTTCAAATACATAGGCCGGCGTATTCCCTTCTTCCGCAATCTTCCTTATCCATTCCTTCTTCATTCTAACCCCCATGATTCCGCTTCGCGGAATCTCAAATCTGTGCGGAGAATGCCGTA
>CAOKPU010000012.1 GCA_948470755.1 uncultured Lachnospiraceae bacterium | reverse complement strand
ACGTACATTGACTTCATTTTCCCATTTGCCGCCTACAAAATCTGTCCATTCTGGTCTCATTTTGAATAAGCCCTCCTATTAATTAAAATATTTTGGTTAAGTGGTTCAAAAATCACTAATCCGTTGCAGCCTGACGAAAGTAAAGCTGTAACGCTAATTCTGTATCCTCATTATAGTATTAAGAGGCTTATAACGTCAAGCAACGAAGTGTACTTTTTTCTGTACATTCGGTATGTTTTCGGCATTTTTAATATTAAATTTTTGTGAATTTTATGAAGAATCAGGAATGACTTGAAACAAAACGGAGAAAGTATTATACTGATATCAGTTTTCCTATTGAAATATATGGAAATATTCCACACAAAAGGAGGTTTTTATATGGCAGAGATTACCAAAAATACAACGATCGGTGAGGCGCTTAGAATAAATCCTGACATTGCCCCGGTGCTTATGGAGATTGGGATGCATTGTCTTGGCTGTCCGTCCGCCCAAGGGGAAACTTTGGAAGAGGCCGCTATGGTGCATGGGCTGGATGCGGATGTGCTGATGGAGAAGATCGCGGCAGTATAAACATGGAAAGTTTGGCTTTGGCCTGTTCCCGGGGAATAAAGAAGCGGGATATGAGGATAATGTCCGGTAAGCGGTATGCGGTATTTTAAAGCATCCCTTTGCCGGGCATTTTTACGTCCAGGGTTCGGGAGTCAGGTCTCCATGCCTTTCATGAGCTGTCTTACGGATTCAAATAAATAAGGCTTCAACTCCTTTACCGGCACCGGGTCTTCGTACAGGATGCAGCTAAAACAAGTGGAGTTCACCAGCTCTATAATCATAAATACAAGAATCTCGGGATTTTTATAGGTCTTTCCTGAATGTTCAAAAATAGAAGAATAAATATTATAGAAATCGATGTCTGTTGCTCCTGAATATAAAAGTTCATTTTTAAAAATCCCCCAACTTAAGTTTTTGGAGATGAAATTTAGTAAAGATTTGTTTTCTGTCAGTTGGTCGACGATATTGTCGATAAGGAAAATGACCTGATCTTCCAGACCGGCAATGCCGGCCTGATGCATTGCGGAGTCGGCGAGGCGGAAGACCTGGCTGGCTTTTTTAGCGATTAATTTATTACGTATATCGTATTTGTCTTTAAAATACAAATAAAAAGTCCCTTTTGCCACTCCGGCCTGATTGACGATGTCGGAGATGGAGGTCTTGTGTATGCCCTGTTTGGTAAACAAGTCAAAGGCGGTATTTAACAGGGCGTCTTCTTTTTGTTTTTTATTATTATCTATCTTTCCCATAGCAAAGTCCTTCCCCTGGCATGTTGATAAAAAAGGTATGTATATTATAAGATGGGCTTTCGGGGAAGTCAACAACCCCGATGCAGGCATACGGGGAGTCAAACAAGCAGCGATACAGAGTATAACGCATCTTCGATGTGTATGTGACTTTCGCGGCAGTCGCCAAATGCCTGCAAGCAGCCGCTTGGCTCGTTGTTGGCGGGAATCAATGGGGATTTATGTGGACGCCAGGTAAACATAAACTTTTTATAAAATGCGCAAAAAATATTGACCGTTAGTCATTTCCGTGATATACCATATATAACAAAAATGACCAATGGTCATATTGATAATATATACTGGTATTTGGTCAGGAGGTAAGGTATGAAAAATTTTGGCAAATGGGTAGTGAAAATGAGAATCCCAATTCTTATCATCAGTTTGCTTCTGCTTATCCCATCGTTTTTTGGATATGTGGGAACAAGGGTTAATTATGATATTCTTTCTTATCTGCCAAAGGACATTGAGACTATGGTGGGGCAGGATATCTTAGTGGAGGAATTTGGGACGGGAGCCTTTTCCATGTTTATGGTGGAAGGGATGAAGCCGAAAGAGACGGCGGCATTAAAACAAAGAATTGAAACAGTGGAGCATGTGGAAAAGGTGATCTGGTATGATACGGCGATGGATATTTCGGTGCCGGCAAAACTGCTGCCGGAGGAGTTGTATGATGCTTTTAACAGCGGCGACTGTACATTGATGGTCATTATATTTAATGAAACCACATCGGCGGATTCTACAATGGAAGCCATAGAGGAGATCCGTGGGATTGCAGGGAAAAGCTGTTTTTTGAGCGGTATGTCCGCAGTGGTTACGGATACAAAAAACTTGTCCGAAAGGGAGGCTCCGGTTTATGTATGCATCGCAGTGCTTCTTACGTGCATTGTCCTGTCTTTGGCTATGGATTCTTATCTGGTGTCTTTTGTTTTCCTGATCAGTATAGGCATGGCAATCGTTTATAATCTGGGAAGCAATATTATTTTTGGGGAGATTTCATATATTACGAAGGCATTGAGCGCGGTACTGCAGCTCGGGGTAACGATGGATTATTCTATTTTTCTTTGGCACAGCTACCAGGAGCAGCAGGGGATATGCAAAGGGAAAAAGGAGGCGATGGCGGGAGCTATAGGGGAAACGCTTTCTTCGGTGGTAGGAAGTTCCATCACTACTGTGGCAGGATTTATCGCTTTATGTTTTATGAGTTTTACCCTTGGAATGGATTTGGGGCTGGTTATGGCGAAGGGGGTAGTGCTGGGCGTGGCGGCTTGCGTAACGGTTCTTCCTTCCTTAATCCTGGTACTGGATAAACCGTTGGAAAAGACGAAGCACAAGGCGCTGCTTCCGGATATGGATCATATCGGCCGGTTTGTGACGGGGCATTTCGCGGTATTTGCCGTCCTGTTTGTCATCCTTTTAGCTCCGGCGTTGTATGGATACCGGAATGCAAAGGTATATTACAACTTGGATGAAACTTTGCCAAAAGATTTGGAGAGTATTGTAGCTAATGCAAAACTGGAGGAGAAGTTTGATATGAACGCTACCCATATGCTGTTGGTGGGCGCAGATTTACCGGCGAAGGATGTAAAGCATATGAGCGATGATATGAAGAAGGTTCCGGGGATAAGCTGGATTTTGGGGCTGAATGCCATTAAGGGGGCGGCTCTGCCGGAAGAGATGGTGCCTGATGAGTTGAAAGATGCATTAAGCAACGACAATTGGCAGCTTTTGCTGATAGGGTCGAAATATAAAGTCGCATCGGATCAAGTGAACGCCCAGTGCGATGCTCTGGATAAAATATGTAAATCCTATGATCAAAAAGGGATGCTGGTGGGAGAAGCCCCCTGCACCAAGGATTTGATAAGGATAACGGATAAGGATTTTAAAACGGTAAGCATAGTTTCCATCGGCGTGATTTTTATTATCATTATGCTGGTGTTCCGTTCCATTTCCCTGCCAGTGATATTAGTGGCGGTAATCGAGGGAGCAATCTTCGTAAATATGGGAATCCCATTTTATACGGGAACGGCAATTCCTTTTATTGCCTCAGTAGTCATAGGGACGATACAACTTGGGGCTACCGTGGATTATGCCATTTTAATGACTACCAGGTACCGGAGGGAGCGCAGCGCGGGAGCGGGGAAGAAAGAGGCGGTGGACATTGCCTGCCAGACGAGCGCAAAATCCATTGTGGTCAGCGCCCTTACCTTTTTTGCCGCTACCTTTGGAGTGGGGCTATATTCCAATATTGACATGATCAGTTCGCTTTGCACATTAATGGCGAGAGGGGCGATCATCAGTATGTTCAGCGTTATCTTTATCCTGCCGTCTATGTTTATGATATTTGATCAATTGATAATGATGAGTTCAATGGGTGGAAAAATGAAAGAGAAGAAAGTGGAGGATTTGGAAGGAGGAATCATATGATGAAAAAAGTAAGGGATATTTATGCAGGAAATAGAAAATGGAAAAAGGCATGCAGCCTTGTGCTGGCCGGAACAATGGCGGTTTCTCTTGCGGCTTGCGCTGACGGCGGGGACGGGATGGCGGAGACAAATGCCGATGCGGCAGACATAAAAAAGGAAGAGGAAGCGCCTGCCCTTTCAGTGGATGAGCAGACGGGAGCGGCTCATAGCAGTTCTTCGGGAAAAGAGGAAACCGTATACGTCCTGGCGGATGCGAAAGGCGACGTAAATAAAGTGATTGTCAGCAATTGGGTAAAAAACGGCGAAGGCAGCAGCAGCCTGGCGGATGTAAGTAATCTGCAGGATATTGAGAATGTAAAAGGTTATGAGGAATATACGGTAGGAGAGAATGGGAATCTGGTATGGAAAGCGGGAGGCTCCGATATTTATTATCAGGGGACGACCCGGCAGGAACTTCCGGTGGAGGTGAAGCTTTCCTATACTTTGGACGGTAAGGAAATCATGCCTGAAGAATTAGCCGGCAAAAGCGGAAAAGTAACCATCCGTTTTGATTATGAGAATAAGGAGAAGCAGATGGTGGAGATTAACGGCAGGAATGAAGAGATTTATGTGCCTTTTGCAATGATTTCCGGCATGGTGCTTCCTTCGGATACTTTTTCCAATATTGAAGTGGAAAATGCAAGATTAATTTCAGAGGGGGATAATTACCTTGTAGTAGGCATGGCTTTTCCGGGGCTGAAAAATAGCCTGGATATCGAAGGGCTGAAGGCGGATATGGAAGATGAGGAGAAAAAGAAAGAGCTGGATGAGATTAATATACCGGAGTATATTGAAGTCTCGGCGGATGCCGTAAACTTTAATCTGTCCATGACGATGACAATGGCTATGAGCGACATACTTTCCGATATCAGCCTGACGGATTCTATTGATCTGGACGATATGAATGATTCCATGGATGATCTAAGGTCGGCCACAGAAGAACTGAAGGACGGTACATCTGATTTGAAGGACGGCGCCGGCGAGTTAAGGGAAGGCGCAGAAGAATTGAAAGACGGTACCGTTAAACTGAAGGATGGCGCGTTGGAATTAAAGGATGGATCGGTAAAATTAAGGGATGGCGCGTCTGATTTAAAGGATGGAACATCTGATTTAAAAGATGGGGCGGCCAAACTTAAGGACGGAAGCGGCGAGCTGGCAAATGGAACCGGTGAATTGAAAAAAGGTGCGGATGCGTTGAAAACCGGCACTCAGGAATTGGATGAAAAATCAAAAGTATTAAATGCAGGAGCCGGAAAGCTGGAAGATGGGGCGATGGGACTGCTGGCAGGCGGAAGCGCGCTGGAAGAAGGGACAAAAGCATTGACAAGCGGGAGCGCTGCCTTGGATGCGGGGGCGGCAAGCCTGGAACAGGGAATCCTTTCTGTGGATGCGGCAATTGAGGCTATGGTAGGCGCCTGTCAGGGAGAAGACGGGGCGGCGGGCCTCTTGGGAGGAAGCCGGTCGCTGGCGGAAGGCGCAGAAGGGTTGGATCAATTATTAAATCAGTATTTCGCGGCATATGAGGCGGATTTCAATGGAAAAGTAGAAATGCTGAAGCAAATGGCGGCGGAAGGGAAGGAGAAGGAGGCTTTGGCCCAAGCTGCCCTGGAACAAGCTACGGAGCGCCGGCAGGCGGCAGAGGCGGCGCTTAATGCAGCATGTGAGCCGGTAACAAAGACAATGACGGTGGATGTGGAGACCGAGGGGAAAATGGCGCAGACAACGGTCAGCGGGCTGGTGACAGGGTATAGCATGGAACCGGTGATAACGCAGACGGATGTGGCGGTGCAAAGCGTATCGGCGGAAGCGGTGCAGCAAGCGGCGGCGGATTGCCGTGCGGCATGGGAGCAGATGGCGGAAGCCCAGGCGCAGGTAGCGGCAGCCAGGACCCAGACGCAGGCAGCGCAAAAAATGCTTGAAGAATTGACAAGGAGCAATGAAGTTTCCGGCCAGGCAGGAAATATGCAGGAAGCATCCCAAATGGATTATGTTTCTTATATGAAAACAGTTTCCGCGAATTTAAAAACGGGTGCAAAAACATTGGAAACGGGAGTGGACGCTTTATATCAGGCGTTGTTGCTGCTCAATGATGCACAGACGGGAGTTCCGGCGCTGGCGGCAGGGGCGACGGAATTAAAAGCCGGGACAGCCGCGGCCGTGGAGGGGACGAAAACGCTGGAAACAGGCGCGGCATCTTTAAACGTTGGCATCGCTGCATTAAAGGATGGGACGACGGAGTTAAAGGCGGGAACGGGATTGCTGGAAACAGGGGCCGGGAAACTGGATGACGGAGCGGCTGATTTACAGAAAGGTGTGGGAAAACTGGATGATGGAGCCGGAAAATTAAACAGCGGTGCAAATGAACTGTGGGAAGGCGCGGGGAAACTGGATGACGGAGCCGGGGAATTAAAAAACGGCACGGCAGAACTTGACGATGGAGTAAATGAATTGAAAGACGGGGTCATAGAACTGGATGACGGAGTGATGAAATTAAAAGACGGTACGATAAAGCTGGATGATGGCGCATTAGAACTGAAAGACGGCATGATACGTTTTGATGAAGAAGGGATCAGGGAACTGACGGATCTGTTCGGCGATGATATTGAGGCGGTGATCGACAGGATAGATGCGTTAAAGGCGGCGGGAAGCGGTTATAATACGTTTAGCGGCCTGCCGGAAGGCACGGAAGGAAATGTGAAGTTTATCTATAAGACAGATGGGGTAAAAGCCGATTGACTGTCCGGCCTTCCATGATATGGCTTATAGAATATAATTAAGAAATAAAAGATCATATAAAAACAGGGCCGCGGGGTTTTGCTTCCGCCGGCCCTGTTTTTGCTGCATCGTTAAATCTTACATAATGACTGTAAGGCGTTTTCTTTGATCACGGGGTTAAAATGCTCTTCCAGATATGCTTCCCCAGCGGAAACATATTTTTCAGCCCGGCCATATTCGGACAAAATATTGCATATTTTGTTAAATTCCGCCGGGGAATGGTTTCCTTTTGCAACAACCAGAAGATACCTGTGTGCGTTCTCGTTTTTATATAAGGAATTGCTCTCGCTATAACAACCGGCCAGGACATGGGAAATCCTTGCCACGGTGCGGATGGAATCGAAGGAGAAGATCCTTACCAGTTCCTGATCCTGCAAAGGGGCTTTTTCCTGTCCTGCGGCTTTTTTCTTAGGTTGTTTTTCTTTTGGCAAAGCATCCGTGAATTTGCCTTCGTGAATTTTTTTGAATAAATCCAGAACATCGTCAGCGCCTTCGGAAAGGCTGTCAATCATCTCATCCAAATCGCCTTCTGCATCATGGACGGAAGGTGCAAACTTGGAAAAGCGCGTATCCAGCTCTTCCGGATCCTCCACTTTCGTAATTATGAGTACAATACATTCTGAGTTAAGAGGAATGGCTTCTATCATTAACGGAATATCTTCGGCTTCAAAACCGAATTCAAACGATGCCTGCTGCATCATATCCCTGAACAGGTTTTTTGCTTTTTCCGTTCCGTATGCGAGTTCACTGATTTTCAATTCACGGTCGGCCAAATCTTCTCTGGTAAGTGTACAGCGAATCTGATGGTCATTTACTTTTTCAATTTTCATGTTATCACATCCTTACTATTAAGATACTGCCACCTTGTTATATTGTGACTAACCTGAACCAAATTATCCCGAAAGATAATGCTTTACAGTTAAAAGTATATTATACTTTTCATAAATTTAAGTCAATAGAATTCGTCAGTGTTTAAAAATTTTTAATAAAAATTCGACATTTTTTTTAAAATTCCTTGAAATAAGTGGTAGGATTTGTTATAATCAACTCTAAGGAATGCTTTCGGACAATTTGTACAGGAAGGAGGCGCAGCAGTTTAATAGGTCATTTTATTATTTATTGTATTTTAATCTTTTCTCCCTAGGTTAGTATGGGAGAAGTCTTACAAGCTTATGTGCTTGTTCAAAAAATAAAATTTTCCAAATGATTTCACGTTATTATAATTCAAACTCACGAATATTTTTTGTAAAAAAAGGTAATTTTATTTTTAGGTTTTTAATGTTTTTATGCGTACATGTCCGGGCATTCCGTTTTTTGCACACTGTTTAGTATCGTCATATTATAAAAAAATATAATTTTAAAGAATATAATTTAAGGAAGAAAAATATATCACATATCTTCTTTTGGAAAAATAGAAGCGTTAAAAATTTCCTGTGAAGAAGCGGGCGGCAGCATTTCATGATCAAAAACAGGAAGACCCCCCGGAGCGATAGATGCTGTGCTGCCGTTTGCGAAAAACAGCGTCCATGCTGTCAAAAAAAGCAGGAAAATGTCAAATTAGGTAATGACGGTATTTAAATAGTTTGTTATAATAAGGACGGTTGGAAGGGAGCTGGATAAATGAAGAAAAAAATAATTCCGGTAATCATTGCAGTCGTCCTTATTTTTTTTACGGTTGCAGTCAGCATTGGCATAAAATTAGTGGATAAATATTCTTATTCTAAGGAACGCGTTGATTTAGAAGAATATTTTTCGATAAGCAGTAAAGACGAGGTGGCTATCATACTTGGGGATGAACTGGCAGAAGAATCGGCCAGGCTGATGGACGGCGCGTATTATTTTGATCTGGCAACCGTCCATAAGTATTTGAATGACAGGTTTTATGAAGATAAGAATGAAGGGCTCCTTTTATATACTTTGCCAACGGATACGGTAAGGGTGGAGATTGGTTCCTGTGTTTACCTTACAAAAGACGGGGAGAGCGATATGGGATTCCCGATTGCCAGATATGCCGAGGCGATGGACGGAAGCGGGGAAGCTCTTTATGTGGCGGCGGATTATGTAAAGCTGTTTACGGGTTATTCTTATGAGACGTTTACGGCCCCTAACCGGATGCAGGTTTATACGAAGGAATACGGAAGGGGAGGGAATGAAGCCGTAATTGCCAAAGATACGGCGGTCAGGTATCAGGGCGGCGTCAAGAGCCCTATCTTGACGGATATAAAAAAGGGGGATGGAGTAGTAGTCCTGGAAAAAATGGAAAAGTGGAGCAAGGTTAAGACGCAGGACGCTTTTATCGGTTATGTGGAGAATAAACAATTGGAAGACGGGACGCAGGATGGGACAGGGATAGAACCCCAGCCTCAGGAGCCGGAGGGGAATGCTTTTATCAATCCTGAATTTGTCAATATCTCCAAACCATATAAGATTAACCTGGCATGGCACGCAGTGGCAGGAACGGCAGGGAACGATACGCTGGGTCCCGTGTTGGAGAATACGAAAGGGATAAATGTGATTTCCCCTACGTGGTTTGCCCTGACGAATAATGAGGGGGATTTTTCCAGCTTTGCGTCAAAAGATTATGTGGAAAGGGCGCATGGAATGGGATTGGAAGTCTGGGGGCTGATTGACAATTTTTCTAATCCTGATGTGGATACTTATGAGGTATTGTCCTATACGAGCAAGAGGGCGTATCTGATCGAAGCCCTGGTGAATACGGCCCTGGAATATGGGCTGGACGGCATTAACATCGATTTTGAAGGACTAAGCCAGGATACAGGGGAACATTTTATCCAGTTTATCAGGGAATTGTCCATCCCATGCAGGGAGAAAGGGATTGTACTTTCGGTGGACAACTATGTGCCGATGGGATATACCGATCATTACAATAGGAAGGAACAAGGCATTTTTGCGGATTATGTCATTATTATGGGATATGACGAACATTACAATGGCAGCCCGGAAGCGGGGAGCGTGGCGTCTATCGGTTTTGTGGAAGACGGGATTCGTAAAACGGTAGAGGAGGTTCCGGCGCAAAAAGTAATCAATGCCGTCCCGTTCTATACCCGTATATGGAAGACGGAAGGAGCAAGTTTGACAAGTGAAGCGGTTGGAATGGATCTGGCAGAACAATTTGTGTCCAATCATAGTATAGAAATGCGCTGGGATGAGGAGGCTTGTCAAAATTATGGGGAAACCCAGGAGGGAGGGGTCTTCTATCAGGTATGGCTGGAAGATGAACATTCCATTGAGGCAAAGTTGAATATTATGCAGAAATATAATATTGCCGGGGTGGCGGCATGGAAGTTGGGATTTGAAAAAGCGGCAATATGGGATGTAATCCAAAATTATTTAAACCAATAAGGTTAGGTTCATTTTTCTTTGTCCTGTTTCATAAAGTTTAATAACAGAAGGAACAGAACGGTAGAAAAGTGATGGAAGAAAAACAGGGTAAGGTCTTACGGATAATAATGGCGGCAATTCTTCTCGTGTCTATGTACTTTGTGGCGGGAGAAGGCGCCGCCTATGTTAATTCCCGGGATGTGTCAGGGCAGGAGCCGGAAGAAAACAGGGGGGAGGGAGAAAGGGAAAAATTCTGTGTAGTGATTGACGCGGGGCATGGAGGAGCTGACCCGGGAAAGGTGGGAGTGAACGGATCCCTGGAAAAGGATATTAACTTAAAAATCGCGGGGATGGTGAAGGGATTCCTGGAAACCGAAGGGGTAAAAGTGGTTATGACAAGGACGGATGACCATGGGCTGTATGACGAGGGCGCGTCCAATAAAAAGGTGCAGGATATGAAGAGGAGGATTGCGATTATTGAAGAAGCGAATCCTCAAATCGTTGTGAGCATCCATCAGAACAGCTATCATGAGGAATATGTCCATGGGGCGCAGGTGTTCTATTATGATGGAAGCATTACCGGAGAGCGGCTGGCCGGTATGATCCAGAAACGTTTTGCGGCAAGTGTGGATGCGGAGAATAAGAGGGAAGCGAAGGGGAATAGCAGTTATTATCTCCTGAAAAAAACATCCTGCCCTATCGTGATTGTAGAGTGCGGTTTTCTTTCCAACAGGGAAGAAGAAGAGAAATTAAATTCAGAAGTTTACCAGGAAAAGGCGGCTTGGGCGGTGTATATGGGGATTATGCAATATTTAAACACATCGTTGGCTTCCGGGCAGTGACGCATATATCTTCCGGCCGGCAGCGCATATAAATAGAGACAAGAATGAGAAGGTATGGTATAATAGATTGCGTGTAAATTACGGGTAGGCCGTATATATGGAGTGGATAGGGATGGAGACAAAGATCATTCCGATAGAGGAAGGAAATATAAATAAAGCCGCCTTAAAGGAAGCGGGGAAAATTATAAAAAACGGAGGATTAGTGGCATTTCCAACGGAAACGGTGTATGGGCTTGGCGGGAATGCCCTGGATGAGGCGGCTTCGGGAAAAATATACCGTGCGAAAGGACGGCCTTCGGATAATCCCCTTATTGTGCATATCTGCAGGATGGAGGATCTGTATCCGATTGTAAGAGAGGCGCCGGAAGAAGCCATGAAATTAGCGGAAGCGTTTTGGCCCGGGCCTCTTACGATGATCCTGTGGAAATCGGATAAAATCCCTTATACGACGACGGGAGGGCTTAACACCGTAGCAATCAGGATGCCAAGGCATAAAACAGCGCTTGCATTTATCGAAGAGGCAGGAGGATATGTGGCGGCGCCTAGCGCCAATATATCAGGAAAGCCGAGCCCTACGCTTGCAAAATATGTAATAGAAGATATGGACGGCAGGATTGATATGATCTTAGACGGCGGCGGGATTGAAATCGGGCTGGAGTCTACGATTATAGATTTGACGGAAGAGGTTCCCATGATCCTCCGCCCCGGGTATATTACAAAGGAAATGCTGGAAAAAGTGATTGGGCATGTGGAAACGGACGAGGATGTTCTGAAGCATGGGACGGGACAAGCGCCGAAGGCGCCCGGGATGAAATATAAACATTATGCCCCCAAAGGCGAGTTGACGATTATCAACGGAAGCAGAGGGAGGGTAATCGAGGAGATCAATAAAAGAAGCCGGGAAATGAGGGAAAAGGGAGAAAAAACAGGGATTATCGGAACGGAGGATACGATAGCCTTTTATGAGGGGGATGTTATAAAAAGCGCGGGGAAACGGGAAGAAGAAGCGACGATAGCAAGAGCTTTGTACCGCATTCTCCGGGAATTTGATGATGAGGGAGTGAGTGTGATTTATTCCGAGTCTTTTGAAGGGACGGCAGGGATTGGACAGGCAATTATGAACCGTCTGCTGAAAGCGGCCGGTTATCATATAGAGACGGTATAAAATGCGTAAGGAAAAGGAGGAAGACGGGGATGAGCGTTGCATTAGGGTGTGACCATGGAGGATATGGCCTAAAACGGGAAGTAATGAAATATTTGGAGAGAGAAGGGATTGAGTATAAGGATTTTGGCTGTATGGATACTTCTTCCTGCGATTATCCGGAGTTCGGGATTGCTGCGGCAAAAGCGGTGGCAAATGGAGAATGTAATAAGGGGATCGTGATCTGTACGACGGGAATCGGCATATCCATTGCGGCTAACAAGGTAAAAGGGATCCGTTGCGCACTATGTTCCGACACGGTTTCCGCAAGACTGACAAGAGAACATAACAATGCCAATATGCTGGCTCTTGGGGCTGGCATTGTGGGAACGAACCTGGCGCTGGGGATTGTGGAAACATTCCTGAATACAGAGTTTCCTGGTGAAGAGAAGCATTGTAGAAGGGTGGCGAAGATAGAAGCGTTGGAAGCTGAAAGCATGAAGTGAGCAATACCGCCGCCGGCAATGGGGTATTGAGCTTTGCGGCAGTCTCCGGATGCAGGCAGCCGCCTGGCTCACCGCTTTCGTGAACAAAACAGAAAGAAGAAAGGAAGGCGTAAAAATGGCAAAAGTAACGATTATGGATCATCCGTTGATTCAGCATAAAATTGGTTATATCAGGAGAAAACAGACGGGGACTAAGGATTTCAGGCAGACGATTGGCGAGATAGCGATGCTGATCTGCTATGAAGCTACAAGGGAACTGCAGCTTTCGGAAATCCAGATAGAGACGCCAATTTGTGAAACGACGGTAAAGGCGCTCAAAGGGAAGAAAATGGCCATTGTCCCGATTTTGCGTGCGGGCCTGGGAATGGTGGACGGCGTCCTGCAGCTCATCCCGGCCGCCAAAATAGGACATATCGGGTTGTATAGGGATCCGGAGACATTAGAGCCGGTGGAATATTATTGCAAACTTCCGGCAGACTGCGCGGAACGGGAAGTCTTCGTGGTGGATCCGATGCTTGCAACCGGCGGTTCGTCTGTGGCGGCGATACAAATGTTAAAAGATAAGGGATGTAAGAACATTCATTTTATGTGCATCATAGCGGCTCCTGAAGGCGTGGAGAGGATGAAGAAGACACATCCGGATGTGGACATGTATATTGGCGCGTTGGATGAAAAGCTGAATGACCATGGATATATCGTCCCGGGTTTGGGGGATGCCGGGGATAGGATATTCGGTACAAAATAAAATGCATAGGAGGGTATATGAAAAGGCAAGACTATATTTCTTGGGATGAATATTTTATGGGGGTATCCATGTTGTCCGGCCTGCGTTCCAAGGATCCTCATACGCAAGTGGGGGCTTGCATTGTCAGCGAGGATAATAAGATTTTGTCCATGGGTTATAATGGCTTTCCGGCGGGGTGTTCGGATGATGAATTCCCTTGGGGGAAAGAGGGGGAACTATATAACAGTAAGTATGCATATGTGACTCATAGCGAATTGAACGCCATATTAAATTACCGGGGAGGGAGCTTAGAAGGGGCAAAGATATATGTTTCCCTGTTTCCCTGCAACGAATGCGCAAAAGCGATTATTCAGTCAGGAATCAAAACAATCGTATACGACAGCGATAAATATGCAGATTCGCCCGCTATAAAGGCATCGAAAAGGATGTTGGATGCAGCGGGGGTAAGGTATTACCAATATCAGAAAACCGGACGCAGGGTGGAACTGAATATGTGAAGGATCAATATACAGCAAGGCCGAAGACGGGACGGTTATGAGTAAATACAAGGCAGGTAGGACGCATGAAGCATATGGGAAAACGTATAATGGCGGCAACGCTGGCGGCGGCGCTGTTAATAGGGGTCTTCCCTGAAAAGAATGCAGGAAAGGTTTACGCCACGGAGGCTACCAGGAAAAAGCTGAAGGAGGCGGAGAATGCGAAAGAGCAGACAGAAGCTGAACTGGGGCAGACAAAGGAAGAACTCCAGAATCTCAATGAGGAGAAAGACGCTCTTCAAGGACAACTGAATTCATTAAACAGCCAGTTAAAAAAGGTAAGCGAGAAACTGGAAGAGCTGGAACGGCTCATAGTGGAAAAGGAAGCCGAGATAGAGACGACAAAGGCGGAACTGGCGGATGCAAAGGCTACGGAAGAATGGCAATATGAATGTATGAAAAAACGGATCCAGTTTATTTATGAAACGCAGGATTATATTATGCTGGAAATGATTTTTTCATCAGCTAATTTTTCGGATTTGATAAACCGCAGCGATTATATCGAGCAGCTTTCCGAATATGACCGTAAAAAATTGGAGGAGTATCAGCGGACAAAAGAAATGATCGCGTTGGCGGAAGAAAAGCTGGAGGAGGAAAAGAAAGAGCTGGATGATTATAAAGCAGAGGTTGAAGTGGAGAAAAGCAGCGTGTCGGGCCTGGTAAGCCAGACTTCTACTAATGTGGCAGGGAAAAAGAATGAAATCGCCCAGGCGGAATCGGAAGCTTATGCATATGAACAGCAAATCAAAGAGCAGGAAGAGAATATCAAAGAACTTCAGGAAAAACTGGCAGAAGAAATCCGGTTATCCCAGTTGGCGGCCCAGTCATCATGGAGGGATATTTCGGAAGTGAGTTTTGCAGAGGGGGATCGGTATCTTCTGGCTAATCTGATTTATTGTGAGGCCGGGGGAGAAAGTTATGCGGGACAGGTAGCGGTTGGGGCTGTCGTGATTAATAGGGTGTTAAGCGCGGTATATCCGGACTCCGTAGTAGGAGTAATCTATCAGGGCGGGCAGTTCTCCCCGGTAGCGAGCGGCCGTCTGGCGGCGGCTCTGGCTGGCGGTTCGGCTACGGCAAGCTGTTATCAGGCGGCGGACGAAGCTATGAAGGGGAATACCAATGTGGGAAACTGCGTTTATTTCCGCACCCCCATCGAGGGGCTTAATGGGATACGTATAGGAGGGCATGTGTTCTATTGATGCGGATCGATATGGCAGGCCGGGGACAGGAGAGGGATCTGACCATCCGTCCTGTCGCTTTCTATTTCATCAATGTATTTTTGAAGCATATGAAAATTGCCGCTATAGATGATCTCAAGCAGCTTGCTTAGACGGAAAAGGCATTTTTTTAGCAGTTCTTCCGATAAAGCGCCTTTGCCCATGGAGATGGCGAGTTCGTCCAAATCTATGACTTTTACAAAACCATCGGGATATACGATGACGTCTGCCAACAGATCAAGGGAAGTCAGTGAGTGGTCTGCTTGGCGGTAATCATATTCCACGATGTCGCAGTACCAATAGAGGAGGGAATTGTCCCTGCGGTAAAATTTGCTCAATTTTAACCCTTCTTTCAGAAAATAACAAGAGTATCCATGGTGGAGTTCCTTTTTGGGGCGGATCGCCTTCCATTCCGTAAGAATAATTTCCCCGTTGCAGCAGAGAATGACGTCGTCTTTCAAGTGAACGCATTCATCCGGTATAATTCGCTTTCTGTAAAGAGTGGGATATGTCATACTTTTTCCTCGTTGCCGCAGATAATGGCGGCTGCTGTTGGCAAACAATGATACTATATGCCTAAATATTACTATCCGGGAAAAGAAAAGTCAATTATAACTGTAACTTTTGAGGGAAGTGGAGAGTATGATAAAGGTTGCGGCATAACGGGGTTTGATGTAACAATTTGCTAGACATTAACATGAAAAGTGGTTATAATTATATCCGTGGACTATTTGGATCCTGATAGTTTTGAGGATGGAGGATGAAGTGAAGTACAGAAAGAATGTCTATCATGCTCTGGCGATGATTACCCAGTTTGGAATTAACATGCTGGTGCCTATTTTTCTTTGTTCTTTTATAGGGATTTATTTGGATAAGAAGCTGGGTACTTCATTTTGTATGATCCTATTGTTTTTTGTGGGGGCTTTGGCCGGTTTCCGCAATGTGTTTGTATTTGCAAAGAAGATTTACAGCATGAAGAGCGAAAGGGATACTGTACATGGAAGAAAATCAGATGGCTTCGGGAGAACGGGCAACAGGCGGGAGTAAAGTGGGAAGGATAGATAAAACCTTATTGGAATTGTCTGTCGGCATCTTGTTTTGGGGCATTGTATGTCAGGCGGCCGGCATCTGGCCGGTTGGCGACAAGATGGGATACAGCATTGGATTGTGGATCGGGGTGTTTATGGCGGTGGCAGCAGGAACCCATATGTGGTGGGCGTTGGATAAATCGCTTGATTTTGCAGGCGGCGTCGCGGTAAAGATGATGACCAAATATAACATTATCCGTTATGCGGCAATTGTCGTTGCGATGGGCCTGGTGATGGTAAGCGGGTTTGCGAATCCTCTTTCCGCATTTCTGGGGTTGATGGGTTTGAAAGTAGCGGCTTATCTGCAGCCGTTTACTCATAAAATATGTACTAAATTTTACAAAGACCATGTATAAGGAGGTGAGGATATGGGAGAAGGGATCTTGTTATCTGCGGCAGATATTGATTTTATGGTTCATGGAGTGTTTCCCTATGAATTGTTTGGGCAGACTGTCTGGATAACAACCACGCATGTATGCGTGTTAATCGTTATGCTTGTCATTATTGGTTTCTGTATTGCGGCGAACCGTGTAGTGAAGCATGCGGCCGAAGTCCCCGGCACATTCCAGAACATTGTGGAATTAGTTGTGGAAATGCTGGATAATATGGTGGGCGGAGTTATGGGTAAATACGCAGTAGGTTTCCGTAATTATATCGGTACGATATTTATCTTTATTTTGCTCAGCAATATTTCCGGGCTGTTTGGCCTGCGTCCGCCGACTGCGGATTATGGGGTGACTTTTGCACTCGGCATTATGACATTTGTAACGATTCATTTCAACAAGTTTAAACATCAAAAGGTGAAGGGCGTTATTCGGGGTCTATGCGATCCATGGCCGATTTGGGCGCCGATTAATGTGATTGGCGATGTTGCAGTGCCGATCTCGCTGTCGTTGCGTCTGTTTGCCAATATTTTGTCAGGGGTAGTTATGATGGCGTTGGTTTATGGGCTGCTTGCTAAGATAGCGGTTATATGGCCGGCTGCGCTTCATGTGTATTTCGACTTGTTTTCAGGGGCAATTCAAACCTATGTATTCTGTATGCTGACGATGACGTATATTACGGATGCGTGTACTACGGAATAATGTTTTCGTGCGGAACAGCGGCTTGTCATGAAATGTGTAAAAATTGAATAAGGGATATAAAAATTCTTTTTTAATTAAAGAAGAAAAATTTCAAAAAGTTTAAAAACTCTTAAAAAGATTGAAAACTTAAGGAGGAACGGATCATGGAATTTAACACTAACTTTATTTTAGGATGTTCAGCAATTGGAGCAGGTCTTGCGGTTATCGCAGGTATTGGGCCCGGCGTCGGGCAGGGGATTGCCGCAGGTCATGCAGCGGCTGCAGTAGGAAGGAATCCGGGGGCTAAGTCCGATGTTACATCTACGATGCTTTTAGGCCAGGCGGTAGCCGAGACGACAGGTTTGTACGGCCTTTTGATTGCCATGCTGCTTTTGTTCGTAAAACCTTTGGTACCTTAAGGAGCCTCGGGGAAAAGATAAAATGCTTTAGGAAAGGAGGCTCACGTCTTGAATACATTAGTAGGCGCGGGGTTTATTCTGGCGACAGGGCAGATGGAACCTAGATTGTTTGATTTGGATTTGCAGTTGATAGCGGATGCGGCGCTAATGATCATCGCTGTTTTTGCGCTGTTTTTGATAGCGTCCAAGATGCTTTTTAACCCGGTAAGGGATATGATGCAGAAAAGGCAGGACAAAATCAAAGGGGAATTGGACAGTGCGGCCCGCGACATGGAGGATGCGGCAAAGCTGAAAGCAGATTATGAATCCAAAATTAAAAATATTGATAAGGAAGCGGAAGCTATTTTAAGCGAAGCGCGTAAAAAAGCCCTTGCCAATGAAAACAGGATTATTGCGGAAGCAAAAGAAGAAGCGGCCCGGATTATTGAGCGTGCGGGAACGGAAGCGGAACTGGAGAAGAAAAAAGCCGCTGACGACGTAAAGCGCGAAATGATTGTGATCGCATCCATGATGGCAGGCAAAGTAGTGAACTCTTCCATCGATGCTGCTGTCCGTGATAGTTTGATCGATGAGACATTGAAGGAAATAGGTGAAAGCACATGGCTAAGCTAATTTCAAAAACATATGGTGAAGCTTTATTTGAGCTGGCCGTTGAAGAAAAGAAAGTCGATGCCTTCATGGAGGAAATTACGGAAATAAGGAAGGTTCTTGCGCAGAATACGGATTTTGCAAAGTTTATGAACCATCCGAAGATTTTGAAGGAAGAAAAGCTGGAAGTCCTTGAAAATGTATTTAAAGGGCGTATTTCGGATGAACTGACAGGTTTTCTGACCCTGATCGTGACAAAAGACCGTTACCATGAAATAGATGCGATTCTGGATTATTTCCTGACGGAAGTCAAAAGTTATAAGGGAATAGGGATTGCCCATGTAACGACGGCATCGGCGCTTAGCGGCGCACAGCAGGAAGAAGTGGAGCAGAAGCTTTTAGAAACCACGTCTTACCGTCAGATGGAGATGCATTACGCTGTGGACGAAAGCCTGATAGGCGGAATGGTAATCCGTATTGGCGACCGCGTGGTGGACAGCAGTATAAAAACAAAGCTGAACGAGTTGACAAAGCAGTTGATGAAGATTCAGTTGTAAAAGACGAATTTTTATACATCTTAGATTGTATTGAATAAATAAGAAAGGTGCGTACAGATCCATGAATTTAAGACCAGAAGAAATTAGTTCTGTCATAAAGGATCAGATTAAGAGATATGCCTCTGAACTGGAAGTATCCGATGTAGGTACGGTTATTCAGGTTGCGGACGGTATTGCACGTGTGCATGGGCTTGAGAACGCCATGCAGGGAGAACTGCTTGAGTTCCCCGGCGAAGTATACGGCATGGTGCTTAACCTGGAAGAGGACAACGTAGGCGCGGTTCTTTTGGGCAGCCAGAAGAACATCAATGAAGGCGATACCGTAAAAACCACGGGCCGTGTAGTTGAAGTCCCGGTAGGTGATGCGATGCTGGGCCGCGTTGTAAATGCTCTTGGTCAGCCGATTGACGGAAAAGGACCGATACAGACAGACAAATACCGTAAAATAGAAAGAGTTGCATCCGGCGTTATTACAAGAAAAGGGGTTGATACGCCGCTGCAGACAGGGATCAAGGCAATTGACGCTATGGTTCCTATTGGGAGAGGCCAAAGGGAGTTGATCATTGGCGACAGGCAGACCGGTAAGACCGCGATTGCGGTCGATACGATTATCAATCAGAAAGGCCAAGGAGTAAAATGCATTTATGTTGCTATAGGGCAGAAAGCATCTACCGTAGCAACTATTGTGAAAACATTGGAAGAGCATGGGGCTATGGCCTATACTACCATTGTAGCGGCTACGGCCAGTGAGCTTGCCCCGTTGCAGTATATTGCCCCGTATTCAGGATGTGCAATCGGGGAAGAATGGATGGAGAATGGGGAAGACGTGCTGGTGATCTATGATGACCTGAGCAAGCATGCCACGGCATATAGGACGCTTTCCTTGCTGCTTAAGAGGCCGCCCGGACGTGAGGCATATCCTGGCGATGTTTTTTATCTTCATTCCAGGCTGTTGGAGAGAGCGGCGCGCATGAGCGATGAATATGGCGGAGGTTCTTTAACGGCGCTTCCAATCATTGAAACACAGGCGGGAGACGTATCCGCATATATTCCTACCAACGTAATTTCCATTACGGATGGCCAGATTTATCTGGAAACGGAAATGTTCAATTCCGGTTTCCGTCCTGCCGTTAATGCAGGCCTTTCGGTATCCCGTGTAGGCGGGGCGGCGCAGATTAAGGCGATGAAAAAGATTGCGGCGCCAATCCGTACAGAGCTTGCGCAGTATAGGGAGTTGGCGGCTTTTTCACAGTTCGGTTCCGATCTGGATGCGGATACGAAGGAGAAGCTGGCGCAGGGTGAACGCATTAAGGAAATCTTAAAACAGCCTCAGTATCAGCCGATGCCGGTGCAGTATCAGGTAATCATTATTTATGTGGCGACGAATAAATATTTACTGGATGTCCCTGTAGCGGATATCACCCGCTTTGAAAAGGAATTTTTTGAATTCCTGGATACCAAATACCCGGAAATCCCCAATTCAATTGCGGAAGAAAAGCAGATTTCGGATGGAACGGACGCCGCTTTAAAGAAAGCGGTGGAAGAATTTAAAAGACAGTTCAAGGCATCATAAAAACAAACGCGGATGCGTTTGCTTCACAGATATGTTTGTTTTAGAGAGGATAGGTAACGATTATGGCCTCAATGAGAGACATAAAAAGGCGTAAAGGCAGTATTCAAAGTACGCAGCAGATTACCAAAGCTATGAAGCTTGTTTCCACTGTCAAGTTACAGAAAGCAAAGCAGCGTGCGGAGCAGTCCAAAGACTATTTCCATTGCATGTATGAGACTGTGGTTTCCATGCTCGCGAAGGCGGGGAACATCAACCACCCTTATTTGCATCCCGGCAATTCCGTAAAGAAAGGGATCATTGTCATTACATCGAACAGAGGGCTTGCCGGAGGATACAATTCCAACATTACGAAGCTGATTACGCAGGGAGGATTCCGTAAGGAAGAAGTGGAAGTGTATGCGGTCGGCAAAAAAGGAAGGGATACATTATTAAGGTATGGTTACAGTGTCAGGGGGGATTACTCCGATATTGTGGAAGAGCCTTTGTACTCCGATGCAGTGGAATTAAGCAAGAAAGTGCTGGATGATTTTGTGAACGGGGAAATCGGTGAAATATATTTGGCTTATACCGGATTTAAAAATACGGTAGTCCATGAACCTACACTGCTGAAGCTGCTGCCTGTAGAGGTGGATGCAAAGAGCGGCGGAAGGACGGATAAAGCTACAGATATGCCGGATGACCGTACGCCGATGAATTTTGAGCCGGAAGACGATGCCGCGTTGGATATGATTATTCCCAAATATGTCACCAGCCTTATCTTTGGCGGTCTTGTGGAATCGGTGGCAAGTGAAAATGGGGCGAGGATGCAGGCGATGGATTCGGCGACAAGTAATGCGGAAGAGATGATAGATCATTTGACTTTGATGTACAACAGGGCGCGTCAAGGTTCCATTACACAGGAACTGACGGAGATTATTGCCGGCGCTAATGCGATTTCGATGTAACGTAATGCAAAGATTACGAAACAATTCAGGCAAAGCTGGCCGTACGGCCGGCTTTTAAGAAAAGTAATACAGCAAGATTGGAGGACTAATATGAGTATAGAGAAAGGTAATATCGGAAAGATTACTCAGATTATCGGCGCTGTACTTGATATTAAATTTACCGGAGGGGAATTGCCGGAAATTAATGAAGCTATCAGGATCCCTACCTCAGACGGCGGGGAGCTGATCGTGGAAGTATCGCAGCATCTGGGCGACGATACGGTAAGGTGTATCGCCATGGGATCTACCGACGGCCTTGTAAGGGGAATGGATGCGGTTGCAACGGGGGCTGCAATTACGGTTCCGGTGGGAGAAAACACATTGGGCCGTATTTTCAATGTCTTAGGGCAGCCGATAGATAATAAACCGGCTCCTGAGGGCGTTGGATATGAACCGATCCACAGGCCGGCCCCCGCATTTGAGGAGCAGTCAACGGAAACAGAGCTTTTGGAAACGGGAATTAAAGTTGTCGACTTACTCTGCCCTTACCAGAAAGGCGGAAAGATCGGGCTGTTTGGAGGCGCCGGAGTAGGAAAGACAGTGCTGATCCAGGAGCTGATCCGTAATATTGCCACGGAGCATGGCGGATATTCCGTTTTTACAGGCGTTGGAGAGCGGACGAGGGAAGGAAACGATTTATATCATGAAATGACGGAGTCCGGCGTTATCGATAAGACGACAATGGTGTTCGGACAGATGAATGAACCGCCCGGAGCGAGAATGAGGGTTGGTTTGACCGGCCTTACCATGGCGGAATATTTCCGTGATAAGGGCGGCAAGGATGTCCTTTTGTTTATTGACAATATTTTCCGTTTTACACAGGCGGGTTCCGAAGTGTCAGCGCTTCTTGGACGTATGCCTTCTGCAGTAGGTTATCAGCCTACCCTGCAGACGGAAATGGGCGCTTTGCAGGAACGAATTACTTCTACAAAGAATGGTTCCATTACTTCCGTGCAGGCTGTATATGTGCCTGCCGATGACTTGACGGACCCGGCCCCTGCAACGACTTTTGCCCATCTGGATGCGACGACGGTGTTGTCCCGTTCCATCGTGGAACTTGGCATTTATCCGGCGGTGGACCCGCTGGAATCCACTTCGCGTATTCTGGATCCGCGTATTTTAGGCGAAGAGCATTATCAAGTGGCGCGAGGAGTACAGGAAGTCCTGCAGAAGTATAAAGAATTACAGGATATTATTGCAATCCTTGGTATGGATGAACTTTCCGAAGATGATAAGCTGGTAGTTTCCCGTGCAAGGAAGATACAAAGATTTTTAGGACAGCCGTTCTTTGTGGCGGAGCAGTTTACAGGCATGGAAGGGAAATATGTGCCGCTTAATGAAACGATCCGTGGATTTAAGGAGATTCTGGAAGGTAAGCATGACAGCGTACCGGAGAGTTATTTCGTGAATGCCGGAGGTATTGACGATGTGCTTGCCCGCGTGAAATAACCGGAGAAAGGGGCGGGATTGACATATGGCAGATGAAAGAAATTTCCGGTTGAAAATAATTACCCCGGAACGCATCTTCTATGAGGGGGATGTGCATATGGTGGAGTTTAATACGACGGAAGGCGAAATCGGCGTTTACAAAGGGCATGTTCCTATGACGGTAATCGTCAGCCCGGGAATCCTTGCTATTTCGGGAGACTCTGAAACGAAGAATGCGGCGCTGCATGCCGGATTTGTAGAGATCCTGCAGGATAAGGTGACGGTTCTTGCAGAAGTTATTGAATGGCCGGGCGAAATTGATAAACAACGCGCGGAAGCGGCAAAGGCCCGTGCGGAGGAAAGGCTGCGCACGAAAACGCCGGAAACGGATCTTCTGCGGGCGGAAACGGCTCTTCAAAGGGCGATTGCCCGTATTAACGTATTGTCGTAATATGGCACTAAGCGGTTATTTTTGCATATGATAACATAACAATTGATCTTTTTGAGGATGTTATTATATGTATAATCAAAAAATCTTACCTTTTTATATGACCTATCCTTTGCCGCTCTACTATCAGGAGGAAGATACGGCAATCAGGGATCTGGAGTACTTACAGCAGATGTATCCGGCCGAGGCAAAAAGATACCAGAAAATGATTGCCGGAATATTGGATAAGCTGGATTATGAAGGAAGTATGATATATGACGAGTATCCTGACCGCTGGCAGATGTATAAATTGTCGCAGGATATTCTGGAACGTATCAAACGGGAGGAAGAGAGCGGGGATCCGGATAAGGAGATTCCAAAAGAAAAATGGGAGTGGGCATCTGATTTGGTACAGATTATCCTGTTTTATGAGGTATATAAGAGAAGGCATAATAATCATAGCGGGATTTTAAAGTTTTAGTTGTAGTTTTATTACAAAGTCAGTAAAATATAGTCATGGCATTTTTGCCATGGCTATTTTGCATCATGGGAAATTACGCAACAGAGTCGTGGGAAGTTGGAAAGAAGTACGGTGACAGGGATATGGAAGAAAACAGGAAGCATATTATAGAATTGATGCGGGATACCGTGGATGAAAGGCTGTATCAGATTACGGTCAGTAATCCAAGGAACAGGGAAAAAATTGCAAAAGCCAAGATACGTCCGGTCATGCTGAAGGGAAGCCTTTGCTTTCAGGAAACTGCTTATGTCGGGAATCAGGTGTTTCATAAGAATTTTGAGAAGGAAGCTCTGGCGGAACGGATTGCGGAGTATATGGAGGAGGATTTCAGGCAGTGTGAAATAGAGACGACACAGGAGAGGGCCGTTATACTCGTAAGCAAAAAAGGTAAAATAAATATTAGCAGGAAGAAAACGGAGGGAAGCCGGGATGTTGACTTATCACATAACCGGACAAAATCTTATATTTTGGAAGAGGGTAGGCCGGTGCCGTTTTTAATTGATTTAGGGGTACAGACAAAAGAAGGGAAAATTATAAGGGCAAAATATGATAAATTTAAACAGATAAACCGTTTTCTGGAATTTATTGAAGATATTTTGCCCACACTCCCTAAGGAGGGGACGTTGCATATTATTGATTTTGGGTGCGGAAAATCATATCTTACTTTTGCAGTTTATTATTATTTGAATAAGCTTCAAGGGAGGGATGTAAAGATTACGGGCCTTGACCTGAAAAAAGAGGTAATCCGGCATTGCGGCGGGCTGGCTGTAAAATACGGATATAACGGCCTGTGTTTTGTTCAAGGCGATATTGGCGACTATGAGATTGGGGAAGACGGCATATGGAATGAGGAGATACAGGAAGGGGAAGGCGGTACAGGGCCAAAGCCCGGGAAAAAAGTCGATATGGTGATCACCCTTCATGCATGTGATACGGCGACGGATCATGCTTTGGCAAAAGCAGTGGAATGGGGGGCGGAGGTAATCTTATCGGTGCCTTGCTGCCAGCATGAGGTAAATAAACAGATTGACTGTGGGGAATTACAGCCAATATTGAAATATGGGCTGCTGAAGGAAAGAATGTCCGCTCTCATCACGGACGCAGTGCGGGCAAATATATTGGAAGAAAACGGATATCAGGTACAAGTGCTGGAATTCATAGATATGGAACATACCCCTAAGAATATATTGATCCGCGGGGTGAAGAAGAAGGGCAAGGATAAGACAGCAGCAGGGCGGGTAAAGGAGATGACGGATTTTCTCCATATAGAAACGGCTTTGCAGAAGCTATTACAGTAAAGGAAATGATATATGAGAAAAACGATCATTAAATGTTGTTATCTATTAATGGTATTTATTGCTGCGCTGTTTATCATTAGCGGGGTGGTGAACCATGGGAATACGGATATGACGATGGAGATGGGGCCGGCTTCTTTCCCGGTAGTCCACATGTATGTAGGGGGGAAGGAGGTAAACAGTCTTCATGGGTATAAGAACATTATGGAGTGTAGTTTCCAGAGGGGATGCATTACGCCGCTTGGAGAAGGGCGGAAAGTCAGCCTGGAAGTGGATAAGTATGGGCAGGAGATTGAAAGCCTGCTGTTTGAGGTTAGGAGTATTGATGGGGAAAGGCTGGTGGAAAACACGGAGATTTCCGTATATGAAGAAACAGAAGACACTATTCGTGCCGAGTTTGGCATAAAGGATTTGATTGATGCTGATACGGAATATATGCTCGTATTGCTTTTAGAAAATAAATGGGGGCAGACGATTCGATATTATACAAGGATCATTCAGACGGATGATTATTTTGTAGAAGAGAAGTTGGATTATGTCCTGGACTTCCATCATAGGACGTTTAATAAGGAAGCGGCGAAAGAATTAGCGAAATATTTGGAATCCAATGCGGACGGAGATAATACCACATTTGGGAAAGTAACGATTCACAGCAGTTTTCATCAGGTAACATGGGGCGATTTGCAGGTAAACAAACTGACGGAACCGCATGTGACGATTAAAGAGATAGCGTCCCAGACGGGTTCCCTGGAACTGGACTATATTGTTGCTTTGCGGGATGGCAGGAAGAACAGTTTATATAATGTTAAGGAGTTCTACCGGGTAAGATATACGCCGGACAGAATATATCTTCTTGATTTTGAACGGACAATGAAGCAGATTTTCAATGAAGAAGAGGATGTGTTTGCCAATAACAAGATTGAATTGGGGATTACTTTGGAGGATGATATCCGGCTGATGGAGAGCGACGGGGGGAATATCCTTGCATTTACCGATGGACAGAGATTGTTTTCCTATAATGTGCCGGATAATAAACTTTCCACCTTATTTAGTTTTTATGATGGGGATTATGAGGATGAACGCGCCTGCTGGCAGAAGCATGGGATTAAAATAATGAACGTGGATGAGGCAGGGGGAGTACAGTTTATTGTTTATGGATATATGAATAGGGGGAAACATGAAGGCGAGGTCGGTATTTCCGTATATTATTTCAATGGTTTGACGAATACGGTGGAGGAATTGCTTTATGTGCCGGGGAATAGTTCTTATGAAGTGCTTCGTGCGGAATTGGAGGAGCTGGCTTATATTAACAGGGCTGAAGTTTTCTTTTTCATGCACGATGGGGCCGTTTATGCGGCGGATCTGGCAAGCCGCACTTGTGAGGTGATGATTTCCGGGTTGCGGGAGGAAAGCTATAAAGTATCGGAAAGCAACCGGATGATTGTATGGCAGACAGGGGAAACGATATATAATTGTGAGAGCCTGATATTAATGAATCTGAATACGAAAGAAAAAAAGGAAATCCGGGCCGGGAACGGGGAGTATATAGCCCCTTTAGGATTCATGAATGAGGATTTGATCTATGGCATTGCCCGCATGGGTGATGTAGTAAGGGATAAGACCGGGAATATTATTTTTCCCATGTATTGTGTCCGGATACAGAATGAAAACGGGAAAGTGCTGAAAAACTATGCGGAGCCAGGGGTTTATGTAGCCGGAAGCGAAATACAGGATAACCAGATCAACCTATTCCGTTTACGGAAGGATGAGGAAACAGGCAATTATACGGAAATCGAAAATGACCAGATTGTGAATGCAAAGATCGAATCGGACGGCAGCAATATATTGGAGACGGTAGCAATCGATATTTATGGTAAAATCATGCAGATATCGGTTAAAAGCGCCATTGATAAAAATACGGTAAAAAGGCTGACCCCTAAAGAGGTTTTGTTTGAGGGCGGAAGAGAGGTCGCATTGCAGGAAAAGGAAATAGAGGAGCCAAGGTATTATGTATATGGGAAAAACGGGGTGGAAGGGATTTTTTCCGATGAGGGCAATGCAGTAAATAAGGCTTATCACATGTCGGGAACGGTGGTAAATGAAAAAGGGGCCTATGTATGGATCCGTGGGAACCGGGCGCTGAAGAACCAGATTATGGCAATCAAGGGAGCCGCCATTACAGAAGAAAAGAACAGCCTTGCAGTCTGCCTTGACACAGTGCTGCAATACGAAGGGATTATGCGTAATACGGAATATATGTTGAACCGTGGGGAAACGATTGTGGAAATCCTGGAGGAGAATCTGGAAGGGGCCAGGATATTGGATTTAAGCGGGTGCAGCCTGGATGCTATTTTGTATTATATTAACAAAGACATACCTGTGCTGGCTTGCCTGAATGATGGAAATGCGGTGCTGATCATTGGGTTTAATGAATTAAATACGGTTCTTATGGATCCGTTGACGGGAGGGACGCCTTATAAAAAAGGGATGAATGATTCCACGCAAATGTTTGCAGAAAATGGGAACCGGTTTATCACTTACATGAAAGAATAAAAATTATAACGGGAAATAGAGTTGCATTTAAAAAAGGGGAAATGCCATAGGATAGAAAAGAAAGCAGTAAAAAAGGCGGAATAACGCGGTTTGCAACCAATAGTTGCGGAAATTCAAACCTAAGTTGGTGGTGTGCGGGAAGAGGGATTTTTATAATAAGCGCAGAAAGGAAAGGAGAAACGGTATGAATATTGAAATCGCAAACCGGTTAGTCAGTTTACGGAAAAGCAGCCACCTGTCTCAGGAAGCGCTGGCTGAAAAACTGGGGATCAGCCGACAGGCCGTAAGCAAATGGGAGAGGGCGGAGGCGTCGCCGGATATGGATAATCTGATTCAGTTAGCAAGACTATATCATATATCATTGGATGAACTTCTGGAGATTCACGAAAAGGATCAATCGGTTTGGGATCCCGATACGGAAGTTTTGCAAAGCGAAAAGATGGATGGGGAGACAAAGCAGGATGAAGATGCTGATAAAGAGCCGGAGGAAGAAGAGGAATATGTGGACATAGGATTGGGAGGCGTACACGTAAAAGACAGGGATGGCAGCGAAGTACATATTGGATGGGAAGGGATTCATGTAAATGACGAGCAGAGAGGGGAAGATGTCCATATTGACAAAAACGGCATATATGTGAATGGGGAAAAATATGAGAGAAAAAAGATTTTTAATGAACATTTTCCATTTGCGGCTGTAATCAGTATATCATATATTCTAATTGGCTTTTTGTTTCATGTGTGGCATCCGACCTGGCTGCTGTTTCTTTTAATCCCTTTGTGGTATAGCTTTACTTACCCGGTATTAGTAACATTGTTGTTTTTATGCGCCGGATTTTTCCTGAATGCATGGCATCCGGCCTGGGTCCTTTACCTTACCATCCCGATCTATTATTCTTTTAGAAGAAGGAGAGACTAAAGAGGCAAAGAGAAGAGCCATAACTGTAAAGGGTTATGGCTCTTTAAAACGTTTTCCTCTGGGGGGGAATGCATATTTTTATAAGGTAATCCATCCAAGTACATTTGCAATCGAACTGATAAGTATAATGCCGATGCAGACGGGGGCAAGGTATTTCATGAAGAAGTTATATATTTTTTTCCGCTTGAAAGCGGAGGAAAGTTCTACTTCTTTTGCAATGGCATCCAAGCCGGCTACGCGGGTAATAAGAAAACAGGTCGCCAAAGCAGCCAAAGGCATCATGATGGAATTGGTTAAAAAGTCGAAAAAGTCCAGAATAGACATTCCAAGGATGGAAATAAAATCCAGGACGCTAAAGCCGAGAGCCGAAGCGGAACCTAAAACGATGATTATGATGCCCATAAAAAGGCTGCATTTTTTCCGGCTCCATCCAAGCTGGTCTTCAAAGGTGGACACCCCGGTCTCCGTAAGCGAGATGGCGCTGGTCAAAGCCGCAAAGAGTACCAAAAGGAAAAAGACAATACCGACAATCCGCCCCATCCCCATGCTTGCAAAGACTTTCGGAAGGGTAATAAACATCAGGGATGGCCCTGCCTTTAAGGTATTAGGGTCGCCGCCGGAAAAAGCGAAGACGGCCGGAATGATCATAAGGCCGGCCAGCATGGCAATGGCCGTGTCGAAGATTTCAACTTGAGTGGTGGATTGTTCAATATCCACATCCTTTTTAATATAGGAACCATAGGTATACAGTATGCCCATAGCAATGGATAGGGAATAGAACATCTGCCCCATGGCGGCAACGACGGTCATCCATGAAAAATTGTTAAAATTAGGGATTAAGAGATACTTTACGCCTTCCATCGCGCCGGGGCGTGTAACGGAATATGCGGCTACAAAGACAGCCAACACGACTAATACGGGCATCATGATTTTTGAAACCCGTTCGACGCCCTGCTTCACTCCTGCCAGGATAACGAAGATGACAAAGGCGCTGAAAACGATCAGCCAGAATTCCACGCTGGCTCCGGATGAGATAAAATCGGTAAAACAGGAATCATCGGCCAAGGCGGTGACGCTTCCTGTCATATATTCAAAAAGATATTTGGTTACCCAGCCTCCGATCACACAATAATAGGGAACGATCAGCATAGGTATGACCGCATTTACCCAGCCTCCGAACTGGAAAGGGAAGCTTTTGCCGAAAGCATGGAACGCGCCTACGGGGCTTTTTTTTGTCATACGGCCTAAGGCGGTTTCAGAAATAATCAATGCATAGCCGAAGGTAAGCATTAAGATCAGATAAACGAGTAAAAAAATGCCGCCCCCGTATTTTGCGGCAAGATAAGGGAACCGCCAAATATTTCCAAGCCCGACTGCGGAGCCGGCAACAGCAAGGACATACCCCATTTTCCCTGAGAACGTGCTTCTTGATTTCGCAGGGTGGGGCGGATGGCCTGCGGATAGTGTTTCTTTCATTCTATTTTCCTCCATGTCAGAGCAGTTTACTGCGATGACACGCGTCGGAAATTTTAAATTTCCGACTGCGATCAAAGCTATTTGAGGCTCTGACTCAAATAGCCGATTGATAAAATCAGCTATCAAGCTGATTTTTCAATCTATTTTCCTCCAATTGTAAGACTATTATATGATATTACCATTGACAGCCTGTACAATCAAGCAAAACTATGGAAAGTATTTGCCGAAGAGTCCGGCATCCGGCCGCATTTTTAACGGATACAGGACACCTTTGGCAATATTCCCAAGAATAATTAGCGGATGGGGGATGATTATTTCATAAAGAGCCGCCCTTTATATTTTTCCAATGTAAGAAGCAGCATCATGCCAAGAATGCCGCAGGAAATAATCTCCCCGGCAGTAACCGTAAGGAAAGAAAACCATAAGGGCCGTATGCCATATGCATATAAAAGGACAAAGGGTACGATGATCATATTGGCAATAATGGGAGGAATAGGCGCCATCCATTTATGCCTGCGCATTTTATAGGTAAATACGGCTCCGATCAGGGTGGCGATACTGCCGAAAATAATATCGGGAATGGCGCAGCCTGTCAGGGTATTGCTAATCAGACACCCAATAAATAAACCAGGTATGGCAGCAGGGGTAAAATAAGGAAGAATCGTAAGAGCTTCGGAAAATCGGATCTGCACTGCGTAATTGGCAAGCCCGAATGCGTTGGCTGTAAAGGTAAGCGCAACATAGAGTGCGGCTATCATTGCCGCCTGAGCAATAGTCATCACGGAATAAGGCCGGATACTTCCTACAGGAGCGGCCTTGTCATAAGATTGGTTTTTCATATTTTGTTCTCCTTTAGTTTTGTTTTACGTCAGGAAGGTCCCGAACTGACGTTTATATTTTGGAAAAACCTTGATTCCCGCGAGCAACAAGCCAAGTGACTGCTTGCATCGGGGTTGTTGACTTTGCGGGTTTTTCCGAAGAATTATTATACAGGGAATTGGAGAAAAGTCAAGACCAGGATTGATCCGGGTATCAGAAAATAGGTAAGGCGGGAAGGGGATGGATCAAAATATATGGATAATTATATTGTTTCATTAGCCGTGGTAGTGAAATTTGCTTATTTTTCAAGAGAAAACTGATAAAAATATGTAAAAAGACACAATAATTAGAAGAATTCTATTGACATAAAGATGTTAAAAATATATTATTATTCATAAAGTATGATATAAAAATTGAAAATTATGCTGCATGTGACTCAACTTAATTTACCGAGCCGAAACTAGACGTTCGGCTTTTAGTATTGGGGAAAATGTGGTGCGATAAGGATGGAGGTTTATTTGATAACAACGGATAAAAACCTGATAAAAAGTTCGGAAATCGGATGTTTTCCAACATTGGACGCCTTATGCAGTACGTTGCCAAGGAATGTCAGGATACATATGAAGCGGGTAGGGAAATATGCGGATATCCTTTACCGTTATATGGTTGAGAAGGGGATTGGAAACGTCAGAGAGCAGATGGGGGAAGAGTTTGGACGGTATAGCGAGGAAATTTTTGCGCTGCATGATATCGGCAGGCATTTTATACCATTTGAGATTTTTAATAAAGTGGAAGGATTGAGCGAAGAGGAAAAACAGATTATTAAAGACCATACGGTAAATGCGCGTAAGGCGGTGAAGGGCATCTATATACAGCCATTTCCCGATGGGATCATGGAACAGTGGCAAAACATTGCCGTATATCATCATGAAAGGTTTGACGGCGGGGGCTATCCGGAAGGAAAAAAGGGGGAAGATATCCCTATAGGGGCAAGGATTTGTGCAATTGCAGATACCTATGATGGGATCGTGAGTTGGAAGCCGTACAAGAAGAAACAGACAACGAGAGAAGAGGCTGTCCGGATCATTGAAGGAGAAGCAGGGGGGCAGTTTCAGCCGGAATTAGTGGGGATATTTAAAGAATGCATCGACAGATTTTAGGGATACGGTTTAGCAAAAGAAAAGAAGTCCGTGATAACAAGAGGGCAGGGGGAGTTGTATGAAAAAGGAAAAACGTTTTCCTGCTAAAAAACCGAAAGGGGACCGGATCAGACGTCCTTTAATAAGCAGGGTGGATCTTCTCAATCGGTTTAAGCATTGGTATATGGGGGGGATCAGCTTATTCCGAAGCCTCTTCCGTATCCATGCGGCAAAGCAGACGATAGCCATTATTTTATTTATCTTATCCGTGGCCTTCCTGATGGCGGCATTTTATACGAATGCCGGAGAGTTCGTAGTAAAAGTGGACAGAAAAATGGCGAGGGACGGTTTTTATCTGTCTGAGATACCGAATTTTGACGAAAGGCTGATTACGTTGCGCGCAGACGCGTTGGTGGACGCTACCAACGTGAATATCTATAATATTGACGAAGATGTCATGGATATTGATGGGGAACATCATAGCGATGATGTATTCGCTTACACATTTTATGTAAAGAACCTGACGGGGGAAACCAAGGATTACAGATATACTTTATTTATAAGAAATAAAACGCAGGGGGTAGAAGAAGCGGCATGGATCATGTTGTTCCATAATGGGAAACAGGAAATCTTTGCAAAGGCAAATAAAGAGGGGCATCCCGAGTGCCAATATTCCGAGTTTGAATTTCCGTTTCAGGAGTATGCGCTTCATCCGGAGCTGCAGCAGACGGTTATTTCCGACAGAAACCCCGGTTATATTACGCAAGAAGTTATTGACTATCATGAGTTTGACGGCCTGGACGGGATTTATCAATTAAAAACCGTCCCCTTTGCTTCGGAGAAAACAGTCTGCACAGGGCTGCGGCAGGATTTTGAGCATGACGGCATGGATAAATTTACCGTAGTCATCTGGCTGGAGGGAGAAGATCCCGAATGCGTGGATGCGATCATCGGCGGGGAAATAGAATTGGCAATGAGTTTTACTTATTAAGGGGCGTTCCGGAAGACCCGGAGGTTTGAAAACGGTTCGGAAGCGGAAAAAAGATGGGAAGGATAGGAGAATCGAAAGAGGGACGGCAAATGGAGAAGAGGGAAAAAGCAGTAACGGGTAAATTAAAAGAAAAAAGAAAGACGGACAATATGGCGCCGGAAGAGGGAAAAGAAAAGCAGGGGTTGAAAGCAAGGCTTTTGATGTGCCTGTTGTATATTGCGGTTTTGTCCACGGCAACCTATGCCTGGTTTACCATGAACAACAAGCCGAAGGTATTGAACCTTGCCCTTTCTGCCGCTGCGGCAGGCGACTTGTTGATAGCCGACGACTTAGGAGGCGGCCCGGGGGAATATGATGAGGAATTGGATCTAAAGGAGGCAACGCAGAAATTCCCTATGGAGGAAGTGTTGCTCAATCCGGTGACGACTGCCGACGGACAGACGTTTTATGCACCCGTCTATACAGGGAAGGCAGTAACGGATGTAAAGGAGATTACGGATTTGGACGAGCTGAACCAGCAGTACGTCTATGAAAAGACCTTTTATCTGAAAGCGGGAAGTCTAAAAAACAGCAGAGGGGACAGAGTGACAAAGGGAGCCATGAAAAAATATGAAATCATGCTGCTCGGCCCGGAACAGGACGGGGAGGAGATCAGCGGCTGCTCAATACGGCAGGCAGACGGGGCTGCGGGTACGGTCCCAGGCGACACGGCGGCTAATTCCATTAGGGTTTCCTTTGAAGTAGAGGGGCAGGATATTGTCATATGGGAACCGAACAGCAACAGGCATAATGGTGATACGGAAAAGGCGATTGATCATGTAAGAGGGACTTATGGGACTTATGAAACCCTGCAACAGACGGATGACGGGAGTTTTGTCGGTGGTGAAGACGGGAACTCAGAAAAGCTGTTTGTGATCGAAGAGGAGCAGGATGTAAAGGTGACGATGCGCGTCTGGATGGAGGGGACAGATGAAGACTGCACCAATTCTAATGAGCTGGATGAGATTGTAGGAAATATACAGTTTATTTCTTCGGAAGTAAAAGGCGGGAGATAAATAGAGGACTGCGTCAGGGGACGGAAGACTGAAAGAAAGGCAAGGATATTAAGATGAACGCATTTTTTTACTATTTTTATAATTTTATGAGGAGTATCTTCGGCCATATCTGGAATGTGCTTACCGCCATAAAAGATGCCATTATAGGGATTTTCGATATACGTTATTATATGGAACTGTTTAATACTTACAGGGGCGATTTATCCCCGCTCGGCTGGGTGGCCGCCACGATTGTACATATTCTGCTGCTGCTTCTTCTGTCTTTATTTGTATTCTTGATTTATAAAGGGCTGAAGGTGGTTTTCCGTTTCAAAGTTCCGGTAGCGGAATATGAAAAAATGAAAGATGAAGTTGTTACATTAAAGCGTGAAATTATGAAAGCAAATTATGAAAAAGATAAAATCCTTGCCATGAAAATATCGGAACTTGGCATGGAGGTAAACCCGGATTTATTGGATACCCCTAATGAAATTATGGAAAGGGGTTTGGCTCAGGAGGAGCCGGGATCGGAAGGGGAGCAAGCCGTCTTGCAGGAAGAAGAAGCAGCCGAAGTGATTGAGACAAAAGAAAAAAGATTTCCAAGGCTGTCGGCGGTGGATTTATATTATTCCGACCCGGGATATGAGGCTCCGGTTTATAACAATGCAATATCGCTGGAGGAAGTCTGCATTAATTTCCGTAATTATGCCGCGAGCAAGTTAGGGCTGTATTATGAACTGGAAGTGATGAAGCAGGTATTTGCTTCCTTTGGCGCGGCGAAAATGCTGATCTTACAGGGAATATCGGGAACGGGGAAAACATCCCTGCCATATGCCTTTGGCCAGTTTATCGGAAATCCCAGCGTGATCTGTTCCGTACAGCCTTCATGGAGGGACAGGACAGAACTGTTTGGTTATTACAATGATTTTACGAAGAAGTATACGGAAACGGATTTTTTAAAGACTTTGTATGAAGCGCATTATTATGAAGATCCCAGAATCGTGATCTTGGATGAAATGAATATCGCAAGAGTGGAGTATTATTTTGCGGAAATGCTTTCTATCCTGGAATTGCCCAGGGAGGAGGAGCGGTTTGTTACGGTGGTATCCAATACGGCGGCAAACGACCCGGCGCTGATGAAGGAAGGGAAAATATGGATCCCCAACAATATATGGTATGTGGGGACGATTAACAATGATGACTCTACATTTGCCGTGGCGGATAAAGTATATGACCGCGCGATCCCGATCGATTTGGATGACCGTGCCGAATTTTTTGAGGCGCCGGATACGGAACCGCAGCGCTTAAGTTATAAACATTTGGAAAGATTGTATGAGGACGCAAAGAAAAAATATCCTATTTCGGAAGAAAACCTCATCCTTCTGGACAAGCTGGACAAATATCTGATCGAACATTTCCGGCTGACTTTCGGGAACAGGATTATGCGCCAGTTGAAAGAATTCGTCCCTTGTTATGTGGCGTGCGGCGGCACGGAGATTGACGGGATTGATTTTATGTTCTCCAAAAAAATATTGCGGAAATTCGAGTCTTTGGGATTGGGATTTATCAGGGATGAACTGGATGGCCTGGCGGTATATCTTGACCGGCAGTTTGGAAGCGGGAATATGAAGATCAGCAAAGCTTACCTTGCTAGGCTTAAGAGGATGAGCGCCGGATGACGGGCATTGGAAGCATACCGGGCAGGAAAAGGTTTAAAAGAAGCGGAAGGGAAGAGAAAAGCCAGCCGGGCGGCAGCCTGCGGCATGGGGTAAAGATATGGCAAATGTGGAAAGCACCGGTTATATACAGGAAACATATGAAAATATGAACCGGGAGGAAATGCAGGAACAGCTTAAAGGCGACAAATTTTATAATTATTTCTATAATCTGCTGGAAAATTCCAGCAATTATTGTAAATTTTCCAATGCAAAGCTGGTAAAAAGCATTGATGAGGAATGGGTAAGGGAAATAGAAGAAGCTTTGCCGTCTTTGCATTATGTCATCATCCATCCGAGGAAATTTATCGAGGAAGAGCGGGAAGTGGTGAATGTGGCGATGGCGCGGAATATCACGACAGAGTCTATCCGCCATCTTTTACAGCATAGCGATCTGATTGATGAATATAAGGAGGATGGAACGGTTATCCCCAGCAGGATATTGAATGTATATAAAGAAGAGAGTATTAATATTTATGAAAACCGCTTTATCTGTACATTGATGGCGGAGCTGCAATATTTTGTAAATAAGCGTTTTAATGTTATATTTGACGCCAGCAAGGATGAAATCGGGACTTTTTTTGAAGTGGAGTCCCGCGTGGATAATTATACGGAGGTCGTAGAGTATAATTTGTCTGTAAAGATACAGGAAAAGCAGACGGATGTGAATAATGAAAAGGAAAATAATAACATATTTGCCCGCATCATAAGGATACACCAACAAGTAAATATGTTGGCGGCAACAGAATTTATCGGTATGATGAAACGATATCCGGCAGTTTCCCATCCTATCGTAAAGACAAACGTCATCGGAAAAAACAAGGATTACAAGGCGTGTCATAAGTTATGGAATTTTATACACTCATATAACAGAGTAGGGTATAAAGTAAATATTGTTAAGCAGGAGCCGGGCATATCCAGACAGTTTGAAAGAGACATTTATAATACTATTATCAGGGATTATTCCATGATCCATAATAATATGAAGTTTGCCAATGACATAGACATCGACCGTCCGAGGAAAGAGAGGGAAATGGATGCAAAGCAGATCAGGCAGATGTTGGAAGAGATAGTCCGCAAAACGAACCTGAGCGATGCGGCGTTGAAGAAACTGGTGATTAAGGAATTGTCGGATCTGCAGATGAAACGGAAAGTGGAGCTGGCGGAGATTGAGAGGATACAAAGACAGAAAATGAGGGAAATCCGCAGAAATCAGGCTCAGCAGGGAAACAGGGAATTGACGTTGGAAGATGTGGAGACGGAAAAAAATATTGTTTTAAAGGAAGAAGATGGAAGGGCGGATAAAATGAAAGGGAGAAGAAAGCTGCTGCGCCGGAAACGGCAGGAGAGGGCGGCAGCGCGTAAGTCCGGTAAGTAATGAAGAAAGTCATATCAAGAACAGGGAATTTAATATTTATAGGGATTGTTTTGTATCTTTGTTATTTTATCGTGTCGGCGGCTTATCATAAGGCTCCGGATTTTTTTGGCTATCGTCTGCTGCGCGTGGTGACGGACAGCATGGAACCGGTATTTTCCGGAGGGGACTGCATTATTATTAAGGAAATAGAAAAAGAAGAACTGGCTGTGGGGGATATCATCACTTTTGTTTCGGGGGATCCTGCCTTGGGAGGGGCATATAATACGCATAGGATTTGCGATATTGTAAGAGATTATGTGACAGGCGAGACTATCTATTTTACCAAAGGCGATAATAATACATGGACGGATGAGTATGCCGTATCGGAGGAAGATATTGCCGGGAAATATGTAGGAAAGCTACCGTATGGCGATATATTATCCCGTTTTCTGGATAAGCTGGCAGGACAGGATTTTTACTTTGTAGTGGTTTTATTGCCGGTCATTCTTTGCTTTACGTCTTGCGTGATCGGCTTGGTCAGGGAATTGATGAGATTAAAGTCTTAAAATACGGGCTTTATACCGAAAACAGGATGCTGCATCCGTATTGTTATTATTGCAAAGCGGTAATGGAAAGACATGATAAAAAGGCGGAAGCGGCAAGGTGGGAAATATGGGGAAAATGAAAAAGATATTACAGGAAAAGATAATACTTTCTTTCGTTATGTGTATATTGCTTCTTATAGTATTCTTTTCGGCGACTACGGCATGGTATGCGGCGAATAATACTACGGCTGCCCATGGACTGGAATTGGCTGCAAATGGCATTGGGGGATTAAAAGTCGCCATAGAACCGGGCGGCCCTGATTTAATGGAGCTTTCCGATACCACGCAGGAGGGGGTTCCTATTATCCCGATCAGGCTGAAAGAATTGAACAATATTAAAGAACAGATGATTGCGCCGGGGGCGTACGGCCCTATGACCTTTTACATAACATCGTTAGGGGAATCCGTAACAGGATATTCCATTAAGGTGAAACTTTGCTATAAGCAGGAGCCTGCGGCCGGAGACAAGCTTACGCCGGAGCAACAGGAGAAAATCCGGCAAGTGATGGAAAGGCATATCCGTGTGTATACAAATATGGAAATAGTTTCTTCCGGAAACGGGCAGGGCAGATGGGGAAAGTTCTCCAACCCGCTGGAATATTATACGGATGTGGAATCGGATGACGGCACTGCCGCTATAGGGCCGTTGGAGTTTAATAAGGAGGTCAAAGCGGAAATCTATTGGGTATGGAATTATGAATATACGGATATTCCGGGAAATGAAAACCTGCCGGGCGAAGAGCGGAGGGAGAAGATCAGGGAATATGATGAAGAAGATACATTGCTTGGCAATTATATAGACGATATATGGTTTGAAGTGTATATTGCAGGACAGGATACAAAAGAGGATAAACACTGAAATATATGCGGGCATCCTTTGGACGCGGACTATATGATTTAAGAATTGCGGATGCAGGAAAGCGGGGATGAAATGACGGCAAAAAAGAAGATAACGGTAATGGTGATTCTTATAGCGCTTTGTCTGGCAACGGCGGGCATGACAGCGGCCTGGTATATCAGGGATGACAGGAAACAGGCGCAGACGGACGCCGCTATTGTGATGGCGCCCTATAATCTGTATCTGATGAACCCTAATGCCAAAGATTCCCTGAAATTTGCCATAGGGAACCTTCATCCGGGGGAAGAAAAATATACGGTCATTTGTGTATCGAACAGGATACCGGAAAACTATGCAGGGCAGGACAATATGTCGGAATTGGTAAAAGAGTCCGAATTTAACTATGAACTACAGCTTGCGCATACGGAAAATCTTGCCGTGGACTATCGCGTTTATCCATTAAAGAGGCATGAAATACCTGCAGGAGGGACTCTTCCTGAGGGGGCTATACTGATGGAAGGGGATGATCCTGCGTATAAACGGTATTATTGGACGAAAGAAGAATCCTCCCTCAAGGGGAAGGATAATACGGAAAAGATGAAAAAAGAAGTTTTCGGGGCGGCAGATACGGATGATATTGTAAACGTAGGAAAGTACTTGTTTTTTGATGATGAGAATATGAAGCTGGCATATAGGGATAACACTTATGAATACGATTATTACCTGATTGAAATGACGTGGCAGGATATCAGGGATTTTAATGCATATACAAAAGAAACGGATCTGGTTTATGTGATGGTGAATGCAAAACAGCCAAGGCCTACGGAAAAATAACGGCAGCGGCATGGCGGAAGGGGCGTGGGTATTGAGATGGTGAATGAAAAATGGAAGAAGGCGGTTGCGGTTCTCATAGGCTGCGTGGTTTTGGCGGCAATATCCATTACCGTATATTCCAAGTATTATAAGACCAGTTATGAAAAAGGGATGGCGATTGCTTCCGGATTCTATTTCAGCAGCAATTATATGTATGAAGAGGATGGATTAAGCGGTATAGAGGATATAGAAAGCTTAAAGAAAGAAACGGAATTGGTGAGCCGCCTGATGGTTGCGGTGAGCAATGAACCCTGGACAAGCAGCAGCTTCCAGTTTGACGTAGAAGTGAGGAACCATACAAACCAGCTTTTGTATAATGACAAAGATCTGGATGTTGCCTATACGGTGGAATTTATCCTGCTGGATCCTCCTGCGGGGGCGGATTACAGCATTGGGAAAGCAGTGAATGGAGTGGTGGCGGATAACCGATTTGTCCCGTTAAACAGTGCAAGTGGAGATCTTACGAAAGCAACTTTCCAAGGGACGCTAGAAGGCGGGAAGCTGTCGTGGGAAAGCTATGTTTTGAGAGTGGATTTAAATAACAGCCAGGGGCAGGAATATATCCCCTCGCGCGTATTGATGATGGCATACCCTGTCGAACCGTCTTATTTGGAGAATACCAAAAAAATAGCCGGAATCATTAAGGCAGAGTATAATCTGGCGGAAATGGAAATTACGGATCAGAAGTTTACGATAGAAAATGAACTGGAAGAAGCGGATGACTGGAAAGCGCGTGCAAAGGAAGAATCGGCTTTTGTCTATCAGCTTAAAACAACGGGGAATTATTATGTGGACGGAAATGACAACATGCTGCAGAAGATACGGATCGAATGGGATCCTGATATGTTTGCGCTGAATGAAAACGACCGGTATTTAAATCATGAAGAGGGTACCAGGCTGGTGGAATACGATGAGGAAAAGGGCATTATGGTAATAGAAACCGCGCCTTATTCCTCTATCAAATTTATTTTTTTTAAGAGGTATAGAGATGATGGCCAGCATATAGAAGGGTTTGACGATAAAATCGATAGGATGCAGTCGCTGGACGAACTGAAAGGGACGGTTAAGGCAGTAAAAGTGGACAATTAGCGGGATAGTATATAGGATAGGTGATGACATGAGAAAGTCTAATGGGAGAATGTGCAGAGTATTAGCAATATGGCTTGCCGGTGCGGTATTTTTAAGCAATCAGGATATGTATTCTGTATTTGCTGCAAAAAACGAAATCAGTGAGGAAGGTTTATTGGGTGATGCTCCAAAAGAGGGGATAATCCCAAAGGAGGCTGCATATCAGGAAGGGATGCTGCCGGACGGCGGGGAAGGCAAAGATGTGCCGGAGGATGAAGGGCTGCCGGAAGATGGAGGGGCGGATAAAAAAGATACGATCAGCGGAAATGTCCCGGGAACGGATTCATGCCTTCCCGGTAAAGTGCATGAATATGAAGAAGTTCAGGCGCAGGACGGTACGATAGTTTATCAATGTGTATTTTGCAAAAGAATCATAAACGCAGAAACCTTTATCCGGGAAGGGGCGGTTTATCATAAACATACATGGGACCGGGCAGAAGGGGAGATCATACCGGTGTGCCAGTCCTGCGAGGCGGAACGTTTAGACTGCAAAGGCGAGAATGGGTATGGAGTACATATTTTTGAACTGATACAGGAGGAAGGGCATCCGGATAAATACCAGTGCCTGATTTGCGGGGTAGAAAAAGAAACTTTGGATGAGTGGGATCTGACAGTAGAGGAATTCCGGAAAATCATGGATATCTCTTTATATGCCCAGACTTACCGGTTTGGCGATGAGGTATCGGAACTGCCTACAAACCAGGCTGAACTGAAAAATTATAAAGAGAAAAAGTTTTTGGTGAGAAATCTGGCGGATCTAATGGCTTTGCAGAAACTGGGTGAAAGCGACGGGGGATTTGATTTTGAAGGCTATTCCATACAGTTTATCCATCGCGAACAGGCAGACGGGAGTCCGGGGGAAGACGGGGGGAGGACATGGGATCTGACTCCGCTTAAAGGTTTTTTTCATGGGATTGGGAGCGATAAAGCGCCGTTTAAAGGGGAATTAACATCCAGCTATGATTATGGCACATTGCGTTTTCGTACTGCGACGCCTTTATTGAATTATGCGGCAACAGGGGCTACTGTGTCCAAGCTGCAGATCAGCGCCGATATCAAGGGGGATGGGACCAGCCCGACAGGGATTATTGCAGCCCATGTGGCCGCATCGGGCATGGCGGATACGGTAAAGATTTCCGAAGTGTCGGTATCGGGAACGGTATCAAACCCGGGAGGGGCCGCAGGAATATTGTTCGGGGAAGTGGAAAATAAGGGGAATACCCCAGTGAAGCTTTGCTATGAAGCAAGCAGTACAATAGAACTTGGCATTCCGGGAAAAGGAGGGGCGGCGGATGCCCCGGCGGATGTGAGCGGGGGCTATGCGGGCGGTCTTGCAGGAAAGATCAAGGGCATTGTAGAGGTTCATAAAACGGATGTCTTCCCTATGGGGACTGTGACGGGGACAGTATGCGCGGGTATGCTGGCAGGAAGCATGGAAGACGGAAGCGTCCTCTATGTGGACGGGACGGATGACGAGAAGATGGTCCAGGTAGGCGGTAGCGGGATAAGCGGAGGTCTGGCCGGCAGGATAGAAAAAGGAAAGGTGGTCCAGACGGCCGGAAATGCCCGGTCATTTTCGGTAACAGGAAGCGTGAAGGGGAATTCGGCAGGCGGTCTGGTGGGAGAATGTATCGATACGGAAATAAGCCTGGGAAATGTAAAGGTATCTGCGGATGTTGTTGCAAGCGCCAAAGACGCAGGCGGGGTGATAGGATACTTTAAAGGAAAAGATGTAGGGAATGCCAATGGCGCGGACTGGCATCTTCTCCATCATATTACGGTAACCGGCAATGTAAGCGGAGGTTCATGTGCGGGCGGGGCAGTGGGCCGCGTGGAAGGATCCAATTTCCGTATAGGGCTGCCGGGGGAAGCGGATAATTTCCAATGTATGCAAGTGGAAGGGACGGTTTCGGCTTCAGGCGCTGCCGGAGGTATGATTGGGGATGCAAAAGGAGAGTATATTGAGATTTATCATGCATCGGTCAAAGGAGGAGTGGGACAGGCCGCGGTAATCGGGGGAATGATAGGAAGCGTTGGGGACGGGACAAAACGTTCCGTTGTTAAAGTGACGAATGCGTCGATAAGTTCCACATTGGATCCGCGGGCGGATCAAAAGATCCAGGGAGGAATATTTGGGAACATCCGTGTGAACAGTATGGCGGCCCTGGATAGGAATATCGATGTAAGGGGGCTTGAAATTACCGGTTCCAGCCCGGAAAGAGGCTATATCGCAGGGAAGCAGGAAGAAGCCCTGGTTTACTTTGAAGAAAATGGAAATTACCAACGAACGGAAGGAAAAGCATGGGTAGATGATATCGGTTCTTATGGAGGGGTTTATAAAAACGGCAGTTGGGGGGAAGGAAGCCCTCTTATTTCCTATGTGGAAAAAGCGGTAAAGGGAACGGTTACGGGTTCCGGGAACGCATGGACTTTGGATACGGAAGCGGATATTATCCGTCTGGCAATTATGCTGAATTCAGAGGGGAGATTCGCGGCAAATTGTTTCCCGGGCGCAAATAAAGGGATCTTGCTTGCATCCGATTATTCGCTGGAAAATCCGGCGGATGGCAGCTTTGATCTGGAGGAATCGGGAATTTACTCTTTGAATCGTAATGACAGGGGGAAGGCGGATGCGGAACGCTTTACCGGAAAGCTGATTGGGGCGGGGGAGGCAGTCATCCGTCTAGGCATATGTACCACTTATCAATCTTATCTTTCCCTGTTCCCTTATGCGGGCGAGGGGGCAGAGTTCCGGAATCTGACGCTTGAAAGGGAAATCCATTATGCAAGGGAAGCTGCAGCAGGGCTTTGCGCATATGCTTCCGGCAATATAAAAGTCCATAATGTGGATATGCGGCTTACTATGACCGGCAGCCAGGCGGCGTCGCCGTATTTATATGGAGGCATGTTTGCCCAGTACCGCGCAGGAGGAGATGTGGAGTTAAGCGTGACGCAAAGCCGGATTGGCGGTAGGCTGGAAATCAACCAGAGTACAGGCGCTGCCGGAGAAAAACAATATGGCGGGGGGCTGCTTGCCAAATATGAAGCGGACCTGGGGTCTGTTCCTGTGATTAAAATACAGGATCTGGAGCTGGCAGAGGAGATTGTTTCCAGCAGCCGTTTTGTAAGCGGTATGATAACGCAGATCAATACGGAAAATGAATCATTGGATAAGGGCGGCGACAGGGTCATACTGGCTTTGAAAAATATTACGGTAACCAATGACGCCGAAATGGCGATACAGGATAGGGAGGATACAGGCGGTTTCCTTGGGTGGAAGTGGTACGGTATTGCCCCGGATAAAAGCAATTATTCCATCAATGGGCTGACGGTAGGGGAGGGAGGTACTGCAGATGACGGCCCTGCCTATTCCACAGGAGGCAATTACGGCGGGCTGGTACATACAGTGACAGGAAGGATCCAGTTAAAAGATGTGAAGATCCAAAATGGGTCTTTTTATGCTACGCCGGGAGAAAGTAATCATAACGGGCTTTTGTTCCATAATGGGCATAAGGCGTTGATAGAATTGGAAGGCTATCAGATTGCGGGCCAGGATGTGGGGGCAAAAAATATCAATTATACCGCCAATAATGCAAAAGTAAGAATAACGGGCGAAACTGGGAAATTCAGCGAAATCGTAGGTAATAATATTGGTAAGGATAAAAATAACAGAAACCATACGATGGGAGGGATCGTCAATATTATTAGCCCGGCTTTTGGCTCTGATTTTGTCGCATATAGGAGTCATTTGCTGAAAAATGATGCAGGATCGGATAATGCGAGATATTACTATAACTTATTTGGATCTTCCCTGGCAGACGGCGATTCTTTTATGGCGGGCAGGGAGCTGGATGGGGCGGCGATGAAACTGACAGATGGGGATCAAATCATGATCTGGCATTTGAGCCAATATATGAATGATTCTATCCGCAGATATTTAAAGCCTTATTTTATAAATGGGATAGTGCCGGCGAAAAATGAGGACATTACATTAAGCGGGGAAATCGACTTAAACAGGAGAAGCTACTACCCTACTCCGGTAGAAAACTGTGTGGTAAAAGGAGAAGGAAAGGCAAAAATCATATTCCACGGGGATAAAATAGATTCCCCCGGCCTGGCGGAAGGCGAAAGCGTGTGGAGGGAAAATTATATGCTCCAGGGAGGCCTGCTGCTTAGTCCCAATGGGGGGATGCGTGTGGAAGGCGATGAGGATTTCCTGACGCTGGCAGGAAAAATCACTCGTCTTGGAGAGAACTCCGGGGCTTTATTCAGTATGTCGATCAAAGGGACAAATCAAATCTATCGTATTCAGTTAGAAGATTTATATATGAATAATTATGGAGGCGCGGCTCATGGATATGGCTTGTTGATCGGAGCGGTGGAGGATAATTCCGATATAGATATCAGTTGGATCCGGACAAAAGGCTATAACGGCAGCTCAAGGCAGAAATACGCGGCGGCGGCTCTGATTGGCAGAGTGGGGAATACATGGGCAAAGAATTTGAAGCTGGATTTTACCAATGTGAAAATAGGGGGTAAGAATCCGGATAGGAATCCGGCAGATAAAAGCGAAGGAATCTTCCGGTTTGCTTCTTTTATCGATATCCATCAATATACCGATAACACGCAGGAAAACAAAGGGAGGGTCAGGTATCTGTTCACGGAAGAGGCTTATAAGGGGATGGATATGGCTGATACTTCAAATTCCACAAGGGATCCTTTTACAGGAGGGATCCATGGGGATAACAATTATAAAACCATAGGCGGGTATGTAACGGTAGGGCGTGAACTTGAAAATGGAGTGGAATATTGGAATACGGAAGGAGAGGCGGATCTGGTGGCGGCAATTGCCGATTGGAATGTATATCTGCCTTATGTATGTACCAGCCATGACGGAACCAAAAATATCCAGGTAAACCCTAAGAATGTATCCATTACGGAGGGCTGCGGCATCTATGAAGATCCGTATCGGATTGACAGCGCAAAGCAGCTCCTGGCCTTGTCTTATTATCTGATGTATGGGAATAATCAGCAATACTTAGAGGGCTGGCAGATCAGGAAGCCGGGGGACAAAGAGAATACGACCGGGGATGGGATCTGCACCAAGACACATACCAAGGGTACGCTAAGGACTTATGGGAACAGCGGTTTTCCCACACAGGAAGAGCTTAGGAAAGCTTATTATGTAGTTGCAAAAGATATTGACTTTTCGGAACTGAGAGGATCCGGGGATGCGGCGATCGTGCAAAGCTTTGTAGGGTTGGGAACGGAAACATTTCCTTTTTCCGGCGTTATTGCCGGCGAAGAAAACAACGGGACATACCCGGTTATTACCTTGCCTCATAAAAGAAAGGGGAATACAAGCAATTATTATGGTTTCATTCAGTTTGCCAAAGGCGCCGTTATAAAAGATATAAAGATCATCAGCCCGGAAGTGCCGGAGAATGACAATGACCGGCTGACGAATGTGGCCCGTGTGGGGAATAGCGGAGGCAGCGCCATAGCGTGCATTCTGGGAGGGGATAATATTATAGATAATGTGACGACAGAAAGCCTGATTGCGGTGGATGCGGCGGGAGCAGGCAGGGATGCTGCAGTAGGAGGTTATGTAGGGACCTTGCAGCAAGGGTCGTTGATCCTGCGCAATCTGTCGGAAGATAATCTGTCAGGGTTTTGCTGGGGATTGTTAAGAGGCAGCAACGAACATATGGAATCCGGGATGCCGGATCTGTCGGATTACCCTTATGTGTCGGGAATTGTGGGAAAAGTGGAGAATGGATTTGTTGTTTATGAAGGGGGGTTATCGAATGATGCAACGCTTCCACATGGCAGTACGCATATTCCCGGCATTTACAGACATGATGCATTGCCTTTTTCCAACACTTACGATGTGATTACCGCTGCCGGGATGGCCGGGGAAAAGGGAAGCATACCGATCATATCCGGCGGAGGGGATTATATCTGCAATATCGCAAACGGGGCCCAGCTTCAGCTTGTGTCCATGGCGATCAATTCGGATTCGTTTTCGGTATACTACGATGGCGGAGGATATGATAAGAAAGCTTCCTGCCGAAAAGCGGATTATACTGAGATTGGAAATGTTACGGGCCTGACCTCCGAATATACAAGAGCAACAAGGAAGGATGACAATGTATATTGGTATCCATATATATATCAATATTTTTCTTTTGACGGGGTCAGTGCGGATGACAGCGATAGCAGTATGGGCAATGGCTTTTACCGGACAATGGATAGTACTCCGTCAGGTTATAGAAGCAGGCTGAATGCGGTAACGAATGCGGTCAGGGCATCCATGACTTATACACTGACGGATGATGGCGCAAAAGAAGTCGATTATGATTTATCGGTATATGGAAGAGGCTTCCGCGGCCTAGGGGCTACTTACAGAGTATTCAGGGAAGATTCGGCAACGGTGAATTTAACGCCGAGAGGCGGGGTTTATTCTGATTTCAGGGCGAATTTCAATGGAAACGGGGCTACTGTAAAAGCTGAGATGGTGAATGACTACGCCAAAGGGATCCATACGGCCGCCTTGTTTAATGATTTGGTGAATACGGATGCCGTCAATAACTATTTTATCAAAGATGTGGTGGTGACGGGGACGTTTAAAAGCAGCAACTCTATGGAAGGGAATGCCGCGACGAATTATTCGGCGGACCGGGCGGCGGCGGTGATAGGGATGATGCGGCGGCCATGGGCAATCAGCAACGTGACTGTGAAAAATGTGGATGTATGGAGTAAAGGCCATGCGGCAGGCATTGCGGCATGGATCAACTTGCCGTCAAATAATGAAAAAGGAAAAAGATATTCATTTACCGATTGCCAGGTGTTGTCGGACAAAGGCAGCCTAGGAGGAAAAGGGGTTTCCATCCATGCAGTGGGAGGAAGCAGCGGCGGAATTATCGGTGTAATGGGATCCTGGCACACAGATGCCCTGAATGGCTATGAACTGGAACTGATCGGATGCAGGGTAGCGGGGGAAGAAGACAACGGGAGCCTGGATTACTACGTTTCCATCGAAAATGAAGGCGACAGGACCGGAATGAGCGGTAATACACAGGAAGGAAATGCCAGAGGGCGATGCGGCGCCTTGATTGGCCATGTAGGGAAACATCATGACGGGAATCCTGTGGAAACGCAGATTAAACTTACGGTTACAGGAAAGGCCGGCATAGCGGATGTGCGATATGCGGCCTTGGACGGAGGAGACAGTGCCGGCGGCATTATCGGGGAGTATTATGGATGGAGAAAGAATGAAAATGAAGAGTGTATTAAGATTTCCGGCATCACTGTATCCGACAGCATAATAGAGAGCAAAAACAGAAATGAAACGGAATATGGCACGTTTGGCACAGGAGGGATCATTGGGAAACTGCAAAGAAAAGCATTTTGCGCGATAACGGATACGGAAGTTATAAATACCAATATCCGTTCCGCATATGATGTGGAAACGGGAAGCGGCGTCCCGGCTCAGGGCGATCTGCACGCGGGAGGCCTGATCGGAAGCTTTTATTGGCAGAGTAAGATCCGTATCGATGGCGTACAGGTGAGAGGGGATCTGAAGGACGGAAGGCCCCAGTATGAAATTTTATCCCGCTTATCCAATGCAGGAGGCCTGATCGGGGCTTCCGTAGAAGGCAAAACATATTCGGATAACAACCGGAGCGATGTTGTTATCACAGATGCAAAAGTATCGGGAATGAATATACTTTCAGATGACAGGAGACAGGAGGAGCGGGTAAAAGACAGTGCGACCGGAACCTCTAAGAGGGCGGCCGGCGGAATAGTCGGGCTGGCAACAATGACAACGATGAATCTCCAAAAGACAGTGGTGGAAGAATGCATGATCCAAAGCGGATCCGGCGCAGCCGGCGGAGTAATCGGACAGGCGGGGACAAGGAATGCAGGCATAGAGACATGGGCGGATACGACATTGGATGAGGTATCGGTTGCCGCATGTATGATAGGGACGAATGGAAGCATATCCGATATGGCGGCAAATGCCGGGTGCGGCGGGATTTATGGAAGCATCTATGCGGCAAATGATAAAGGAAGCCAGAAGCTTGCAAAAATAGCAGTGGATCATTGTGATATTTATGGAAAAAATGCAGGAGGGATCGCAGGGATTGTCTGCAACAGCCAGCAGATTGGGAATGTATGGTCTGACGGGAACAAAGACCATGCGCTCACAATCAGCCATAACCGCCTGCTGGGTTATATGGCCGGCGGCGTATTTGGAGCAGATGAGAGCAAAAAGACATGTTTTGACCAAGTAAAAATAAGCGGAAACTTGATCGCAGGGTTTGGAGATCATAAGATATATGGTACGGCCGGAGGTTTTGGCGGAAGAAAGGGCAATTCGGAAAATACGGACGATTGCCATAATATAAATCATATTACTATAGAAGATAATCGTATTTTTGCTAATAATCTGTCTGATGGAAGACGGCAAAGCGCCGGGGGAGTATTTGGTTATCTGGACCTAAGCAAAGAGATATTTGCATACCATGCCGTCATCAAGGATAACCGGATAGGATATTGCGAGGCGGCTGAGAAAAATCTGTTAGGATCCTTGCCGGAAAAACAGGCGGAAAAGATAAAAGCCTGTCTGGACGGGCTGGAGACGAAGGATGCCGGGTTGTGGGACGGAAACCGGTTTGGCGCATTGCCGGCTAAGCTTACGGAAGAAGATCTGAACAAATATGCGGGATATTTCGGGAATGTCGCAGGAATGTACGAGGGCGGCGGACATGCATATTTCCTGATGCCGGATGTAATCTATACGGATGAAAACGCGACCAGGCCTGTCGTGGATGTGGGCAGCGGGACGCTGTCAGGCATACCGGGGAATCAGATGCTGTCTTTCCCTTATTCCTACAGGGAAAATATACATGTAGTCTATTATGAACCGGATTTGCAAAATAATACGGCGGCAGAAGCCTGGAAAGACGCGCCGATGGGCAGGGACAGCCTGTTTTCCCAGATAAATGCGGAAGCGGAGCTGGAAGAATACGCGGAGGCGGTAAAAAGCGGGAAAGCTGACCGTCTGTTGGATGCATACCGTTTACGGATAGCGGATGATAACGGAAAAACTGTGGAAGAGATTTATCAAAACGTATACAGAAATAAAGAAGGATATCTTTCCAAGCTGCTGGTAAATCAGGAAAAACTTCCCATGATAGTCATTGATACCCAATATGGCACCGTGGATCAATTAATGGGCAGCGTGCTTGCATTGCTGACGGGGGCAGGAGGCATCCATAATAGCGGGGAAAGCGGTCAAAATGAGGATTACGATTATGGCATCAGCAGGATCATGGATGTATCGGTGAAGCCGATGACGGTTCTTCCGGATGGTACGATAGAAGAAGATATGGACCCGGACAGAAAGAACAGCATCGAGTGGAGTGTGAAGGAAAATGGCCGGGCGGAATTGTCCTATAGAGCGTTCGATGAAGAAAAGGAGGATGGCAGCGGCACCTTTTCCCTGCTTACGGTTACTTATAAACAGGACGATTATACCGGGATGGATGATAAGGCAGTGACCGGGGGAAAAATCGTATTGCAGATACCTGTCTTTGTAGTAGAAAGGCTGACGATAGACACTTACCTGAAAATGGTGGAAGGCGAAGTGTATAACGCGGATAAAGCAAAAAGGGAGGGAGTCAGCAAGAATCCTCTTCTTGCCAATGACAGTTCCTATACATTGTATATGGAGTATATTTATGGTAGCGCGAGGAACAAATACAGCACGGAAGATAATCCTATCTGCATTGATAAGACGCTGGGAATTACTTATATGGATGCGAACGGCAATGCGGTGCCGGCGAAGTTCTGGGCAGGCACAAGGCTTACCTTGATCGATGTCAGCGATTCCAGTAAGGTATATTACTATACTGTGAAAGATAAGGATACTTTGATCAAGTTTAGCCAGTTTGTGGAAGATCCCAAGGATCCTGATTCCCCGAAATATAAAAATAAGCCGATTCATGGAGAAGATGGAAAGGATATTTATGAAAACGGGAAGGAGTTTCCGGCGGAAGATATGGATCAGCCGTATACGGATGTAGCGGTGGAAAGATTTTTAATCATTGTAGATACGACTTTGGTAGACGAGGAATTGAAACTGACGACAAGAAACGCCAGGGATTACCATATAACGCCAAAGCTGGATGAGGAAATTGAAAAAAGGACCACATTGACAGAACATACTGACCTGAATGTGACGATGCAGCCGGGGCTTACTCTTGGATTTGTTTTCAAAGGAGAGGAGAATGGAACCGATGTTAAAGGAAGCATACAGGATGGCGAAGAAGTCGTGATAGACGCTACTTTTGAGATTGCCGGCGAGATAGAATATTGGCTAAGGGCGTTAAACAGCCAAGTCACCACAATAGACAGTGCAAATCATAATAAATATCTGGAAGTGGGGATTTACCTTGCCGATGTGAATGGCAACCGGGTAAGGCTACCGGATAATACCAATGTAACGGTCAATGGAATACGTTTAAAACCTTGGGAGGAAGAAATAAAGCCGGAAGAAAATATTGGCTCTTATGTGAACCGCACCGCCGTATATTTCTATAAGGATGGAAAGATTCAATTTTCCTTGGATGCATTAAAAGATATGATCCAAAAAGACATAGACGGCAATGGGGCGAATAATATTGAAGGTATGGTCAGCGAACATCTAAAGATCGCACTGAATTTTTTGAATGCTGATCTGGCGGATTATACGGAGAGCAATTATGTGATCCATTTGGAACTGCTGAGGATAGAAGATGCGGATTATCCTGCAGGAGGGGAGCTGCTGGATACTTATGAGGAGGTCGTGGCCGCAAAGAGAAAAACGGATATGGCCTGTGCTTTGGAAACAAAAGATTTGATGGAACTTGGCATCAATACTTATCAGGGCCAGACTCCTATGCCGCATGAGATCCATTTTGATTTCAAATTGGATTTTAATGGAATTATAAGCAATAATGAAATGACGAACCAGCAGATAGCGGATAAATATTATACGGTGACTTATCATATCCTGGAAAAGACGAACCGGAACGGGACGCCGGTTTATAAACCCTATACAGGCAGTCAATTATCATTAGCATTGGCAGGCCCTCCGGCATCCGATGTACAGAAAAACCTGGAGAAGGGGCCTTCGTCAACGGGGGAATTTGGGAATTCGCGATATGTAACCTATCATTTTAGCTGGAATGAAATTAAAAAAGGGACAGGAAATGCGGGAAGCGGAGTGATTACAAGAGACTTGGTATTGACAGTACAGGATGCGGAAAAGATGGATCTGTCCAACTATAAGATTCAGGCTTCCGTTATGATATCCGATCAGCCTCCAGAAGACATTGAACGGGAATTAAACGAAGCTCTTAGTGATTTCTTTGTATTTACGGTAGCGAAATTGAAAACGGATCTGGATTATTAGAGGATAAATAAAGACAGCAGCAAAATGGTTTTTACCATTTGCTGCTGTTTTTAACCGACTCTCTGCATCATCTGCGTCAGGATATCCACATCTTTGGCGAAGTCCTCAAAAGTGGGATAATATTCTGACGGGCGGTACAAGTTACGGAGCATGGATTTGTTCAACTGGTCGAAATGCCTTACGTCCAAGGGCTTGGCAAAGAAATATCCCTGGGCGATATCGCAGCCGATGTCGGCGAGGAAGTTAGCCTGTTGCAGGGATTCCACGCCTTCTGTGATTATGGTCAGGTTCAGTTCTTTTGCCATAGCGACCAAATAACGCAGAATGGTAAGGCCTTCATTGGAAGAGGAGTTCTTTGTTAAAAAGTTCCGATCCAGCTTAATCCGTTCGATTGGATAATCTTTCAAAAGGTTCAATGGAGAATGCACGCTTCCAAAGTTATCAATGCAAAGGGAAAAATTCTTTTCTTTTAATTTTATAATGAGTTCAGAGACTTCTTTTGTTGCATTTGCCACTCCTCTTTCCGGCAGTTCAAGTACGAGCAAATCTTTGGAAATCAGATAGGAATGCATCAATTGTTCCAGCTTGTCAATAAATGCGGGTCCTTGTAGATGGATTGGCGAAATATTCATGGCGATGGGAATGGGAGCCATTTTATTATCGATCCAACGTCTTAGGATCTTGCAGCATTCTTCCCACATATAGTAATCCAATTTCTGGATGAGCGATGTATTTTCAAATAAAGGAAGGAAAGCATAGGGGGAAAGGATGCCCTTGCCGGGGTAATCCCAGCGCACCAAGGCTTCCGCAGATACAATTTGGTAGGAATGCAGATCGATCATGGGCTGCAGGTAAACAATAAATTTATGGCTGTCCAAGGCCTCTTCCATTTCAACGCTCATTTTTTTATTTTCATTATAGGTACGGCTGAGTTCTTCGGTAAAATATGCATAATTCATGGTTTTTGGGTCTGTAACAGCCTTCTGCGCCAATAAGGTGTAGTTCATAATGTCCATCATACTGCTGCCTGTTTTGTCCCGATCAATATAATAGATGCCGAATATTGCGGATACCGCGAAAGCAGAGGAATAATCTTTCAATTTGCCATTGATAGCATCAATAATTTTCAACATTTCCTCTTCATTAGAATCCCTTAGGAGGATGCCAAAGAGGTTGGAGTTGACATGGGCATAGACGGCATTGCCGTTGACGCAGTTTTTTAATATATCGGCGGTATAAACCATGACCTTATCGCCTTCCGAAGGGCCGAAAAACTGGTTGATCTTGCCCAGGTTAGAGATGCTGAAGCCGATCATAATAAAGACGGAATCGGGATACCTCTCGAAAAGAGAAGCGCATTGACCGATAAAATAATCTATGTTTCCGATTTTTGTTACGGTATGGGTAAACGCAGTCTGGCTCAAAGAATGGATTGTGCCTTCCAGATCGTGAATCTTGTCTTCATAGCTGTGTTCGAGATGAGACATTTTGTCTGTTTTGTATTTATAGTGGATATCTTTGATACGCAACTGGTAGCCCATAAAAATAATAATGCCGGTTAATATAAGTATAATAATTATATAAGCCATACAGACACCTCTTTTAATGAAATAACAGGCAGGCCTTAGCGGTGCAAAGGCCTGCCGTGATATTAATCGTCAAAATCACCGCTTTTATATCTTGCTACAATACTCTGGATCCGTTCGTTAGGATTCAGCAGATCGCTGATGGATGCATCATGGTTCAGCGTATCTATAATATAAGCAATATATTTGCTCATATCACAATTGATGTACCATTCCCTGGAAAGCAGATCGGGAGTCTGGTAGATTAAGTTAGTGGTCAATACCCTGTCAATAAGGCCGTCGGCAAAAGCCTGGTCAAACCGTTTCAGCCCATTGGTAAATAAACCAAAAGTAGCGCAGATAAACACCCGGTTTGCTTTTCTCTTTTTCAGCTCCGCGGCTACTTCCAAAGCGCTTTCCCCGGAAGAAATCATATCGTCAATAATGATCATATCCTTCCCTTCAACGCTTGTCCCAAGGAACTCGTGGGCGACAATGGGGTTGCGTCCATTGACGACCTGGGTATAATCCCGGCGCTTATAGAACATGCCCATATCCAGCCCAATAACATTAGCCATATAGATAGCCCGGCTCATGCCGCCTTCATCAGGGCTGATCACCATCATATGGTCGGAATCCAGTTCCAGTTCGTCCACATTCTGAAGAATGCCTTTGATAAACTGGTAAGTAGGCTGTACTGTTTCAAAACCATGAAGGGGAATGGCGTTTTGCACTCTTGGGTCATGGGCGTCAAAAGTAATGATATTGTCGACTCCCATGGAAACCATTTCCTGAAGGGCCAGGGCGCAGTCCAAAGATTCTCTGGAAGTCCTTTTGTGTTGTCTGCTTTCGTATAGGAAAGGCATGATGACCGTAATCCTTCTGGCTTTTCCGCCGACAGCGGCAATAATGCGTTTCAGGTTCTGATAATGGTCATCGGGAGACATGTGGTTTTCATGACCGCATAAAGAATAGGTAAGGCTGTAGTTAGCCACATCGACAAGAAGATATAAATCGGTGCCGCGGACAGATTCTAAAATGATGCCCTTAGCTTCCCCGGATCCAAACCGGGGGACTTTTGCGCCCAGAATATAGGAATCCCTTTGATAGCCGGCAAATGCAAGGCTGTCCTTGTGTTCGCTTTCCCGTTCCGTCCGCCACTTGACAAGATAGTAATCTACCTTTTCACATAGGGTTCTGCAGCCTTCCAGAGGGATGATCCCCAGGGAACCGACAGGGATAGTTTCCAAATTTCTCTTTTCTTCGCGTTTTGCCATGAAAAATCCTCGCTTTCCGTATTCACGTATTTAACTTTGGCTTATTCTGTTTTGTTTAACCTCTTATAGATCCGGATATCCGGGCCCGAAAGCTTGCAAATTGTGTAATTGCTTGTAATCCGGGAAAATATCCTGTCGGAATAGCGGTTGCGCAATTCCTCCAAAGATAAGTTGGTGGAGATAATCGTTGATTTTTTCCGCATATGCCTTTCGTTCAGACAAGAAAAAAGCTGGGAAGTTACAAAGTTATTCGTCAGCTCCGTTCCAAGGTCATCAATGATCAATAAATCACATTGATAAAAATCTTCATATACATTATGAAGTTCTTCTTTATTTTTATAATCAAAAGAAAGGTGGGATAATGCCTCAAAAAATCCGACGGCACTGAAATATATGACAGAATTGCCCATTTCCAGCAATTCCTTTGCAATGCATCCGGAAAGAAACGATTTACCTGTTCCCACT